>CAYLXS010000095.1:0-5515 GCA_964387765.1 uncultured Syntrophaceae bacterium
ACAATTTATAATTAATCCTTGACATTTGGTAAAATATCTATATATTAGCTCTGCAAGTTGGATAGAGACATTTTTGAAGTGCGAAGACCGGCCGCCATGTCCTTGAAAATATATGGTGGCCTTTTTATTTTTGCCACAATGATAATCCGACTTTGAAAAATTTAAGAAAGGAGGATACAGATTATGGCAGAAGGTACCGTTAAATGGTTTAATGACGGAAAAGGCTTTGGATTCATCGAGATGGATGGCGGCAAAGACGTTTTCGTCCATCACAGCGCGATTCAGGCCGAAGGCTTCAAGTCTCTGCAAGAGGGTCAGCGCGTGACGTTCGATGTTGAGCAGGGCCAGAAAGGCCCCGCGGCCGCTAATGTAAGGGCACTGTAAAAACTAAACATTGATATCGACAAAGTGGCACTCTGTGGTTATACAAACTGCAGAGTGCCATTTTTTTCGATTGCCTGTCGAGAATTTCTCATTTAAAGACTAACAAACTCCCGTAATCAGCAAAGCTGCTTAACGCCCGAGTTTTATTCGTCATTACCTAAAAACCCGGCCTGTCCATACGCGGGGTTTGGGTACGAGTAAAAGCCCTGTTTTGTCTTTGTCCCCAAATTCCCTTTTTTGACATATTGTTCTATAAAATTTGCGTTAAACTGAAAATTTTTATCATTGAGCGCTTTGGCCCAGTAATCGGTTATGGTCCATACCGTTTTAAGACCTACCTGGTCCATGATGCCAAACGGACCCATGGGTGTGTGCATAACGCCCATCCATGCGCGGTCTATATCCTCGATCGATGCCACATCTTTTGAGGCAAGGGTAAGCGCTGACATGAATAGAGTAGAGAGCATGGAATTAAACACGTAGCCACGGTTTTCCTTGTGGAGCATGATGGGAAGCTGACCTATATTTTTTGCGAAATCATGGATTAAATTAATGGTTTCCTGAGAAGTTTCCGGATGCGGCATGATATCCACTACATTTGAGATTCTCACATCGTGGAAATGAAAGGCCGCGAATTTTTCCGGCCGCCCAGTTGCCTCGGCAAACATGGAGGGAACAAGCGTGGATGTATTGGTGGTAAAGATCGCACGCTCAGGGCAGAGTTTATCGAACTGGGCAAAAATTCTGCCCTTGAGACCCGGGTCCTCGGGGACGCATTCACTCACAAAATCCACATCCCTGGCCGCATCAGCCGGGTCGTTTGAAACGGTCACCCGGGTCATTATATTATCCGCATCCTTTTGTGTGATGCGTCCGGATGACACGAATTGCGAACCGAGCTGCTGTATCCTTTTCAATCCCTTATTGAGCATTGCCTCATCAATATCGTATAGAACTACATCATAGCCGTGCATGGCGCAGACAAACCCGATCTGCTGTCCCATAGTACCTGCGCCAATGATAAGTACACGTAGAATGTCATCAATCTTCATACTAAATCTCCTGTTTTTGCAGATCCTTCCGGGCCCATCCTTTTTAAGCCAAACGAAAAATCAACCCTCTTTAGACCGGGCTACCTACGGTTTCCTTAACATGCCCGCCTTTAATGGTTCTATGCCTGCGAGAGATTTGACCAGACTCTTTCTTAAGTTAATATCATATTGCGAGGTTATAGCAATCTGTTCCATGATTGGGGATCCTCCACCATGATAGTTTCCATAATTTATTACCCCGGAAGTGCCCGAACAGGTGAACTCACACTGGATCTCCTTCCATCAGATATTCTTCATAGTCAGCAAAACAATGGAGATGATTACGAAATAATGTCTGTGGAAGAGATGGAACGTAGAATGATATTAAAAATGTTGCGAGCTAATTTCCCAAAAAATGAGATTGCCAAAAAATTGAACATCTCTCGAAACACACTGTACCGCAGATTAGAGAAATACGCTCTTTCCTGATTTATGTGTCTTTCGACCCCGGTTTCTCTAATCTTACATTCACCGATTTATTGGTTATGTCCATAGTCTCCTCAACGGTATGTTACAATATCCTTTTCTTTCTGTAGCTCAAGGTGTGATATCTCATTAAAACCTGCCAGGGCGACTCCACTGCCGTTATACACAAACCTCGTGATGGATGTATTGACGATCTGCCAGCTGAGTCGGATTGTGTGCTCGTTGGACAGGTCGAGGTGTTTCTGCATTGTCGCGGCTATGGGGCCGCCCGAGGTGAACAGAAAAACCTTTTCCCCCTCGTTATGTCTTGACATGATTTCTGTAATCCCCTTCCACACCCTCGATGAAAATGTGTCCCACGATTCGATACCCGGCTTCTCAAAATCGCCCGACACCCATCGCAGCATTGCCACTTCGAAGATTCGCTTGAAGGATTTATCGTCGGTGTATATCCTTTCCAGATCATCTTTCAGAGACGGATTCTCGCTGACCATGTCGGTGATTTGAGATACTACAATGGCATGAGCGTCAAGCTCGTTGAGGGCTTCACACAGAGAAGGCTCCGGCACATCAATGCCGCATTCCTTAAAACGACGGATGACCTCTTGCGCGGTTGCCTGCTGACGCTGCAGGGTCCAGGAATATACTGCGTCGGCGCGCAGCCCCGTATTGATCAGGTGCTCTCCCAGAATTCCGGCCTGTCGCAGACCTTTTTCGGAAAGCCTGTCATAATTATGCTCTCCGAATGATGCCTGACCGTGTCGTATCATATAGAGTATACTCATGGAGAGTTCTATAAAACACGGAGGCGGACATGTCAATAAAAGATAGAGCGGACGGTGGCCTTTTGCCTGCAATATCATGTCTGGTCGATTATTCTTTCGGCTGTCTGTTGGGGCATACCCGGGGGTATCTATTCATTTTATATCCGGAAAGCGGGGCTTCTCCTTTGAGAGGAAGGCCGATATCCCATGGTAGCATTCTCCTGATGTGATGAGAGCAATCGCCTTTTCTGTTTCCAGCTCGAGGGCCTCCTGTAGGGACATACCGCAGGCTGATCGAATTACCTCCAGAGCGGAGCGTACAGCTCGTGGCCCTTTGCCGGCAATTGTTTCAGCCAGCTCGACAGATTCCTCAAGGACTTTGGCTGGTGAGCTTACGCGATTGATTAAGCCGAGAGCAAGTGCTTCCCGGGCTTTAACCTCCCGGGCAGTGAGTATCATATCGGCGGCTCTTGCTGGACCAATCAGTCGGGCAAGCGTTGCTGCTCCGCCCCAATCCGGCATGAGCCCCAGGTGGACTTCTGAGAAACTGATAACAGCATCAGAGTCCATAACTCTCAAGTCGCATCTAACCGCAAGCTCTGCTCCTCCTCCATAGGCCTTGCCATTGATGGCGGCGATGACAGGAACGGGCAAACATACTAAACCGTCAACCGTTGTACGAATATGTCTTATCAATTTTTCGACAGGAGGGCGATCATGTTTCTGGACTGCTTCGACCAGATTGGAGATTTGCGGGTTATCGATATTGACGTCAAAACCGGCGCTGAACGCCTTATCGCCGGCACCAGTCAGTACAATAACCCGTGGCAGATTTTCCCGCAATTCTGCTGTTACCCGCTCAAGTTCGGACCACATTGTCTCATTAAAAGTGTTCATCCTTTGCGGGCGATCAATGGTGATAACCGCAACATGATTCGTGAATTCAAGACGAATGCCATACTCGGACATCTTTTAGTCCTTTCCGTGCACATTTTTGATATATCAGGAGATCAGGGGGATTTATTCCCCCGTATATTCGCCCCTTATCCTCAGGCTTTCAATTTCCTCCTCCGCGAGTTTCTTGTATGCTATTTTTCCTATAAGGGTCTGTGGAAGTTCACTGCGGAATTCCACTTCCCTCGGGCAGCTCCATTTAATCAGGGATTTTCTGCAGTGAGCAATGAGTTCCTCTTTCATCTCCTCCGTTTCTTTTGAAGGATCCTTCATGATCACGAAGGCCTTGACCTTTTCGACCTGTGCCCTGTCAGGTACTCCTATAACGCAGACATCCTCCACATCCGGGTGCTTGTAAAGAATATCTTCCACCTGCGCCGGATATACATTCATTCCGGATGATTTTATCATCCTTTTCAACCTCAGTTTGAAATAGAAAAATCCATCCTTATCCATGCTGGCGATGTCACCTGTATGGAGCCAGATCCTCCCGTCGGAATGTTTTTTCAGGGTATTGGCAGTTTCTTCCGGCTGATCGAGGTATCCTAACATAACCGCCGGGCCGCTGACACACAGTTCTCCATCTTCGTCCAGCTGTGCTTCTTCGGTGGTATCCTTTTTTACTATCTTTGCCAGCATATCCGGGAAGGGCACGCCGACGCTTCCTTCTCTGTAATCATTTATGGGGGTAGCCATAATGGCAGTAACCGCTTCAGTCAGACCATAACCTTCGAGCAGTTTTACACTGCCCCCACTCTTGCGGACTGTTTCTTCGAATCTCTCTTTTACCACCCTTGGAAGTGTATCGGCTCCGCTGAAGGTAGCCTTCAGGCAACTGAGATCGGCGCTTCTGAAATCTGAGTTGCGGCTGAGGGCTTCGTACAATGTCGGAACCCCTACCATAAGCGAGGGCTTCTTGGTCTTGATAAGTTTTGCGACTGTCTCGGGCGTAAAGGTGGGGACAAGAATGCTCTTGCCTCCCCCCATGAAAGCGGCATTCACGCACACTCCCAGGCCGAAACCATGGAATAGCGGAAGTATGGCAAGTATGGAGGGGCCTCCTTCTACGTCTTTCATTCTTCCCCACTCCGCTACCTGCATTCCCTCGCTTATAAAGTTCATATTAGAGAGCATGATGCCCTTCGGGAAGCCTGTGGTGCCGCCGCTGTAGAGAATTACCGCAAGATCGTCTGTGTCCACTTTGACTTCAGGTGCCGGTGGGTAGTCTCTTTTCATCAAATCTTTCCACCATTTGATCCTTGGATCCCCGGGCACCTTCGGTATCTTTCTCCCCTTGGTGATATAAAAACCGAACCTTTTCAATGCCGGAAGATAATCGCCTATCTTTGTCAGGATGAGGGTTTCAACACCGGTGTTATCAAGGATCTTGTTGAAAACGCCGTAAAACGCATCGAGCGTCATGGCAAATTTGCTCTTGCTGACATTCAGGTAAAACTCTATCTCGGCGGCAGTGGAGAGGGGATGGATCATACTTGCCACCGCGCCGAGTTTGTTTGCTGCGTAAAAGCAGATGATACCCTGAGGCGTTGTGGGCATGGATATGGTAATGCGGTCGCCCTTCTTGAGTCCGATGGCTGTCAGTGCGCTGGCAAATCTTTCTATCTCTTTGGAGAAATTCCTGTATGTGCAGGTATACCCCATAAAATCATAGGCTATGGAATCCGGGTGTGCTTTGGCTGAACGCATAAGGGATTCGAACATACTGATTCTGGGATAATCAAGAATTTCAGGAACATCTTCGTAAAACTTAAGCCACGGTTTCTTTTCATACATGCCACCATCCTCCTTAAAGTTTTGTCAACCAGCTTTTTCTGCCCCTTTGCAATGGAAAAGTCAATACAAAAAACAGGTGACAGTTGTACTTTAATATGCTAG
>CAYLXS010000096.1:0-5378 GCA_964387765.1 uncultured Syntrophaceae bacterium
AACACGCTTATAGCCCCATCATTCTGGTGGGTTGGCGAAAACAGGTTTGCTCCGGCGATTCTCGCCTCCGAAGCAGCAACAGACGCAAGCATTATAGCGCTTGGCCTTCCGTCGAAAAAGGATACCTTCCTGGCGCAGTCGCCACAGGCGTAAATATCTGGGTCGGTGTACGTCTGCATGTAGCGATCGACTTTTATGGTGTTATGAAAGCCCAGTTCAAGGCCGGATTTCTTTGCGAGTTTCGTGCTGGGAACCGCGCCGATTCCAAGAATTACCATATCCGCCTTGATCTCTTTGCCACTTGCCAGTTTCACACCGGTTACACTGTCATCTCCGAGTATGGTCTCGACCTTTTCATTGACCAGTATTTTTACACCCGCCTCTTCCAGTTTGGCCTGTGCTTCGTCGCAGAACTCGTTGTCCATTGCCATCTGTAAACAGTGGGGAAGTGCCTCTACCACGGTCACATTGATGTCTCTTCCCTTCCTGCATTCATCGGCAAACTCCATTCCGATAAAACCGCCGCCGATTATCACGAGATCCGTTACCTTATTCATGGCTTCCAGCATATCGGACAGATAGCCAAATTCTTTCTTCACGGCGAATACATTCTTCTTGTCAACACCGGGAATGGGTGGCACGAGGGGACCGGAACCTGTGGCAAATACCAGCTTGTCGTATTCTATGGTTTCGCCATCCGCGAGAGAAACAATCTTGTTCGTCCTGTCCACATCCACTGCCTCTCCCTTTATCAGTTCTACCTCGTTATTTTCCAGCAGTCCGTCCGGTATGACATTGTTCTCCGGACCTCCCACTGTGCCGTAAATATAAGGGATGCCGCATGGAATAAGGATAGTGCCTTCTTTTCTGACAAGGATCACCTTCTTCTCAGGGTAGTGGCGTTTGCAACTTACGCCGGCTGTAATTCCGGACAATCCTCCCAAAATAACTACATCAGCCTTCTTCATTCTTTCCTCCTTCTTATATTGTTTTTTGTTGAATAATTTATAACATTTGTTATAGTCAGCGCGTGGCTTATACAATATTTTTTTGTTTGTATCATTGATTTGTATCATTGATACACATCAACTTTTCGTATGAAAGGAAAATTTATGGATACCACCGAGTTTCTCAGTTCTGTTCCTTTGACCAAAGGCCTGTCAAAAAAGCAGATTGAGGCCCTGGCAGGTTTTACGCGCAAGAAAAAATACAGAACCAAACAACTTATTATAGGTGAAAATGACAAGATTCGCGAATTTTATATGATTGTCCGGGGAAGGGTAAAGATGTTCAAAAATTCTGTTGACGGCAGGGAGCAGACACTTTACCTGTTTGGTCCGGGTGAGCTGTTCGGAATGTGCGCAACTTCCTCAGACTTCATATTCCCGGCAAATGCCATGGCCATTGAACAGAGCACCCTCCTTATCTTTCCCGCCGATGCGGTTGAGACATTAGGCCGTCAGGATCCTACGATTCTCTTCAATATGATATCTGTCCTGTCCTGCATGCTCAAGGATTCCATGACCATGATCGAAACGTTGTCACTGATGAAGATTCCTCAGAGAGTCGCCTCTTTTCTGCTGTTTTCAACCCTGAAAAAAGATTGCAGGAAGGGGGACAATGTTGAACTGGCAGTTAATCAGAAAGAGATAGCTAAGATATTGGGGACAACCCCGGAGACATTGTCACGTGTACTGAAAAAGATGATGGCAGAGCGTATAATAGACGTAAAGGGTAAACATATAAAAGTGCTCGACTGCGAATCTCTTGAGGAGCTTGCGGCCGTATAGTACTGCACAGAATCCGGCAGATTTTCACGGCGATTTCGTCATTTTATTTTCATTTTCAGTAATATTCTGGTATGAACCCCCGAAAGAACCTTGGTGGATTGGAGAGTGATATAGTGTGGTTTGTAACCCGCCATTGCCTGAGGGAATAAAAGACCGTCTTAAGAGTCTTATAATATCAAGATAAGAGAGGAGTTATATTGTGATAAACGATGTTGTTATTGTATCTGGATGTCGAACTGCGATCGGAAAATTTATGGGCAGCCTGAAGAATGTAACTGCAAGAGATCTTGCCATAACCGCAGGAAACGAAGCCGTTAGAAGGGCTGGTATCTCCGCGGAGATTATTGATGAGATAGTTATGGGCGAGTGTTTTCCAGCGATGCAGGGTTCACTTCCAGCCAGGCAGGTGGGAATGAGAGTAGGTCTTCCTCACCAGAGTTCAGCTGTGTCCGTCAATCAAAACTGTGCGTCTGGAATGAGAGCAATGGAGATAGCCTGCCATAATATCATGCTTGGCAAGACCGAGATCGGCCTCGTGATAGGGACTGAAAGTATGACAGATGCTCCCTATCTGATCCCCAAGGCAAGAATGGGCTATAGAATGGGACCTGGCAAGATAGAGGATCATATGCTCCATGACGGCCTGATCGATGAGCTTGTTCCGGGACACATGGGAATAACGGCGGAAAATATAGCTGAAAGATACGCTATCACCCGTGAAGAATGCGATAAACTGGCCCTGATCAGTCACCAGAGGGCCACCAGGGCCGTCAAGGATGGCACATTCAAGCGCGAGATAGTCCCGGTGGAAATCAAGTCGAAGAGGGGCGTGAAGATATTCGATACCGACGAGCATATGATACCCGACGCCAGTCTCGAATCTATGGCGAAGCTGTCGCCTGCATTCAAGAAAGATGGAGTGGTGACGGCTGCTAACGCCTCCGGTATCAATGACGCTGCCGCGGCGGTAATTATTATGTCCAGTGATAAGGCCGCTGAAATGGGAATAAAACCCCTTATGAAACTGATAAATATCTGCGGTGAGGGTGTTGATCCCAAGGTAATGGGACTGGGGCCGGCAGTTGCCATTCCAAAGTGTCTTAAACAGGCCGGCATGAAATATGGGGATGTAGATTACTGGGAAATCAATGAGGCCTTCGCCTCACAGTTCCTTGGCGTGGGCAGGATGCTAAAAGAGAATTTCGGCATAGAACTCAGTCTGGACAATGTTAACCTCAACGGTTCCGGAATAGCGCTGGGACATCCGGTCGGGTGCACCGGGCTTCGCATAATAGTATCTCTCTATTATCAACTGGAAAAAATGGATAAAACCATTGGCGGTGCATCGCTGTGCGTTGGGGGCGGGCCTGCCATGGCATCTCTGTGGACAAGAGATGTGTAGAAAAAGTTCATGGTTATCATTGCGGGAAGCAAGACTATGGTCGTAATCTATGAGTTAGGATTCAAGATCCAGATTTTACAGGCCACTATTCACAACGATGAGTATATAACAAGAGGATTAGAATATTATGGTTCAAAATAACTTTAACAGATTCCGGGGTGCAAGCAGATACGTTCTGGATGATGAGCTTGCCAAGATTGTTAATGTCTCGATAGCCCTGGAGATGCCTCTTCTTCTCAAGGGTGAGCCAGGAACGGGTAAGACTATGCTGGCTTACGCTATCGCGGAGAACCTCGACATGCCCCTGATTGTCCTGAATGTCAAGTCAAGTATGAAACTGGTGGACGCACTGTATCAGTACGACACACTGACGCGTCTTAACGACAGTCGATTTGGTGATTCCAGCAAGGATGTCAGTAATATTGAAGAATATATAAAGATGGGGAAAATCGGACAGGCGTTTGTCGCGGATACACGGAAGGTACTCCTGATTGACGAGATTGACAAGGCCGATACAGATTTTCAGGATGATATGCTGGATGTTCTCGATCAGATGGAGTTCGATATTATCGAGATAGACAAAACCATCTCCGCGAAGCATCGTCCGGTTATCATCATTACCTCAAACGCCAAGAAGGATCTCTCCGATCCCTTCCTCGGACGGTGCAATTTCCATCATATTGCCTTCCCGGGCGAGGATACCATGCGTATGATTATCGGCGTCCATTTTCCTGATCTGGGTAGAGAGACAACAGATGCCTGTATCAAGACCTTTTATGCTCTGAGGAAACTGGAAGGCATAGAGAAAAAACCTGCCACGAGAGAACTCATAAACTGGATACGAGCGCTGAAAGCCGATCCTGATTTCAAGCTGTCACTTCTCGACCGAGGGGATGTTCCTTACCCTGGAGTTCTTTATAAGAAGAGTTCGGACCTTAAAGTGGCAACGAAAGCGATTGCCCGGCATCGTTAATGAAGCAGGTGTACAGGAGGATAACATCTTGTTTGTCAGTTTCTTCTATAACCTGAGGGAGCGTGGAATCCCGGTAACCCCAACATCTTTTCTCAGGCTGCAGCGAGCCCTTTGTATGGGGCTCATCCACTCCCTGAAGGACTTCTACGTTGTTGCCCGTGCCATATTAGTCAAGAGTGAAAGATATTTCGACGTATATGACCAGGTGTTCGCGCACCACTTCGAAGGTGTGGAGCTGCCCGATCTCGAAGACGTAGAACTCAGTGAAATGGCAAAGCTACTTCTGGAAGAGTGGTTAAAAAATCCGGCCGCTGTTGCCGCCGCCCTCGACGTAGATGAAAAAGATCTGAGCAAACTTACCCCGGAAGAGCTGGAAAAATATTTTCTCGACCGACTCAAAGAACAGACCGAGGCCCATCATGGCGGCAACAAGTGGATAGGCACCGGCGGAACCTCACCCGTGGGGCATTCCGGTTATCATCCCGGAGGTATGCGTGTTGGGGGCATTTCGCGAAATAAATCAGCCACAAAGGTAGCCCTCGACCGGCGCTACAGGGATTACTCCCAGGAGGGTCCCCTGACCCAGTCACAGATTGGAGAGGCATTAAAAAGGCTCCGCCGGATGATACCTTCCGGTCCCATGGATGTAGTCAATGTGCAAAAAACAATTTATGAAACCATGCGAAACGCCGGTGAGATAGAAATCATTTTTGACCGTCGCCTCGCGGACCGGCTGAAAGTTATCCTGATGATAGACAATGGTGGCTGGTCCATGGATCCCTATATTCCACTTGTGCAGACACTCTTTGATTACACAAGGAATCAGTTTAAGGACCTCAAGACCTACTTTTTCCATAACACCATTTATGACATGGTCTGGTCAGACACAGCCAGATACCACAAACCGGAGCTGGTTACAGATTTTATAAAGAAAGACCCGGAAACGAGGATTATTATCGTAGGTGATGCCAGCATGGCGCCTTATGAACTGATGTCTGAGGGGGGATCCATCTATTTCGGGGAAAAAAAGCGAAGCCCCAGCATTGAGAATCTCCGGTTTCTTGCTCAGACCTTTCGTCACTGCGTCTGGCTTAATCCGCATTCCAGACGCGCATGGGAGAGTACATGGACTGCCGATATTATACGGAAAGTGTTTCCCATGTTTGAGCTCACCCTGGATGGACTGGACGGTGCCGTGAGCCACCTGATGTCG
>CAYLXS010000097.1:0-5294 GCA_964387765.1 uncultured Syntrophaceae bacterium
CCGCTAGACGATGGGACCATAGTGGGGGTACCAGGATCAGAGACTGGATGATAACTTCCAGAGGCCTGAGTCCTGCCAGCAGACGATCCCCCCCAGTGAAAATCGCCTTGAAGTGGCGGTAATTAGACAAATAACACTGAAAAGTCAAGATTTATTTCACAGCTGTTCCTTACTCTTCAGTATCTGGAAGATTTAATGTGCGCCTTCAACCAGAAAATAATTATCCGCGGGGGTTGCGCTTTGTATCCTGCGGCATTGCTTTTTACCCAAAGAATTGTAGAATTTTCTTGACATTAGGTCAGATTTGTAATTATGTTGCATTCTTTTTTTAGGCATATTTTTAACAGGACAAGTTTTGCAGATCAACATCTCAAATATCCCGGAAGAGGGGTTGAATCTCCGGTTCTCTAAAAGTGGAGAATGGTTCCACCGGTCCCTGCCGATGGGCGATGATTGTGGTTTTTGCGTG
This sequence comes from uncultured Syntrophaceae bacterium, assembly GCA_964387765.1. Classification (GTDB taxonomy): domain Bacteria; phylum Desulfobacterota; class Syntrophia; order Syntrophales; family UBA2210; genus UBA2210. The sequence continues at coordinate 470 of CAYLXS010000097.1, forward strand.
CAGAAGATTGACGTGCGATGCTTTGTTGAAAAGGTCTTGAAGAATGTGTCAATCAGAGGAGGAATCAAGGTCGGCGTTGAGCTTGAGTGTTGCAGATGTCTGAAAAAATTTGACTTTCCCGCAGAGATTGAATTCAAATATGTTCTCATGCCCGCTGACGATCTGAAGAAGGATGATCTGGAACTGACATATAAAGACTTGGAATATAGTTATTATGAAGATGATATAATAGATCTGGGTCAGATTGTAGTCGAACAGATTGTTCTGCAGGTTTCGGATAAACCCCTTTGCAATGTTTCCTGTAAGGGGCTTTGTCCCGTCTGTGGGATAAATCTTAATATAGATAAGTGTGATCATGAAACGCAGCAGATAAGCAGTTCATTTGCTGCGTTAAAAAATTTTAAGGCGAAGAAGGAAAGGTAGTTGTACTATGGCAAATCCAACCAATAGACATTCGAGAACAAGGAGAAACAAGAGAAGAACCCACGATTCCCTTGAAGCTGTCACCACCTCCGTATGTCCACAATGCAATGAACCAAAACTGCCCCACCGTGCATGTCCCCACTGTGGTTTCTACAAAGGGCGTGAAGTTATTTCCGTTGAATAGATTTTCCCGGGGTATGTGCTCTTAGGGTGAAGCATTATGGATAACTTAGGCATAGTCTTTCCCGGTCAGGGTTCACAATACGTAGGAATGGGAAGGGAACTGTACGAAGGGTTTAAAGAAGCAAGGGAAACCTTTGCGGAAGCGGAAGAAGCTCTCAACACCGATCTTGCGAGGCTTTGCTTTGAAGGGCCGCAGGATGTCCTCGATTTAACGCCAAACACTCAAACTGCAGTATTGACAGTGGATATTGCCCTCTACAGGGTATTTAAAAAGGAAACAGGTATAGAGCCGGAAGTTATGGCGGGACACAGCCTGGGAGAATATGCCGCTCTGTGTGCCTCAGGGGCCATTGATTTTTCCGATGCCGTCAAACTCGTATATGCAAGGGGACAATACCAGCAGGAAGCGGTGCCTCAGGGCGAAGGCTGTATGGCGGCCATTATTGGTCTTGACAGGGGATCCGTTGAGGAGATATGCGAAAATACGGACAGAGACCATGGAGTGGTCGCGTTGGCAAATATCAACAGTCCGGGTCAGTTTGTTATCTCTGGTAACACATCAGCGGTCGAAGAGGCCATAGTGCTGGCGAAGAGGAAAGGCGCCCGGATGGGTATCAGACTTCCCATAAGTGTTCCATGCCATTGCAGTCTCCTGGACGAAGCGGCGGAAAAGCTGGAAAAAGATCTTGGCGATGTCTTAATAAAGGAATGCAGGGTAAAGGTAATACCGAACTTTGATCCGGAAACTCTGCATTCAACAGATACTACCAGAAAGCTCCTGGCAAGGCAGCTGAATTCTCCCGTAAGATGGCAGGAAACGGTAGAACGAATGTACAAAATGGGGGTAAGGATTGTAGCCGAGATAGGACCGAAGAGGACCTTGTCAAGTCTTATAAAGAGGATAGACAGCCGTATCAAAACAGTTAATATAGAAAATATGGCCTCTCTAAAAGCGACAATCGATTTCTTTAATGATGACAATGCGGCATAGTCTCACATTTTTTTCTTGACAGTTCCGACGGGTCGGGATTACGGAGTGTTCAGTTCGCTGGCGCCCTGGAAGAAAATGCCGGCAGGGCGTGTATAGAAATCATTCTTAAAAAATAAGGTATATATGGAAACACCAGGCGGAAAACCTCTGGATGGGAAGATAGCGCTGGTAACGGGCAGTTCGAGGGGAATTGGGAAAGCTATTGCGGTGGAGCTTGCCCGCGCGGGGGCTTTTGTCTTCATAAACTATGTCCGCAATGAAAAGGCGGCCCGCGAGACGCTGGAGATTGTGGAAGGCTATGGAGGCAGAGGAAGTTTGCTGAGCTTTAACGTGTCAGATTTCGATGCTGTTCAGGATGCCATAAGGAACATAACGGAAGAAAAAGGCAGGATCGACATCCTCGTAAATAATGCCGGCATAACTTTAGATGGCATATTTGTAAGGACAAAGCCTGAAGAGTGGGATAATGTCATAGACATAAACCTCAAAGGGGTTTTCAACTGTTGCAGAGCCGCAATCAGATACATGATGAAACAGAGATGGGGACGGATCGTAAATATAACATCAGTGGTAGCAATATCCGGGAACGCCGGGCAGGCGTGTTATTCAGCGTCCAAGGCGGGAATTGTAGGGTTGACGAAATCTCTGGCCAGGGAATTAGGCTCAAGAAATATATGTATCAATGCTGTCGCGCCGGGATTTATTGAAACCGATATGACAGTATCCATTGGGGAGAATAACAGGGGAAAGGTAATAGACCAGATACCACTGGGGAGAACCGGGACGCCGGGAGACGTCGCTGGTGTTGTGGCTTTTCTGGTTTCCGGGAAGGCCGATTATATCACCGGACAGGTGATACAAGTCAATGGTGGACTTTACATGTAATTCCGATTTATCGGGACTGTAATATAGTTAAGTATTATGGCATGCAATTTGAAATACAATCAGGAGGGATCTAAATGACGGTTAATGTAGATGAAAAGGTAAAAGAAGTTATTATTGAGCAGTTAAACATAACAGAGGAAGAATGTGTGTCTGATGCCGCATTTATAGACGATCTCGGGGCTGACTCCCTCGACATAGTTGAACTGATTATGGCTATGGAAGACAATTTCGGCATAGATATATCGGATGACGATCTGATGAAGATACGCACAGTCCAGGATATTATTGATTATATAAAGGGAAGAATATCACAGTCATAATGTCAAAGAGAAGAGTTGTGATAACAGGGCTCGGTATTGTAAGTCCTCTGGGTAATTGTCTGGAAGATACCTGGAAGGGAATATGTTCCGGAAGATCCGGTATTGCGGAGATTACCAAGTTCGACACAACCGGATTCAAGACAAAAATAGCTGGCGAATTAAAGAACTTTGATCCCCTGACCTTTGTAAATTTCAAGGAGCGCCGCAGACTGGATGATTTTATAATCTATGCCCTGGCGGCCTCAGAGATGGCATTGAACGATTCCGGTCTGGTTATAGATGACAGAAATGCGGAGAAGGTGGGTGTTATACTGGGTTCTGCAATAGGGGGCCTGGCCACCATGGAAAAGGAAAAAGAGACCATATTCAACCTGGGACCGAAAAAGATGTCTCCTTTTGCAATTCCGGCGGTATTGGCAAACCTTGCTCCGGGACATGTGTCCATACGGTTCGGCGCCAAAGGTCCCATAAGTTGTGTCGTAACGGCATGCGCCTCGGGCAACAGCGCCATCAGCGATGCCTTCAGAACAATAGCCTGTGGTTACGCTGATGCCATCATAACGGGTGGCACAGAGGCTGCTGTCGCCCCTCTTACAATAGCGGGGTTCAACGCCATGAGGGCGATATCAACCAGAAACGAGGAACCGGAAAGGGCGAGCAGACCATTCGACAGGGACAGGGACGGCTTCATCGTAAGTGAGGGATGTGGCATAGTGATCCTGGAGGAGCTGTCTCATGCCCTTGAAAGAGGCGCCAGGATATATGCCGAGATTGCCGGAACAGGATCAACCAGCGATGCCTTTCACATGGCGGCACCGCCTCCGGGTCACGCGGGGGCTGTCAGATGCATGCGGCTTGCCCTTCAGGATGCCGGGATGGAACCCACAGATATCGATTATGTAAATGCGCACGGCACATCGACACCTCTTAATGACATGTATGAAACGGACGCGATAAAAGAGGTTTTCGGCGGGCACAGCAGGAAACTTGCTATCAGCTCGACAAAATCCATGACTGGTCATATGCTGGGCGCCGCAGGTGGTGTTGAAGCCATCTTTTCGGTCAAGGCTATACAGGAGGGGATTGTGCCTCCTACGATAAATCTGGATAATCCCGATCCAAAGTGTGACCTGAATTATGTGCCACACACGGCGCAACCCAGGGAGATCAAGGCTGCCATGTCGAACACTTTTGGATTTGGCGGTGTCAATTCGGTTGTTGTGTTTAAGAAATTTGAAAGTCAGGGTAATCCATCTTGAAGATTATTATAGGATCCGATCATGCCGGATTTAGTTTAAAGGAAGCACTCAAAGAGTCTTTCGGCGGGATGGTAGATGCCGGTACTTACAGTGAGGATTCTGTAGATTATCCCGATTTTGCTGCCAGGGTGGCCCGTGCGATCTCTTCGGGAGAATTTGAGAGGGGGATTCTGATCTGCGGCTCCGGAGTGGGCATGTCAATAGTGGCAAACAAATTTCCCGGTGTAAGGGCTGCCCTCTGTACGGACACTGATACGGCCCGCATGAGCAGGATGCATAACGATGCTAATATACTCATTCTCGCCGGAAGGCGCACGGACGTGGAGACGGCGACAGCCATTGTCAAGGTGTGGTCAAATACTGAATTTGAGGGTGGGCGCCACAAGAGGCGGCTCGACAAGATAAAAAATATTGAGGAGGAAGATAAATAATGTCCGTTTTGCGGGATAGAGATCCGGAAATAGCCCGGGCTATACTTGATGAAACCAAACGGCAGGCCGGCAAGCTTGAGCTTATTGCCTCGGAAAATTTTGTAAGTGAGGCGGTACTTGAAGCCCAGGGTTGCATTATGACGAACAAATATGCGGAAGGATATCCTGGCAAGAGATACTACGGTGGATGCGAATTTGTCGATGTCGCGGAAAACCTTGCCATAGAGCGTGCAAAAGAACTCTTCGGCGCCGATCATGTAAATGTTCAGCCGCACTCTGGAAGCCAGGCGAATATGGCGGTCTATTTCGCCGCGCTCCAACCCGGCGATACTG
>CAYLXS010000098.1:0-5292 GCA_964387765.1 uncultured Syntrophaceae bacterium
TCCTTCTTCGTAAACCTTTTTTCGGAATCAGGCATGTCCAGCGCGAGTGTTCCTCCGGGATTCATGATATTGTTGGGATCAAAATGTTTTTTCAGCGCTTTAAATACGTTTAACTCATTCTTTCCAATCTGGCCTTCCAGCCATGGGGCGAACAGTTTTCCCATCCCGTGATGATGACTCATGGCGGCTCCTGATCTCTGAATAGCATCGAGAACCCCCTTGTGATAATCCACGAATTCATCTTTGTCCATCTTTCCGATGAATATGAAATAAAGATTGGTTCCCTGCGGGTAAAAATGAGAGCAATGTGTCATGCAGACCGTTCGAGGCCTGCTCTTGCAATATTCCCTGACATATTTATGAACATGTTTGAGCTGTTCCCAGTTGACGGCACATTCAAGCGTATCTATGATAACACCGAAATCATGCAGGTCTTCCCTCATGTAAGGATCGGTGAATCTTCCATGCTCCCATTTTCTGGCGACGAGACCCGTTGTATACATTGCCCCATATCTCTTGCATATTTTACGGACATTATGTTTTACAAGTCTGGTGAGCCCCCTACTGCCGTCGGCTGTTCCCAGGAGGATGCATTTTTCTCCTGATTTATATCCGCGCAGTTTCAGTATCCTGTCAATAATGGTACCTTCTATGCCATAGAGCTTCATGGCCACGTCTGTTTCTTCAGGATCGGACACTCTGAACGCTGAGGGGTAGCCGAATTCTCCCTGCATTACCTCCCTCGCCGCGTTGATAGCGTCACCCCAGTTTTTGAAGATAAAGCTGAAACGCCTGGTGTTTCCGGGATTATAATGGCGCACTTTCAGCGTCACGGAGACAAGGACTCCATAGGTTCCCTCGCTTCCTATCATTATCTGGTCGATGGAAGGACCGGTCGAGGACGCGGGATATTCCCCTGTTTTTATTGTTCCTATGGGAGTGACATATTCCTGACATACAACCATATCTTCTATCTTGCCGTAATAGGTGGAGTTCTGACCGGCCCCCCTTGTAACCACCCATCCCCCGACTGAAGAATATTCAAAGGATTGCGGAAAGTGCCCACAGGTATAGGACCTTTCCGCGCCGAACTCCTGTGGAGCGTTGTTCAGGGCGTTTTCCAGATCCGGTCCGAAGATCCCCGGCTCTACCGTAACTGTGTGATTCCCCTCGCTTAACTTCAGTATGCGCTTCATGTGAGTTCTCATGTCAAGTGTGATTCCTGCCCGCATGCACTCAAATCCCCTTGTAACCGATGAACCACCTCCGAAGACATATACAGATATCTTCTCCCCGTTGCAGTATTTCACTATTTCCGAAATATCTTTCTTATTCCTTGGGTGGATCACCGCACCGGGGAGATTCTCCACGATTCCTTCTCTGAGCCTGAATGCATCATACGTGGTCTTGCCGTATGCGACTTCGAGCCGCGAGAAATCGTCAGTTCTGACGTTTTCATCTCCGACGATTTTCTTAAAAGTATCGATATTCTCCCGGGATAATGTTGAGGATACATCGAAAGATACTTCTTCCAGACCCATGTCATGCGGCGCCCTGAAATCCTCGTCCGTCATGTCGAAGGTCTCTTTTATCAGTTTATACAGTCCCCTGTTCGGATGCTTGAACTTGTCCATGCCGCCCCACTTAAGGATAGTCCTGTACGATTTGGCTGGAGGAATGCCTTCATACCAGTCGGGATAAAAGGAATCTTTCTTGTTCATCAGGTTTTTCCTTTCATTTCAGAGTCTTTTAATCCTTATTTCCTTCAGATTTTTCCGCAGACAGATCTAAAACTTTTAATAAAATCCGGTGGTGTATAACTTTCTTATATGTAGGGAAAGACGCGCTCTATTACAAACTGGAAGTTGCGCTTTACGTTCTCCTTCCCAGTGATGACTTCCATATGGCCAGGGAAGAGCCAGTCGGCATCAAGCCCTGATAGTGTCAGGATACTTTTTTTAAGAAGGGCACCGTCACCTCCGGGAAAATCTGTTCTTCCAACATTCTGATTGAATATTACATCTCCGGGGAAGAGAGCCTTTCTCGAAGGCCAGTACAGGGCGATCGATCCCGGCGAGTGGCCGGGTACATGCAGTATCTCAAAATCTTCATCCCCGAGTTTGATGGGTCCTTCCTCCAGCACCATGTCTATGTGGACTTTCGGGGCATCTAATCCGAACAGCCCATACATCTGGCCACCTATATCATCCAGGAAATCCATCCCGTCTTGGTGTAATCCTATCTTTATATTTTTGTCGTCATCGAAGGCCTCGGATGCCTCAAAGTGATCAGGGTGTGAATGGGTGTTTATTACATATTTAATATTCTTCAGATCTATCCCGTCCGCTTCCATTTTTTTCAGAAGATCGGGGAGAAACAGCTTTAAACCCGGATCTATAAGTGCCTGAACGTTCCCTCCTATGAAAAAGCTGTTACAGTTGTTTTCAAACGGATTCGTCCACTCGTAAGCATAGATGTCATTGTTCAGTTTCATTGTTTCCCGTTTCTCCTCATTTCTTTTTGGGCAGATAATAAAGGGGATTCTTTGCCCTGTTTTTGTATCGTATTTCAAAGTACAGATATGATTTTCCGGTCTTCTCTTCTTTTCCCATAAGTCCTATCGTGTCCCCTTTTTTGACGGTGTGTCCAGTTTGTACCGTCCTTTTCTTTAAGTTGGAGTAAACCGTTGAGTAGGTGCTGTTGTATTTTATAACTATGGTTTCTCCATAATATTTGATGGGCGCGGAATGTATTACAGTTCCACCCGTGGAGGCAAGAACGGGCATTCCATCCTTTCCGTTTACCTTGATTCCATTATGTCGCATTCCTTTGTATATGCCGAACTTTGAGAATACCTTACCCTCTGCCGGCCATATAAAACGGGGCCTGTAGGATTTGGGTGCACTCTTCTGTGGTACATCTCTGGAGGCAGGCGCCCTGTTTTTTTGAACAATCTTGGGAGATCCCTTCTTTGTCGTATCATCTGCCTTGTGTGATGATGTCGTGCCGGGTTTGATGGAAATCGTACTTGCGGCATCGGGGATAAATATTATGCTCCCTGCTTCGATGTGGTTGTCAGGCAGGTTGTTCGCCTCGGCAAGTTTGGCGGGATCGCAATTGTATGCCTGGGATATTTTCCACAGGGTTTCACCTTTTTTCACCATGTGATAAACGCCGCTCGTCCTGGATGTGGTTGCGCAGCCAGTGATGAACAACAGAATAAAGAGGAATATAAAAGGTGTTTTTTTATCGCGTAACACAGGACCCCATCCTATAAAAGATACTTAACTAATATGAAACCTCCGATAAGGAGCGCCACGAAGACAAAGGCCAGGACGTTAAAATAACGGTCTATAAACAGTCTGATTCCTGGACCAAATTTATATATCAGCCACCCTACAAGAAAAAACCTCGCGGACCGGCTTATGGCTGAAGCGATGAGGAAAATTACAAAATTTATCTTGAACGCGCCTGCCGATATGGTGAAGACCTTATAGGGAATAGGTGTAAAACCGGCTATCCCAACGGCCCACGCGTTGTATCTTTTGTACAGGTTGCCCACAGCCTGGTATTGCTCCGCGAAACCATAGAAGTCGACTATACGAAATCCGACCAGATCCATAAACTGGTACCCGATCATATATCCGGCAACACCTCCCAGAAGTGATCCCAGAGAACATATCAATGCATATCTGAATGCTTTGGCAGGAATGGATATTGCCAAGGCTATCAGCAGGACATCGGGTGGTACAGGGAAAAAACTCGATTCCGCAAATGCGAGCAGAAACAGCGCCCATGATCCATAGGGTGTTTCAGCCCAGTGAAGAACCCAGTCGTATAATTTTCTAAGCATTCCCTATGTTAATCCTTCCACCCGTGTTCTCCAATCAGGTCAACAAAGCGACACCCGCAGACGTCTTCTGTTTTTATGTCATCCGGTTCTTCCGACAGGCGAGTGACCTTCAACAATGCCTGTGAGCTCCGGCCGCCGACGGGGATGACAAGTTTTCCTCCGACGGCCAGTTGTTTCTTGAAGGTTTCGGGGATTTCCGGAGCGCCGGCAGTGACTATAATCGCGTCGAACGGGGATTCTTCGCTCCATCCATACGTTCCGTCTCCGACCCTGATCAATATGTTGTGGTAGTGGAGCGAATCCAGTGTTCTTTGCGCCCTGAAAGCGAGAGACGCTATCCTCTCAATGGAAAATACCATCTCCGCCATCTCCGCCAGGATAGCTGTCTGATATCCGCAGCCCGTTCCTATCTCCAGTACCTTTTCGGTTCCCCTCAGTTCAAGCGCTTCGGTCATGAGTCCCACGATGTAAGGTTGAGAGATGGTCTGTCTGGAACCTATGGGGAGAGGGTTATCGGAATAGGCCTGGTCCTGGAGGCCTTCATCTATAAAGAGATGTCTTGGGAGCGTTCCCATAGTTTTCAGGACTCTTTCATCAGTAATACCCCTTGCCATGAGGTGGTTATTGATCATCTGGGTTCTTTTCTTACTATACCTGCGCATGAGCTCTGTCCAAACTTTTTCTTTTCGGAGGGCATTGGAGAGCGCTTCACCCGTACGATAAAGAACGTCAGCCCTTTCCCGGAATATCTCTTCTAATGTCTTTTCGAACCCATCTTTATGCATATCATATTTCTAAGGGTATGGGGTGGTACAGACACAAAAGATTCAAATAGCTATCATTTAGCAGGCCAGTTTTCAACAAAAAAGCGCCCTGGAAAGTGAACGCCGGATTTCCTCAAATTAACTGCTGCCGAAGAGGTGATTAAAAACGGAGCCCCGATTACTTCATAGCATCGTGGAGCTGATTCCTTCAATATTCACAGTCATAATGACTGCAAGGTCTCAGCCGGTTCTCGGGAGATTTTGTGGGAGGTACGCGCTGTTTCCTTGGGTTCCCGGATACGTGTGGAAAGGAGTTTCTTTTTTATGCGGTTGAATTGAACAGCGAGCGCATTCCGCGCTACTTGCGGCGGGGAGCTTCAATCGTTGAGACTTTTTTTTGCCTCGACAGATTCCTTGATATTGTTGCCATTAAAAGTATTGATAGACTCCTCCATCATCATTTCCCCGCAACCCGCAACGCATAACGTGCTTAGTTTCCAGTTTCCCGTAGCGTTGCCCCTCTGCGGGCAACATATCTGTGGGGCACAGAGGCCCCACGCTACTCCCCGACCCCCGACCCTGATCACTTCACCATCCTGAATCTCAAGGCAAAGACTGCGCCCTTCGGCTCGTTGTCTTCCACCCAGGCATAGCCGCCATAACTCTCCATGGCCT
>CAYLXS010000099.1:0-5159 GCA_964387765.1 uncultured Syntrophaceae bacterium
TATTTTAATCCATCGTACAGTGTTCATCTTTATCCTCAGGGTTTCTGGTTTTGAGTTTGATGCACTCGTAAAAAGTTTTTTTCGAGTCATGGATTATGATCCAGGTAATCCTGGAGAATAATGGCGGCCGCAAGCTTGTCAACAACCCCTCTCCTCTTTCTGCGATTTATATCCGCCTCTCTGAGCAGGCCCTCCGCCTCTTTCGTAGAAAGGGCTTCATTCCATTTCTCAACAGGCACGGAGATGCCCTTCTTAAGGGCATCCACAAACATGTTCACCTTCTCGCACTGGATACCCTCCGTGCCATCCAGCCTGACAGGATATCCTATGACTATTTTCCGGGCACTATATTCCCTTACAAGCCCTGCTATCTGTTCAATGTCCTTCTTCCAGTATTTTCTGGCAATAGTGGCAATGCCCCTGGCAGTCATGCCCAACTCATCGCAGATTGCTACCCCTATTCTCTTTTCTCCGTAATCAAGGCCTAATATTCTCATAACGAAGGAACTTCTATAACATAACCGAAATGATATTACAAAACCCGAAAGACAATCCACTTGTATAAACCATGAGTTTCTGCTATTGCCCCGAAAAGTACAGAAGGAAATGCACTCAATAACGATGGACGCCGGACGAGAAGCATGAAACATATTATCTTAGGCACAGCTGGACATGTCGATCATGGGAAAACCGCGCTCGTAAAAGCACTCACCGGCATAGACACCGACAGACTGAAAGAGGAAAAAAAACGCGGGATTACTATTGAGCTTGGATTTGCCCCTCTTATTTTCCCGAACGGACAGAAGATCGGGATAGTAGATGTCCCGGGTCATGAAAAATTCGTGAAGAATATGGTCGCCGGTGCCGGGGGAATAGATCTTGTTACCATGGTGATCGCGGCGGACGAAGGTGTAATGCTGCAGACGCGGGAACATCTAGAAATATGTGAGCTTCTCGGCATAAACAGGGGACTTGTAGCCCTCACAAAAGCAGATATGGTGGATGGAGACTGGCTGGCCCTTGTACAGGAAGATATCAGAGATTTCCTGAAGGGAAGCTTCCTGGAAGCCTCACCGATAATCCCGTTGTCATCGATCACGGGCACTGGCCTCCCGGATTTTCTTGCGGCGCTTGGCGAAATCATTTCCACACTGGATGAACGAACAGATTCCGGGCTCTTCAGACTGCCGGTAGACAGGGTATTTACCATGAAGGGCTTCGGCACTGTGGTGACCGGGACACTGGCATCCGGAAGAATAAAGGTCGGTGATACGGTGGAAATCATGCCTTCCGGGGCAAAGGCAAAGATAAGAGGCATACAGATTCATAACGAAACATTCCAGATGGCGGAGGCCGGCCAGAGAACCGCCATCAACCTTCAGGGAATCGACAGGACAACAATAGAGAGAGGATATGTTCTCACTCGCGCTTCCACATTTGAGGCATCAAGCCGCCTGGATATTCATATGAAATATCTTGCCGGAGCCGGGAAAAAACTGAAGAACAGGGCTCTTGTCAGATTCCATACCGGGACCAGCGAAACGATTTCGAGGATCATACTACCGGACAGGAAGGAAATCGAGCCCGGAGAAGAAACTTACGCGCAGGTAATCCCTAAAACTCCTGTGGTGGCCATGTCGGGAGACAGGTTTGTTATAAGAAGTTATTCTCCAATCACCACTGTGGGAGGTGGTGAGATAATAGATCCCCTTGCAAAGAAACGCAGGAAACACACAATAGCGGGCGAAGAAAAAAGACTCAACCGGGGGACAGGTGAAGACAAAACAGATATAATACTGGAAAGAGCCGGACTTGACGGCATTCTCAGCCGGAGCCTTTCGATAAGGACAGGACTTTCGCCCGGCGAGCAGAAAAAGATTCTTGAAAACATGCTGTCGAAGAAGACTGCCCTGCTACTGGACCGGGATGAACACAGGGTTTTCTCTCCCAGAGTATACAGGGATTTTCAGGACAGGGTAATGTCTGAGATAGAGGCATATCACAAAAAGCATCCATTGAAGGAAGGGCTTTCCAGGGAGGAACTGAGAATAACTCTCGGGGACTACATCAATCCCAGACTGTTTAACAAAGCTGTCAGAGACCTGGAAGTGGACGGAAAGATAGTCGCGGAAAAGGAGAATGTCCGGATCGAAGGACACAGAGTCAACCTGAAAGACGAAGAAATGCGACTCAGGGAAGAGATTGCCGGTATTTATCGCATTTCCGGACTTACTCCTCCCTCAAAAAAAGAAATCATGGAAAAATTTCCAAAGGAAAGGAACATCGTAACCAATCTCCTAACTGTCATGATCAATACAAAAACTCTTGTCAAGATCAATGAAGATCTATACTTTTACAGAGAGTCCATCGACAGGCTGAAAAAAGATTATAGGGAACTTCTCGTCAGAGACGGTGAGGCATCACCAGCCAGTTTCAAGGAGATGACAGGCCTGTCGCGCAAGTTTATAATTCCACTGATGGAATTTTTTGATAAAACGAAACTGACCATCCGGGTAAAAGATCACCGGATACTAAGAGAGGAAGGGAATTGAAGGCACCTACGAAAAAAATTGATGTAAAGTTTTACAGCGATGAAAAGGCTTCCCTGATTTCCGAATCTGTTATAAGAGAAGAGCCTGTAGAAATATTCCTGAACGACCGGAGGGTCGCAACCATTGCCTGCACAGGAATCCACCTTGAAGAACTTGCTGCTGGATTTCTCCGGTCTGCCGGCGTTATCAGGGTTCGAGAAGATATTGGAAAGATAACGACATCCGTCGAAAGATCGAGGGTCGATGTTACTACGAGAAATGGGGTCATCCCAAAGCCAGGTCCTTCGGGGATATTCGTCATGTCCAGCGGCGCAAGGGAGGCGGGATCGGATAAGCACAAAGAAAGTATCACTTCCAATATCTTCATAACCGCAAAAAAGGTTTTGGAATTCGTGGAACACCTGCTGTCATCATCAGAACTCCACAGGATGACGCACGGCACTCACTGCTCAGCCCTTGCAGATACAGAGGGTATAATTGTTTCAAGAGACGATATTGGAAGGCACAACACCATCGACATGCTCGGAGGATATACCCTGATAAATGCCATTGATTGTTCCGACAAGATTATAGTCAAGACGGGAAGAGTCTCCTCGGAAATTGCGGAAAAGATCTGGACAATGGGCATCCCGATCGTTATTTCCCATTCAGTTCCAACTTCCGAGGCCGTAAGCATCTTAAAAAACGCTGGCATAACCCTCATAGGCCATGTAAGGAAGGGATCGTTTAAGATATACTCCAATGAAAGGCGGGTAACATTTTGAACACAAAAGATATTTACGTAAAAGACATACGCGCAGGAGACAGGGTCAGCGATATATTTCTCGTTATGGAAAAAAATCTGGCTATATCCCAGAAGGGAAACCCATATCTGAATCTGAAGCTCAGAGATACGACAGGCGAAGTAGATGGAAGGGTATGGGACAGGGCAACCGAGATGAACAACATATTCCAGACAGGGGATGTAATCCGGATACAGTCTTACGCGGTGAGCTTTAGAAATGTGGTGCAGCTCTCCATTTCAAAGATTGCCGTCGTAGATGATCCGGCAATCAGCCCTGCGGATTACCTGCCGTCATCCAAATCAGACAGCTCAGAAATGTTTGAGTCTCTCATGAACATCATAAGCACAATAGGCAACCCGCACCTGAAGGCCCTGCTGGAGCTTATATTCAGCGATGAAGAGATAGCCGATTCTTTTCAAAAGGCGCCGGCCGCGAAAGGTTTTCACCACGCTTATATAGGCGGTCTCCTTGAGCATACCCTGTCCGTGACACAGATGATCGATCTGACGGCAAACCATTATAAGCAAGCGAACAGAGATCTTATTATAACGGGCGGGATCCTGCATGACATTGGAAAGATTTACGAACTTTCGTTCAAAGGCTCCATGAACTATACTGATGAAGGACGGCTTATAGGACACATCGTCATGGCCGTGGAACTCGTGGACGCGAAAATTCCCGAGATCGCAGGGTTTCCGAAACAGCTCGCGCTTGAGCTTCGGCACATACTTCTCAGTCACCATGGAACACTGGAATATGGATCTCCGAAACGACCCAAGACGATAGAAGCCCTCATTGTAAACTTTATAGATGACCTCGACGCAAAAATGAACGCATTCGGAGAATTTATAAGCAACTCCGGAGATGAATCAAGCTGGACACCTTATCACAGACTGCTTGAAAGATTTATATACAAAGGTCAGGAGCCTGAAGACGATTAAAACAATCCCACTGCTACACCCGTGCACCGAATATGGCAGTTCCTATTCTTACTATGGTTGCACCCTCCTCCACGGCAACCCGGTAATCACCCGACATCCCCATTGAAAGCTCGCGCATCTCAATGCCTTTTATATCCTCCGCGATAATCTTATCCCTCAGTTCCCGGAGGGCTACAAAAAAAGGCCTGGCATCTTCGGGGTCATCAAACCATGGTGGCATCGTCATAAGTCCCCGGATAGAAAGATTGTCAAGCAACGAGATTTGACTGATCAGATCCGGAGCTTCATTCGCAGAAATACCATTCTTGCTCTCTTCGCCGCTGACATTTACCTCGATAAGAATATCTGTCACACGCCCTGCTGTCGCAGATCGTCTGTCAAGCTCCATAGCCAGTTTCATCCGGTCGACGGAGTGGATCATATCAAAAAGTCTGACCGCGTATTTCGCCTTATTGGACTGCAGGTGGCCGATCATGTGCCACTTCACATCCACATCCATCATCTCGATCTTTCTCTTTGCCTCCTGGATATAATTCTCACCCATTATATCCACCCCTGCCTCTATAGCCTCCAGTATCCTGTCATCATCCACCGTCTTGGTCACGGCCATCAGCCTGACCTCGGAAGGTTCCCTCCCCGACCTCAGGGCCGCCTCGGCAATATTTTCCCTTATTTCCCTTATATTATCCCCTATAACTGACATCGCACCTTCCCTTCTGTTTAAAAGAGTGGAAGCCAAATCTTTATCGTTCCCTGATCATTGTATTGTACAGAACAGGTTACATGCAAGTACATTTTTTATTTGAATGCCGGATAGAAAATCCTTCCACATAGACAAAAAAATCCCCCGTCTTTGCATAAGACGGGGGATTTTTCTTACA
>CAYLXS010000100.1:0-1281 GCA_964387765.1 uncultured Syntrophaceae bacterium
CGGGGAAACTGGTAACGCTGATTCGTCAGAAAGCACGCGATATTGCGGGTAGAGATGATCTCGACTACATAATTGTTGACGGTTCACCGGGAATAGGATGCCCCGTTATTGCATCCATAACGGGTGCTGACCTCGTACTGGTTGTAACAGAACCTACGCTTTCAGGTCAGCACGACTTACTGCGGGTAGCGGAACTCACCTCGCATTTTCGAATTCCGACGGTTGTGTGCATCAATAAGTGGGATCTAAACCCCGATATTACGAAACAGATTGAAGGAGAGGCAAAAGGACACGGTGTTAAAACAGCGGGAAGGATACGATACGATTCCGCCATTACAGAGGCTCAGATAATGAAGACCAGTGTTGTGGAATACACCGACGGCGCTGTTTCCGGCGATATAAAGGCTGTCTGGCAGAGCGTGCTTCATGAGCTTGGTTAGTTAGAAAGGAATTGCAACTTGAAAATATTTTTGGACTGTTTCCCCTGTTTTTTAAGGCAGGCGCTGGAGGCAAGCAGGATATCAGGCGCCGACGAAAAGATTCAGAGAGACGTTTTGAACTGTGTAATGGCAGAACTGCTTGAGATCTCCAGGGAAGAGACACCTCCACAAATTGGCAGTATGATTCACAGAACTATCAGAGAGGCTACCGGTAAAGATGATCCCTACCGGGAGATAAAACGTCTTCACAATGAGCAGGTACTTGACATGGAAGAGAATCTGGCCGGTCTTATTGACGGGTCATCCTCGCCCCTGTCTGACGCATTAAAGCTGGCTGCCGTGGGAAATCTCATTGACATGGGACCCGAGCGAAAATGGAACAGCATGCAGGATATATTCCGTGATTTTACAAAGAAGGATTCGACTTACTTTGATTGCGCGTCATTTGAAGAGTCCCTCAAAAAAGCCGGCACTTTACTGTATCTGGGTGACAATGCCGGAGAGATAGTGCTGGATAAGATACTTATAGGACTCCTTCTGCGAGAGACAGAGCTCGACATAACCTATGTTGTAAGGGGCGGCCCCGTTATCAATGATGCCACCATGGAAGACGCAAGATTTGTCGGTATGACCGATATAGTAAGAGTAATCGATACGGGAGTTGACTTTCCCGGCGTAGTGCCGGAGGCATGTTCCGGGGAATTTCTCGATTATTATAACAGTGCGGACATTATCCTGTCGAAGGGGCAGGGGAATTATGAGTCGCTGAGTGAAGAAGACAAAAATATATTTTTCCTGCTCCAGACAAAGTGCCCTGTTATCGCCAATAAGATAGGATGCA
>CAYLXS010000100.1:1381-5138 GCA_964387765.1 uncultured Syntrophaceae bacterium
TTTGTCCCTTTCAAGACATGCACC
This sequence comes from uncultured Syntrophaceae bacterium, assembly GCA_964387765.1. Lineage (GTDB taxonomy): Bacteria > Desulfobacterota > Syntrophia > Syntrophales > UBA2210 > UBA2210. Next base: position 1,406 of record CAYLXS010000100.1, read on the forward strand.
TATGATTGTATCTATTGCCAACTTGGGGTTACAACCACAAAGACAATAGATCGGCGGGAATATTTTCCGGTCGGTGCCGTGCTGAAAGAGATAGAGGAAAAGCTGAAAAGGGTTTCGCGGCCGGATTATATCACCCTGTCAGGATCGGGGGAGCCCACGCTTTACAGCCGTATCAGTGATATTATCTCGGGCATTAAGGAATTTTCTGATATCCCCGTGGCGGTTCTCACGAACGGTTCTTTGTTCTGGATCGATGAGGTACGTAGTGCCATTTCCGGAGCGGACCTTATCATCCCGTCACTGGATGCTGGCAGTGAAGAAACTTTTTTGCGTGTAAACCGTCCCCACAGTGGTATTCTTTTTAAAGAAGTGGTAGAGGGATTGCACTTGCTCCGGGAAGAATTTACGGGACCTGTATGGCTGGAGGTTTTCATAACGGGTGGCATAACCGACACGGAAGACGAGATTTCAAAAATAAAGAGTCTGACGGATTACATCGCACCGGAGCGTATCCAACTTAATACCACAGTAAGAACACCGGCTGAAGAATTCGCGGGTCTGGTGAACAGGGGAAAAATGGAGGAAATTTCAGCCTTTTTCGGCCGGAATTGTGAGGTTATCGCGGACTATACCAAAGTGCATAGTCTTAGTGAATTTTCTTCCACTAGAGAAGATGTTCTTGAATTGGTGAAGCTACGTCCCTGTTCCATAGATGACATATCCGCGGGACTGGGACTCCACCGGAATGAAGTAGTCAAATACGTACAGGAACTTGTGGACAAAAAACTGATAAGCATGAAGAGACGCTACGGAAAAAGGCTCTACTCCGGACACTGAACCAGAAAAATCAATAATCGAAGGGGAGAACAGAGAAAATGAGTGAAGAAAAAAACAAAGCTGCTGATAGCTTAAAGGCAATTACAGAAAGCAAAGAGCTTGCTGATCGCATGGGTAAGATAAAGCACAAGATCATGGTGCTCTCCGGCAAGGGAGGCGTGGGAAAGAGCACGGTGGCTGCCAATATTGCGGTCGCGCTGGCGCTGGAAGGAAACAAGGTGGGTCTTCTGGACACTGATTTTCACGGTCCGAGCATTCCTACACTGCTTAACCTCGAAGGCAAGCATCCCGGAAGTGACGGCAAGGCCATCCTGCCCATAGAGTTCAGCGAAGGGCTCAAGGTTATGTCCATAGGTTTTCTCCTCCAGAATAAGGACGATGCGGTTATCTGGAGGGGTCCGATGAAGATGAAGGTAATCAAACAGCTTCTGACTGAAGTAAACTGGGGAGATCTGGATTATCTGATTATAGATTTTCCTCCCGGAACAGGGGATGAACCCCTCTCGGTGGCCCAGCTTATTCCCGGCATAGACGGAGCAGTCATTATAACTACCCCCCAGAATCTGTCTATCAATGACGTAAAAAAATGCATCAATTTCTGCATACAACTCAGTGTTCCTGTACTGGGAGTTGTGGAAAATATGAGCGGCCTTGTATGCCCCAACTGCAAAACAATAATTAACGTATTCAAGACAGGGGGAGGAGAAAAAATGGCCGGTGAGATGGGAGTTCCCTTCCTGGGCAAAATTCCCATAGATCCGCAAATCGTCGAGGCCTCTGACGACGGTAAACCTTTTGTCTATCATTATGGCAAGACAGAGGCCGCGAAGTCATTTGCAGGGGTGGTTCAGCCCCTTCTGCAGATGGGCGACAAGACCGAACCTGAGACAAAAGATGTTTCATCCAAAGAAGAGGAGAAAAAAGGCATACATAAGATAGCCATACCGGTTGTAGAGGGACATCTTTCCGCTCACTTCGGCCACTGCGAAGAGTTCGCCATTTTTGATGTTGATCTTGAGAATAAAAAGATTATCGGACAGGAAAAGGCTCCTTCTCCTCCTCATGAGCCCGGCCTTCTTCCTAGGTGGCTTGGCGAAAAGGGTGTGAATGTTATCATAGCGGGAGGCATGGGGACACAGGCTCAACAGCTCTTTGCTGAGAGTGGCATTACCGTTTCCGTGGGCGCGCCCGCCGATGACCCCGAGAAGATCGTTCTATCGTACATGGACAGTGTCCTTGAGCTGGGAGACAACACCTGCGACCACTGAGACGACGCATGAAAACCGATAGACAGATCGAAGAGATAATGATGGGGATGGCCTATGAAAAGGCCGTGAAAATCTATTCAGAGCTGTTGGTAGAACGTGGAACCAATCCACGTAACTACGGCGCTATAAATCACCCGGATGGTTACGCGAAGATAACAGGTGACTGCGGGGATACAGTCGAGATGTTTCTTCGTGTAAAGAATGGTAAAATCGAGGAATCAAAGTTTAGCACAGATGGGTGCATGTTCAGTATCGCCGCCTGCTCTGTCGCAACGGAGATGGCGAAGGGGAAAACCGTGCCCGGGTGTATCGGTATAAACCAAAGTGCTATCCTGGACCATCTGGGTAAAATGCCTAAGGATCATGAGCATTGCGCCCTGCTGGCGGCCATGGTTATGCAAAAGGCCTTGAGACAGTGTATTGAAAGTATAGGAAAAAATTAATAAACTAGAGACATATAACCCTCATACAGACAACAACGCAAGAAAAGAGAGAATCAACAGCGAGCCAGATCAATATCGCAGAGGTTGACAAGGTCTAAAATCTAACCCTCCAGGATAATTACATTGGCATCACCTCACAGGACAACAGCGATATGGTCACGCGGGCCATTCCTCTTCTGAACGGAGTGGTAAAAATTCCATCCAGGCGGAACGTGGTTTCTCGGCCGTTGTAAAACCACGGTGAAAACTTCGACGAGCGCCATGCTCGTTGACTTTGGATTTTCCCCGATCGGGGCGGTCTAAATTACAATCTTGTGAATTCCTCTGATGCCTTTAACGGGTTTACTGCCATCACTTCGGCAACAATCGTCATGGGCAAGATAGGTATGTATGCTGCTTTCATATATTCCTCACGAGAGATTTTATCCAGCCAACAGGCAATATACATGGCACATTCTTCTTATATTCAAGATACTCCGAACCAAATACACTTTCCATATATGCCTCTTCTTCCTGTACCAGAATACGCAGTATGAAGTACATGAATATTGGAACGGTCAATCCTATCCAGCTGCTTACCAGGAGGACTATCCCTGGCACAATAAAAACCACCCATGCCGCATACAGAGGATGGCGGCAAAATTTATAAATGCCGTCTGTAACCAGTTTGTTCGTCCTGTATGCGCGTGCCACAGTTAATATTGCAGTAATGAGAAATGGAACTCCGATTAGAATAAAAAGAATGCCAAGCATTAGCAATATCCAATATGGTACAGTGTCAATCTGGAAAAACGGGTAAAAATGCCAGTTTACAATGACTGTTGTCATCCCGTAAATAGCCGATAAGGCCGCAAACTTCGGTCCCACACCCCTTAAAGTCATTTTACCCGTCATTCAACAAAACCTCCTCAAGCGCATCCCGCAAACTTTCCAGAAATGGTTTCGGATCTTCTGCTATTGTAATTTCCTTTTCTCTTCCTTTGGTTTAATAAATGCACTTGTGGTACGCAGTAACAATGGATATCTCCAGTGGGTTAAAGTCCCGCCCGGGGAATTGTCCGTACTCCCTGGTAGCTGAAGAGAGCGGAGTTCGAGTAATCATGGATCATAATTTTTTAATAACAAAGATACAGGCCGTAACGCAAGTGAACTTAGGAGTAACCTCGAGACATCGAGGTGGAGAAG
>CAYLXS010000101.1:0-5132 GCA_964387765.1 uncultured Syntrophaceae bacterium
ACATCCTGTATTTTTTTCAGGACATCCTCCGGCAATCTTGCGGGCGTCTTGTTCTCTCCCTGACCATACAGGAATTTGTCTTCCAGCGAAAGTACTCCTTTCGTCGGTATAGTTTCGGAAGGCACAAGGGCAACAGGCGAATCATTTCCTATAACACCACACGTTACCTCCATTCCCTCAATAAATTCTTCAACCAGAGCCACATTGTCCCAATCGAAGGCATCTGTAACCGCGTCACAGACATCCTCCAGCGATAAAACCTTTCTGACAGCGGTACTGCACCCCTCACGGGCAGGCTTGACAACACAGGGCAGACCGATCTCTTTTTCTATCTCCTTGAAGATATCTTCTCTTCCGGTTTCCCATCGCTCCGTAGAAACAGCAATCGTGCGGGGAACATCTATCCCGCTCATCGCGAGGACTTTTCTGGAGGCATATTTATCCATGCCGAGCGCCGAGGCAAGGACACCGGAACCCACATAGGGAATATTCAGAAGCTCCAGAAGCCCCTGAATACAGCCATCTTCGCCGTATTTACCGTGGAGCCCCAGATACACTATATCCACAAAAGTCTTCAGATCTTCATACGGAATCCTTTTCGCCTCATCCTCCAGGTCGCATTCGATATCTCCGGTAGAATTCCTCATCAACATCTTGACCGGTATTTCCCACAAAAGACCGGTGCTATCCATAAATATGGATATGGGAAGATATTCCTTTCTGTCTATCTTGCTGAATATATTTCTCCCGCTCTCAAGAGAAATCTCTCTCTCTGAAGAGATTCCCCCCATTATAATGCCAACCCGTATCTTTTTCTGATGTTCCAGCTTCACAGACTGCCTTTTTAGATAGATTTGTAAGCCCCGTTTAGCGGGGCTGAGTTTTACTGTATCCTTTGTCACTATTTCCGACTATAATGGTCCCTTTTTTTCTTCATGAACCCTGATTGAGGCCTCTATAAGCCCTGATATTATCATCGATGGAAGCATGCCTGCTTCCGCGGCCTGTTCGAAGAAGAAAGAGGAAGGCGCCATTCCCGAAGATGAATTGGGATCTGTAATCAAGACCTTGCCATCATCCACGACAAATCCGTCTATACGACCGTATGATCTGAATCCCAGTGTTTCGAAGGCCTTGATAACATCCACTTTAATCCGATCAACCACGTCGGCGGGAATATTCCTGGGGGGCGTAAACTTACTGCATCTCCCCGGCATATATTTATCATCGTATGAGTAAAAATCACTCTGTGGATGGATCTCCGTGACCCCGAGGATATCCGGCCCATTTTCACCCTCCAGAACAATGCACGAAAATTCAGTCCCTTCGAGGTATTCCTCAACCAGGACATTCTTGTCCCATTTGAAGGCATCGGCCATCGCGTTATACAGCATCTCCAGATCCTTCACGATGGTCACTCCCATGCTTGACCCTTCCCTGACAGGTTTTACGACAAAGGTGATACCAAAGGCCTCCGCTATCTTTTCCCTGACGCGGTTTTTGTCCCTTAACCATTCATCTTCCCCGAACACCATGCTTTCAGGCACATTGATTCCCGCCTCCCTCAGTATCTTTTGCTGCGCGCCCTTATCCATGCCCAGGGCGGAAGCCAGAACACCGGGACCGGTGTAGGGAATCCTCAGGATCTCGAGAAGGCCCTGGATGCATCCGTCATCACCATATTTTCCATGAAGGGAAATAAAGGCGAAATCTATTTCATTCTTCAGCTGTTCGTAAGATATCCGCCTTGCGTCCCTTTCAAGATGCTCTGAGATATCAGTGGTAGTGTTCTGGGATACAAGCTGCCACGGTATAATCCACAACCTTCCCCCGCTATCCATAAATATGGGGATGCCCTCATATTTTTCGCCGTCCAGGTTATCATAGACATTCCTGCCGCTGTTCAATGAAACCTCTTTTTCGGAAGACATGCCACCGAATATAATCCCGACTCTCAACAACTTCATTAAGACATTTTTCCCTTCAACATCTTACAGATCCCAGATAAAGGTCACGCCACTGTTGGGGAATACCCATTCATCCTCGCCGATGTCCAGCTCTATAGATTTTCCCTTATCCAGTCTTATCTCCGGATGTGGGTGCCTTCCAGCAAAGAAACTTACCTCTCTCACGTTCTTCAAACCCGTCTTTTCGTAATTGAATGAGATATTCATGCCCCTTGTAGGATAGGCCAGGTAGACGGAAAACATTTTACTGCTTTTGTGCTTCTTTGTTTCTATCTCTATCTCTATCTTTACCTGTTTGTTCAGATAATTATCAAGCTCGTCACCGCCGCACAGCACTTCATATCCTCTGTCAGTGTTCCCCGCGCTGATGACGGGCGCATTCCTGCCGTCTATCCTGACACGGGCCACCCTGAAATCACCTTCTCTGAAGGGGTTATCCGTTCCGTTAAGGAGCCATCGATATTCACACTTCTCCTCCTCAAACAGTGCTGAGAGCTGAGCATCATTCCTCGCGCAGCCTATGATGAAAAACTTTTCTCTGAGTGTTTTTATATACTCAATGTGCGTTGTAACCCTGAAATAATCTGCATTCTGGCCACGAGACTCTTTTTCTCTATTGGGAAAATCGCTTATCCTGATATCATATCTGAAGCCCATCCTCAATTCCAGCTGACGGTTTTCTCTGCCGAAAAGTGTCTCAAACATCTCATAATAAACCGCGTCGGCAAATTCCATGTCACTGGTTCTCGCCTGGAGACAACCGCGTATCATATTGTCAATTCTGGCAATGGATTTCTCCTCGCCCGGTATAAAGATCCTTCTTAATTTCGGTTCAACCGTATCGGTTTCTCCTTTATTCACAAATACACGGGGCGCCCTTTTGCCCAGCGCGCACAGAATTTCATAGCTTATCGTCCCGGCCTTTCCGGCAATCTCACCGGCCGAAATGTACTCTTCCCCCTGCATTCCCATCAGGACGACTTCATCACCTATTTCACATTCAGGTATATGGGTGACATCCACGGTGCACATATCCATGGAAATCCGCCCCACAATGGGTGCCCTTTTGCCCCTTATGAGGACCTGCCCCTGATTCGACATGATAAAGCCATACCCGTCCCCATACCCCACAGGTATTGTCGCTATCCTTGCGGGTCCTTCTGTGACATGAGATCTGCCATAGCCTATGCTGTATCCCGCGGGGAAATCCTTGAGGATTACAATACCGGTCTTGAAACTCATCACAGGAACCAGATCCGTTTTTGGAACTGTATCAGGCGAGGGATATACCCCGTATGTCATAATTCCGGGACGCACCATATCCAGATTAAACCGGGGAAAGTTGATCATTCCACCACTGTTGGATATGTGTTTTATGGGAATAGCTATCCCCTCTTTCTCCAATCCGGTTACAACCTTCCCAAACAGTTTCCACTGGATAGAGTTATATTCATCATCTTCCAGTTCGCTCACAGCGAGGTGAGAGAATATACCTTCTACCACTATGCCAGGAAGGGTAACAATCTCCCTGACCATGGCAATCGCATCACCGTATATGGTTCCACTCCTGCCCATCCCCGTATCGATCTCAATATGAACAGGATGTTGCGTATCTTTCTCAATCAGTTTTCTGTTGAGTTCAACTGCAAAATGGACATCTGAAACCGAGGGGATAAGATTGTATTTGATGATTTCACCAATCTCATAAACTGTGGAAGGACTCAATATTATAATGGGTGCATCTATCCCGCCGATCCTGAGCTGTACCCCTTCATCGGCATTGGCGACGCCGAGGGCATACACACCGTTTTTCAGGGCGGCCTTTGATATTTCAATCGCCCCATGGCCATATGCATCCGCCTTAACTACCTGAAGGACCTTTACACCGGAACTCACCAACCTGCTTATTTCGTTCCAGTTATGCCTGAAACTATCCAGATCGATTTCCACCCAGCTTCTGTATCTTTGGCCTTTTGACGGCATGTTAAACGCAACCCCGCATCCCGAAATTTCATAAACTGTTCTTCAGGTATTCGCATGTCTTACACCGCGAAGATACTACCAAAACAACAATGAAAGTCAAGGCAAAGGATATAAAATCGGAAGGGGGTAAGAGAAAAGTTATGTAACCCCGCAGAGACGCGCTGCGATACAGCGTACGGAAGAGACTTGAAGATAACGGATAGATTGTGCAAGGAATGGTTATTTTTGACTGGAACCCGGCTAATCTCTTGACAATACGAAAACGTTAAGATAAAAAACTTCACTTGCGAGTCGCAAAAAAAGCCGATGTAGCTCAGCTGGTAGAGCAACTGATTCGTAATCAGTAGGTCAGCGGTTCAAATCCGCTCATCGGCTCCAGTAAAGAAATCAAGTAGTTATGGGATTTTTCAAGTTTCCCAAAATTCCGACTGATCGCTTTATACATCTCAATAGATGAGACTTTTTTAGGATTGTCCAATCTGTTAGCGGTTTTTCTGCTCAATTCCCTTTCCTAAGCGCCATAAAATCAGCAGGTTTTTTATAACGAAAGGACAAAGGGATCACCACTAAAAAGATATGCTTGTACCATTCGGGACAGACACTCAGCACCGCAAAGACCTTCTGAAATAAACTACTTCGCCCTTTAGGGTGAGAAACAAAACTCTGCTGTGATCTATCTTCAGTGTAACATATTTATTCCCTTGACAAAATTAAGTTATGAAAGTAATTTGTTTCTAACGACATAAACAGATCAACCTGTTTGTCATGAAAGGAGACACCTTACCCATGGCCCTTACAAAGGCAGATACGATCAGATTAATCCATGACCGGACCGGGTTTCCACAGAACAGATCCGCAGACATCTTCGAATCCTTCCTGGAGATAATAAAACAATCACTTGAGAATGGAGAAGAGGTTATGATCAGCGGGTTTGGAAAGTTCGGTTTCATTGAAAAGAACCCCCGGAGAGGAAGAAACCCTCATACAGGTGAAAGCCTCATGATAGCGTCGAGGAAAATAGCCACGTTCAAGGCCTCCCCAAGGTTAAGGGATAAAGTCGACTGTTAATGAGTGACTCTGTTTATTAATGGTCCTTTCGCCCAATTTCTGCGTTATGCTCAACAGAATAATCCCCGGAATAACGGGGAAAGTCCTTTTTCGCACCGCCGACAATCTCCCATA
>CAYLXS010000102.1:0-4936 GCA_964387765.1 uncultured Syntrophaceae bacterium
CGGCTACAGGATGCATAAAGATAGAATAATGGAGGGAAGAGATCAATTTGTTGCAGAAACCATCGATAAAACCCTTAAAGAAGAAGAAAGAGGGGTCCTTTTTATGGGGGCCTTTCACAACGTGTTGCAGTATCTTGCAGGAGATATCGATGTAAAAGAGGTAAAAAACATAGAAAAAGTGAGGACGTACTTTACAGAACTTATATCCGGTAAGAATGAAGGGAAATTCAACCAACTGATGGAGTATTTAACGTTAGAAATATAAGGGGGTGATGATGCCCGAAAAAGAAGGCCAATATATATATGCCATTGCCGCAATCAATGAAGAAAAGAACTTTGGTCCCATAGGCATTGGCGACCGCAAAGACGAGGTCTATACTGTGTGCCATAAGGATATCGGCGCCGTGATCAGCGCTTCTCATGTTGATAAATATTCCGTTACCAGGGCAAATACAATGGCGCATCAGAAGGTCATGGAAGAGGTTATGAAGGATTATCCCCTGTTGCCGGTAAGATTCGGCACTATCGGCGAAGAGAGCGATCAGATAAGGGAAAAGGTATTAAAGGGCAGATACGGCGAGCTTAAAGAGCTTCTGACATATATGGAGGACAAGATAGAACTCGGCCTGAAGATTCTATGGGCTGACAGGGAAGCTGCCTTCAGGGAAATCGTGGACGAAAACAGGGATATCAGGATGTTGAGGGATCGACTCATGTCAAAGAAGGCAAGGTCGCAGCGCGATGAAGTTCATCTGGGAGAAATGGTGAGGAATGCGCTGGATGATAAAAAGGAGAATGAAAAAAAAGAGATCCTGGGCACATTGAAAGGTCTCTGCGTGGAGCATAAGGAAAACAATTCTTTTGGCGATCAGATGATTGCCAACACCGTTTTCCTGATACCAAAAGATAAGGAGGAAGAGTTCGACAAGGTTATGGATGGTTTGATCGTGAAGTATAACGGCAAGATGAAATTCAAATATATTGGGCCGGTGCCACCCTGTAACTTTGTGGAAATAGTGGTGAAATGGTGAGGCAGTGAGTAGCGTGGGGTCTCTGTGCCCCACATGCAGGTCTTAAAACTTTGGACTAAGGGAAACAACCAATGGCTTTCATATTAGATGACATATTGCTTTCCCCTCTCAAATTGACTGTGTGGCTGGGGAAGAAACTTCAAGAAGTTGCCTATGAGGAGATGACCGATGAATCAAGGGTTCATGAAGAATTATTGCATCTCCAGATGCGGTACGAGATGGAAGAAATAGACGATGAGACCTATGAAAAGGAAGAAACAAAATTGATGGACAGATTAGAGGCTATCAGAGAGATGAAAGAGGAGATGTAGTTATGCCGGGCACCACCGACGGCTGCCAGCTAACAGATTTCATATAAAGGAGGTAAACGAATATGGCTTTAGGCATGTCAAAACTGATCCAGAAGGCACGGACAGAGTTGAATAATCTTACCAGTCTGGAGATTTCATCTACCGTGGCGGCGGAGAAAGATGGTGATGATTGGATGGTAACCATTGAGGTCATTGAAAAACACTCAATTCCTGACGGCATGGATTTACTGGCCATGTATGAAACCCATCTGGATTCAGACGGAAATATGTTGAATTTCAAACGAACGGGGATGCGCAAGCGGAGCGAAGTGAGCAAAGATGAAGAATGACACACCGTCTCCTTTTGCGAGACCATATCAGGAACCTTTGAGCTGGAGGCCGGTGTTCGGTGCGCGAAATGGCTATAACAGCGGGCGGTCTTTTGATAAGCCCGGGCAGGAAGAAGTGGCCTGGTCCACGTCGAGAGTTGATAGATCGGGGAAACACTTTTCTGACGGGGCTGGAGGAATAAGGATCGGAAAACTGCTTACGGAAACAACGTACCCCTGCGGTTTCTGCAGGGGAAAGGGAGAAAAACCAAAAGGAACCATATGTCCAGTATGCGGGGGAGTTGGAAAGGTTACAGTAAATCCACCGGCGGTTGTTTGTGCTTATTGTAAAGGTAGAGGAGAAGAAAAACCTCGAAGCAATATGATCTGCACAGTCTGTCGCGGCACGGGGATTGTTCACGTTACGGAACCGGTGGAAGGTTGTGTATATTGCCGGGGAACAGGGAGAGAGTTTGGAAACAAGTTGCCGTGTTTGCAATGTCGGGGTAAGGGTGTGGTGACAAAACCAGGGGTGCGGAAGTCTGCGCTTTAGAAAGGGACTTTTACTGACGGACAAGGTTTTACATATAGAGAGTATAGAAAATGGATACGGACAAAAACAATTTTCCTGTTGATATATTTGAGGGGGGGAAAAGGATGCGCCTGATAGGCGAGTTGCCGGGGATTAATGAAGAGGGTATCAGAATTGATTTAAACGAAAATGTTCTGGTCATATTCGCCAGCGGAAGAGACAGACGCTATTATGCAAATATCAAATTGCCCAGCCCTTCTGAAAACATAATTGGAAAATTATACAATAATGGGTTTTTAGAGATTATTCTGGAGAAAAAGGAGGATCATTATGGCCTTAGAGCCATCTCGAACTAATGATCGTGTCGGTTTAGTCGACGTAATTGACAGGATCCTGGACAAAGGACTGGTTATTGACGCGGATATTGCCGTATCTCTGGTGGGGGTTGAACTGCTCGGCATTAAAATACGGGCAGCCCTTGCATCCTTCGAGACGGCGGCAAAATATGGCCTTGAATTTCCGTCTGGGACCAATCCTCCAATCCCTTCCAGGGAAAAAGGAGAATAATAATGGCCATAGAACCATCTCGCTCTAATAATAGCGCAGGGTTAGCCGATGTGATTGACAGAATTCTGGATAAGGGTCTAGTGATTAACGCGGATATCACCGTGTCCGTTGCGGGTGTTGAACTGCTCGGCATTAAAATACGGGCAGCCCTTGCATCCTTCGAGACGGCGGCAAAATACGGGCTGGAATTTCCATCGGGAACCAATCTGAAAATGCCTGCATGGGATGAGGCCATGGTGGCTAAAGAAGATTGTCCTCAATGCGGTAAGAGGGTTTCCACTGAGAGTCTTATTACGACCGGCTGTCCATGGTGCGGATGGGTCAGCGCTAAGGCACAGGAAATAGTGGCCACGGGACAGTGATCAGTGGATAGTAAAGAGTAAAAACCGCTGACCCCTGACCACCAACTACTGACCGCTGAAAACTGAAAAATGCCGATTGATATTGATGAAAAAAATCTGAAGCACGGAGTCCTCGGGTTAGTCGTGGCCCTTGTCGAGATTATAAAGGATGCGCTCAGGCTCCAGGCTTTTAAAAGGATGGAAGGTGGGAGCCTCACTGACGAAGAACTGGAGAGACTCGGGGAGGCCTTGATGGACTTGGATATAGCCATTGAGGAAATGAAAAAAGAACAGGGAATTACGGAGTCTGTAAAATCTGTAAGGGATGGCCTGGATAGTATTGTGGATGATATATTGGATAAAATGATCAATCCTGAAAGGTGGAGAAAAGAAGCAGAAGAAAAGGGAATTTAGTGAAAGGTTTGGTAGGACATGAAGGAAATGGAAGAAATAATAGAACAGCTTGCGAGGCGAGAAATAAGGGATTTGCTTGCAGACACTGAGGACACAATAAAAGAAGCAGTTAAAACGTTATTTTTCTCTGAACTTAGGGCTGCGATTCGGGATTCTATTTCTGATGTGCTACAAGATATATCAAAAGAGCCTGACACGATAAAGGAACCATCACCCTTATCAAAAGAAGCGAAGATGCCGGATTCCGCATTAACTTCTTCTCAAAAGACGAAAGACAAGGGGCAGAAAACTGAAATTACGCCTCAAAAAGATTCGACAATCCAGAGTTCAAACATATCTCATCCTCTTGAGACTGAAATTCCTATCCATGATGAACCAGAACCGAGGGAACAGGGTGACAGTGGCGGTAGATACATTTACTGCGTAGTTAAAGGCAGTGAAGAAGTGAGCTTCGGCAGGATTGGAATAGAGGAAAACGAGGTTTACACCATTCCCTATGAGGATATTTCCGCGGTTGTTCACAACTGTCCTACTGAACCATACCAGTCAGAAGATGAAGAAATAATGAAGAATTGGGTAATGGTCCACCAAAGTGTGATCGATCAGGCATTGGAAAGGTTTGACACAGTCCTTCCTCTCGGTTTTGACACCATAATTCAAGGGAATGAAACCGCTTCCCCAGAAGAGAACATGAAGAATTGGCTGAAAGAGGACTATGACAATCTTAAAAGGAAGATAGAAAAGATCAGTGGCAAGGCAGAATATGGTGTACAGGTTTTTTGGGATCCTAAAATTATAGCCAAAAATGTTACCAAGGATAATCCGGAGATTAAAAAATTAGATGAGGAGATAAAATCAAAGCCAAAAGGCATGGCCTATATGTACACACAGAAATTAAAAGATCTCATAAAAAAGGAGATGGAAGGAAAGGCAGATCAGGATTTTAAGGAGTTTTTTGAGAAGGTCAAATCATGTGTTGATGAGATTCAGGTAGAAAAGACCAAGAAAGCGGAGGATGAAAGGCAGATGCTCATGAATCTTTCCTGTCTCCTTCCTAAAGAGGTCAGCAGAAGACTGGGAGACGTATTGGAAAAGATTAGTAATACGGAGGGGTATTCTGTTCGTTTTACTGGCCCATGGCCAGCGTATTCGTTTGTATAATAGTGGTCAGTGGGTAGTGAACAGTGGCCAAAAACTAATCACTGGACACTAATTTATGGAACCTGAACGTAACACCAATGCAACCCTTGTAGATCTGTTAGACCGTGTCCTGGACAAGGGTCTCGTGATCAATCTCGACCTGATCGTGTCGGTTGCGGGCATTCCTTTGATCGGTGTTAACCTGAAGGCAGCGTTGGCAGGAATGGAAACCATGCTTAAATATGGTGTGATGCAGGCGTGGGATGAAAAGAGCAGGGCATGGGAAACACAA
>CAYLXS010000103.1:0-4921 GCA_964387765.1 uncultured Syntrophaceae bacterium
CAGAAGATCATACACCCGGAAAGGAGACCCTTTTTCCTGCTGACTCCCCTGAATGAAAAACTGGATCTCATCAGATCCTGCGGTGTGGATGCGGTCATTCTGATTACATTTTCCATCGAGTTCGCCGGGATAACTGCCGGAGAATTCGTAGAGAATATCCTGTGGGGAAAGCTGCATCTAAGCAAACTGTTTGTTGGTTATGACTATGTCTTTGGAAAGGGAAAGGGTGGCAACGCGAAATTTCTGAAGGCATATGGGAAAAAACTCGGCTTTCAGGTAGAAGAAATAGGCGCAGTAAAAACAGACGGCATGATTTCCAGCAGCACAGGCATACGTCTCGCAATACTCGACGGAAATGTCAAACTGGCGTCAGAAATGCTGGGAAGACCCTATGGCGTAAACGGCACTGTCGTCAAAGGTTACAGGCGGGGTACAGATATCGGCTATCCCACCGCCAACATAAAATCAGAAAAGGTAATTCCCGCGACAGGTGTCTATGCCATTATCGCCATGCTTGAAGGTATCAGGCACCAGGGCGTCATCAATATTGGGTGCAATCCCACTTTCGGCAACGAAGAGATTTCAGCGGAGGTGCACCTGCTCGATTTTGAAGGTGACATATACGGAAGGGATATTACAATATTTTTTATCGACCGGCTGCGCGATGAAATAAAATTCAAAGGCCCTGAAGAACTTGCCCGGCAGATAGAAAAGGATATCGAAAGGGCCAGGGAGATCCTGTCATCCTGTGCGAAAGACATACCCCATATATCCCCGTGAATAGAAGATGAAGATAAAACATCTGCACGACTGGAAAGTCACCTACGTCAGAGCCAGAGAGATACAGAACAAACTCAGGCCAAAACTCATCCTTCATGACAAAGACCTCCCCGACAGGATAAAGACAATAGCCGGCGCCGACATCTCCTATTCAAGAAACAGCAATATCTTTTTCGCGGTCGTTGTAATCCTTGATTTTCCAACCATGGAAATCATCGAGCAGGCATCATTCAGCGAAGCGGTCGATTTCCCCTATATACCCGGCCTGCTTACATTCAGAGAGGGACCCACACTCCTGAAAGCCTTCCGAAAGCTGAGCATCTCACCTGACGTTATTATCTTCGACGGGCATGGAATCTCTCATCCGAGGGGTATCGGTCTCGCATCACATATGGGTCTGTTTCTCAGCATACCATCCATAGGTTGCGCAAAGACGAGACTGGTTGGGACATATAATGAAGCAGGAAGCGAACCGGGCGATTATTCTCCCCTCCTGTACAACGATGAAATAAAGGGCGCCGTTCTCCGGACAAAAAAGAATGTAAAACCGGTTTTTGTATCACAGGGGCATAAGATAGGATTGGAGAGGGCTATAGACATAACACTGTCAAGCTGCAGAGGCTATCGGCTGCCCGAACCCACAAGAAAAGCTCATCTGGCCGTTAACGAGATAAGGATGAAACAGAGGAAGAATCGGGGACAGGTTTAAACATGTTCCCACTGGTCTAATCCCTGCTGAAGCGAACATCGTAGATCCAGCTTTCCGCCTCGCTTTTTGTGTGCTGGGAATTTATATAGAAGGAAATGCCTTCAATATCACGCAGCTGCCCGTTATCAATATCGGGAAACAGCTTTTTGTAATCTTCTTCCAGATTTCTCTTCTCCTGATACCACTCGTTTAACTTGTCGCTCTTGTTCCTGAGTACGATATACCGTACCTTGCTCGCAAATGGCTGCTGACTTTTGACTACTGTATCTTTAGGACATTCAACACCCCATATATACCCTATCGTGGGAGTTTTCAGTTTAGCGGGCCACCCGGTGGGCTTGAAGGCAACATATATCTGAACAGCCTGGTCATCTGTGCCGGCCTTCCTGACATCCGCCTCAACAGGCAATCTGGCAACCTTCCATTTCCAACTCAGAAAGGTATATTCCCCTGTCTTGACATCCATCTCTTTTTTTATCCCGAAAGAGGATTCACTGTTGCTTTTCATGTGCAGGGCGTATCTATCGTCCACTCTTTCAAGATCAAGGTTCGAAACCCCCTTCTTCTCCACCAGTTCCCAACCCGATGGGGCACCCTCCTCCATCTTTCCTGAATAAAATCCGGCAACGATCAGGCTGTTATCTCCACCGGCCATAACAGCTTCCGGCAGAGTGAGGATAAAAATTATCATAAAAGAAAATAGCAAAGAAAATCTACCGCTCCTCATGGCTTATTCCCCCTCATTCCTGTTCATAGAGACCCATTATATCGGTTCGCGTGAAGATGGATTCGACTCTCTTTACATGTTTTTCTATGTTCGCTCTTCCATTCTCCTCTTCACGATCAATCAGTGCTATTACACGATCAACGATGAGCCCGGCTTCCTCAGCTTTTTCAATGGCAATTATAGTGGATCTCCCCGTGGTGATAACATCGTCGAGAACAGCCACCCTTTCTCCCTCTTTTATATTTCCCTCTATAGCGCTCCTTGTGCCATGTTTCTTGTCGTCTCTCCTGACGATAAAGGCCTTTATGGGCCGGTTTCTCTGATATGATATCACGGAAACAGCATTGGCCATCGGATCCGCTCCCAGGGTAAGCCCTCCAACCGCGAGAATTCCGGAATCTTCAAGCATGTCAAATATGATATTCCCTATCAGGTTCATTCCCTCCGGATCAAGGGTCGTGGGTTTACAGTTAAAATAGAAGTTGCTCTGCTTTCCTGATACTAACGTAAATGGCGGATCATCCCTGTAACGAAAGGTACGCTCCACTATCATGCGCGCAAGTCTTGTCCTCATTTCGCTATGGTTCATCTTAAATCATCTCCTCTGTTTTACTTGCTGCTTTCTGTAGCCCTGTTCTCAATTTCTTTTACCCTTCTTATGATATAATCCGGGTCCAGCCGCTCGGTCTCGCGGTACTCGGCTACGGCCATATCAGACCATCCCTTTTTATCATAATACAGACCCAATGTGAAATGAGTCTCCGCATTATCGGGATCTATTTCAAGAGCCTTCTCTGTCTGTTTTATAGCCTGATCAAGATTACCCGCACCATAATATGCCTTGCCGAGGTAAAATCGCGTATTACGATTGAAGAGATTTATCTTGAGCGCGATCAGCAGGATTTTCCGCGCCTTGTTAAACTCCCTCAGGTTTATATAAGCTATCCCCAGACCCACCACAACGCGTTCATCATACGGTCTTATTTTTCTTGCTTTCACATAATAGGAGACGGCCTTTTTGAAATCCCTCTTTTTGGCATAGTTCACGGCAAGGTTGGAAAGCGCATCGAAGAAACCTGAACGTATCTTTAAGGCCTTTTCATATTCCTTGATGGCACCGTCCGGATCCTCTTTGATGTCACATATCCTGGCAAGAAAATAATGGTCCTTGCTGTCGGTAGAACATACGTCTATGGCTTTTCTGAAGCACTGTACAGCCTTCTCGCAGTCTCCCTTTTTGAAATAGATCTCACCGAGGCCCTCATATGCCGAATAGTATTTCGGATAGATCTTGATCGTTTTTTCATAATAGGCAATGGCCTCATCTCCCAATTCTTTCAACCTGTAAGCCTCTCCCAGCTTGAAATAATATTTGGCAACCTTGGGATTAATATCAAGAGCCTTTTTATAATTATCTATCGCCTTGTCGTATTTTTTCCTGGAGAGATATTTATCTCCCTGGAGATAAAAAGTCTTTGACGAAGCGCAATACGCCTCCGCCGCGAAAAACAGCAAGACAGATAAAAACAGCAAAATCACTTTTAAGACCGTTCTTCTCATGAACAAAAACTCTCTCTTTCCAAAATCAGCTATGGGTGCCTTAACACAAATCGCACAGGAACATCCACCGACATTGGAACCGGAGACCCCATTCGTCTCGCAGGTTCAAACTCCCAT
Source organism: uncultured Syntrophaceae bacterium (assembly GCA_964387765.1). Classification (GTDB taxonomy): domain Bacteria; phylum Desulfobacterota; class Syntrophia; order Syntrophales; family UBA2210; genus UBA2210. Next base: position 3,894 of record CAYLXS010000103.1, read on the forward strand.
GCTTCAACCGCCTTCATGGCGGCTCGATCCAGAACCGGATGTCCCGAAGATTCTTTTACCTTCAACCCTGCCACATTGCCCTCAATCGATATCGTTGCAGAGAGAAGAACCCTTCCTTCATATCCTCTCCTGCGCGCAATTGCCGGATATTCTGGAGGCGGATTGCTCTTATAATGGGGTATGACAGGCACTATAACTGTTTTTTCAGTCTGCCTGTCTTTATTTTGTATGGCATGAAGAGGTGGCAGGGCTTCAGGCATCTTTAAGGGTACGATCTCCTGGGGGAAATTGGGTTCTTTTCTCTCTTCTGCTGGAACATCCGTTTCTTTTTTTACTATTTTTTCCGCCCGTTTCTCCCTGCCGCGCGTCTTGTTTTTCTCTCTTGTTGTTTCATACACCTCGACTTCCGACTTTTCAGAAAACCTTTTATATGCAGAAATCAGTGATATTTCAAGGGGTTTATTCTCATGAATTTCAGGGAGAGTGCAAACGGCCGGAATGTGCACAAATGCCACGCCGCAGTGAAGGGCGATGGCAATGACAGCCGCAATTACAAGATCTTTCCCCGGCATTATTTATGGTCTCTCAAAGTGTTTTCTGATCTGATCCCCGATTCCTGATTGCCGATCTCTGTTTTCAACGACAGTCCGGAGATACCAGCCTTCTTCACCGCGTCTATGACCGACACAACCGATTCGTAAGATGCCTCCCTGTCACCGGAGATGATAATCTTTGTTTCAGGCAACTCCCTGTGAAGAAGGACAAGTCGGGAGATAAGGGCATGGGGATTTATTTTCTCTCTGTTGAAAAATATTTCTCCGTCCTTCTTTATCGCGATTTCAGCACAATTTTTTTCCTTTACCTGTGCGGCGGACGAAACCGGGAGATTAACAGGAACTCCTCTGTCGATGGTCATCGACATCGCAAAGAATATGAAAGCCACAAGGAGAAGAAAAACAACATCAATCAGGGGTATCATCTCGATGCGGGCTTTACCTGTGTGTTTTCTTGAAATTTTCATCAATGCT
>CAYLXS010000104.1:0-4785 GCA_964387765.1 uncultured Syntrophaceae bacterium
TGTATAATGGTGAAGAAGAGGAAGCCAGAAAGGGGTGCAGATGTCATGAGTAAAAAGGAAAAGATTCCGAGACAGATGATGCCGGAGCAGGACCCGAAAGTGCGCAGCACGAATTTTGATGAGGTTCCTCTTGGTTATACCGAAGAACAGGCTGTAATTGAAGCTGGCAGATGCCTGCAGTGTAAGAAACCTCTATGTATAACGGGATGCCCCGTGGATGTTAATATTCCCGAATTCATAAAACTGATTACCGAGAGAGATTTTATCGGCGCTGCGCGCAAGATCAAGGATACAAACAGTCTTCCCGCCATTTGCGGCAGGGTATGTCCCCAGGAAAGCCAGTGTGAGAGTCAGTGCATACTGGGCAAAAAAGGGGAACCGGTTGCCGTAGGAAGACTCGAGCGTTTTGTCGCTGATTATGAGCGCAATGCCGGCGCTGTTCAGATTCCTGAAATTCCCGCGTCATCGGGCAAAAGAGTGGCGGTTGTTGGTTCCGGTCCAGCCGGGCTTACAGTTGCCGGGGACCTTGTAAAATGTGGGCATAAGGTCACTATATTCGAGGGATTGCACAAGGCCGGGGGAGTCCTTATCTATGGAATTCCCGAATTCCGTCTCCCCAAGGACATCGTTGATGCCGAGATATCATACCTTGAGAAGATGGGGGTTGAGGTTGTCACAAATGCTGTCATTGGAAGAGGGAAAACGGTTGATGATCTCCTCGACGAGGGATTCGACGCGGTATTCCTGGGTGTAGGTGCTGGCGCGCCTGTTTTCATGGATATACCGGGAGAAAACCTGAGCGGGATCTATTCTGCCAACGAGTACCTCACAAGATCCAATCTGATGAAGGCATACAGATTTCCCGAGTATGATACACCCATAGCGCGCGGGAAAAATGTGGCGGTCCTCGGTGCCGGCAATGTCACGATGGACTCCGCGAGAACAGCTCTGCGTCTCGGTGCTGAAAATGTCACAGTGGTTTATCGCAGGACAGAGGTTGAGATGCCGGCGAGGGCGGAGGAAGCTCATCACGCGAAAGAAGAGGGTGTGCAATTCAAACTCCTTACCAATCCGGTAGAATATATCGGCGACGAAAATGGCTGGGTAAAACAGATGAAGTGCATCCGGATGGAGCTGGGTGAACCTGATGATTCCGGAAGGCGCAGGCCTGTTCCCATAGAGGGATCCGAGTTTGTGATGGACGTGGATATGGTGGTGGTAGCCATCGGAACAAACGCCAACCCTGTTATTCCTGTTACAACTCCCGGTCTGGAGACAAACAGACGGGGCTACATTGTTGTGACCGACGAAGAAACCGGCAAGACCAGCAGGGAAGGGGTCTATGCGGGCGGAGATATAGTTACAGGTTCAGCAACTGTTATCATGGCAATGGGCGCCGCAAAAAAGGCAGCCAGAGCGATAGACGCATACCTTAAATAATTTTAGACTGTGAATTGATGAGCCAAGCGCCCCACCAATTCAACTATCCGTCGTTTCTTCCCCAGTCATAAGGCAGATCATTGTCGTGCGGGTGAACGCGGAATTCGTCCGGTTCTTCGTAGTTATATGTCTCGGTGGGCGTGTTGACAACAATGGCCTCTTCCTGTGAGACGCATTTAAACCCGTGATATACGTAGGGCGGTATGTGTATCAGGATGGGGTTGTGCTCTCCGGCAAAAAACTCGTTCACCTCTCTGTATGTCGGGGAGTCTTCTCTCCCGTCACACAGGACGATCTTCATGGTACCCTTTACCACGGCCATGTTATCGTACTGCTTCTTGTGGTAGTGCCACCCCTTTACCACACCCGGGTAGGCGGTTGTCATGTAAACCTGACCGAACCCCTTAAACATTTCATCATCACGGCGAAGTATCTCCATCAACCTTCCACGTTCATCCGGTATAACTTTCAATACTTTGACTTTTACCCCTTTAATCATAAAGCTATTCCCCCTGCCTGTTTGTTTTATTATAGCCGTTCACGGTTATCGGTTTACAGTTCACAGCTGTTTCAATAAGCTATAAAATGATGAACAAGGCCCAACGGTTGAAGTATTCTGGATATTGATTCTAATTCACTGTTCTCTTTCAACCGTGAATCCCGACTCGTCGGGATAAACTGTAAACGATTACATTTCATTTTGTTTGCTGGCTGTAGTTTCCTACATTTTATTGGCCCCGGTCTTTGCGGCCATATTCCCCGCGTACTGAAGGGATTCAAAGGTCCCCGCATCTGTCCACCAGCCATCCAGGATATCATAGGTGATGGTTCCTCTGTCTATGTAATAGTTGTTCACGTCGGTTATCTCCAGCTCGCCCCTGTCCGAGGGCTTCAGTGTTTTTATGAAATCAAAGACCGTGTTATCATACATATATATGCCGATAACCGCGTATGAAGACGCAGGATCTGAGGGTTTCTCTTCGATGCCGACTATCCTGCCATCCTCGAATGTAGGAACGCCAAACCGTTGCGGGTCGTGGACCTTCTTGAGCAGCACCTTGGCACCTTCCTTCTGCTTCCCGAAGTCTTCGACTGCTCTTTTAATATTCTTTTCAATGATATTGTCTCCGAGCATAACAACTATTTTACCATTATCGGCGAAGAATTCTGCCAGGCTCAGGGCGGCTGCTATACCCCCTTCGCCCTCCTGATAAGCGTAATTAAGGTGCCTGAGTCCAAAAGCTCTTCCGTTCCCCAGCAGCTTCAGGAAATCACCCGCATTATTTCCACCGGTTACGATGAGTATTTCCTCTATCCCGGCATTCACCAGGGTAGTGATCGGGTAATAGATCATGGGTTTGTCATAGATTGGAAGCAGATGTTTATTGGTGACTTTTGTAAGTGGGTGCATCCTGGTGCCGAGTCCCCCCGCGAGAACGATTCCTTTCATATGTATCTCCTTTTCTGCGAGCTATTGTTTGTATATAGCATATTTGGGAGAGCTGGTAAACAGATGGTTGAGGTCAAAGACCTTTACATGGTACACGCCGTATAGTATACAATTCACAGATATATTTTCACTCAATATTAGACATTGATACAGTTGCAAAAAAGCAGTCTTTAATTATCCGGGTGTAAGATCATGACTGACGAACATTATATGAAAATGGCCCTGAAACTTGCGCGCAGGGGTGAGGGGTGGACAAGTCCCAACCCCATGGTGGGTGCTGTTATTGTCAGGGATGAAAAGGTAATAGGGAAGGGCTATCACAGGAAATTCGGAGGGGCACACGCGGAAGTTAACGCAATCAATGATATGTCCGAACCCGTTGAAGGAGCAACGTTTTATGTTACACTGGAGCCCTGTTCCCACTATGGAAAAACTCCTCCCTGTGTTGACAAAATTGTCGAAGCAAAGGCATCAAGGGTGGTCATTGGAACCGTTGATCCCAACCCCCTTGTCTCCGGCAGAGGAATTTCTATATTAAATGACCACGGTATAGAAACAGAAGTGGGTGTTCTTGGAAAACAGTGTAAGAATCTGAATAAAAAATTTTTCAAGTTCATGAGAACCGGGATACCCTTTGTCACGCTGAAATACGCCCAGACCCTTGACGGAAGGATAGCTTCATCAACCGGTCATTCCCGGTGGATAAGCTCAGAGCCTTCTCTCAGATTCGCGCACAGGTTGAGGGGCCTGCATGACGCGGTACTGGTCGGAATAGGAACCGTTGTCGCGGATGATCCCGACCTTCGGGTTCGCCTGGTGAGGGGAAGAAATCCCCTGAGGATTGTTCTTGATTCCACACTGAGAATCCCGCCCGGCGCGCGTGTCCTCGATAATCAGGATGTCGCGAAGACGCTGATTATCACGGGATCCCTTCGCGGGAATAACAGGCTGTCCATCGTAAAGAGAAGAGGGATCGAGACACTGACTATCAACGAGGATAGCACAGGTGCTCTGGATCTGAAGAAACTGCTGATTGAGCTTGGAAGAAGGCAGATATCTTCACTGCTTGTAGAAGGGGGTGCGGGCATCATCACTTCCTTTGTAAGAGAAGATCTTTTTGACAGGATCATTGTCATCACTGCGCCAAAGATACTGGGCAGGGGAATAGAAGCGGTAGGCGATCTGGAGATATCGCGGATGGATAATTCCATCTCGCTGGAGATTGAACAGGTCTGCCGGAAGGGTGAAGATGTTGTCACATATTTAAGGAGAAAAAATTGATATGCCCTGGTACGCGGTCTACACAAAGAGTCGTTTTGAAGATAAGGTATATGCCGGGCTCGTTCAGAGATCTGTGGAGACTTTTCTCCCAAAAATAGAGGTGTGGAGCCGGAGAAAAGACAGAAGGAAGAAGATAATGATTCCCATGTTTTCCGGTTATCTCTTTGTGGAGTTTACTGAATACACAAATGAGAGAAAGATTAGTGTTCTCTCCACTCCCGGTGTGGTAAGGATGCTGGGCAAACCGGACAGTTACGAGCCGTTGCAGGTCCCTGATTCGCAGATAGATGCGATCAAGCGCCTGATAGCTTCGGATGTGGAGATACAGTCTCACATATATCCGAAGGAGGGGGAAAGGGCGAGGATAACGGATGGTCCCTTCAAGGATATAGAGGGAGTTGTCGTACAGGCTGATTACCGCCGCTCTAACTCGTCGGAATTCGTGATATCCATAGATATGCTCCAGCGCTCTGTAGCCATCAAGCTTGAGGGCTTCCAGATAGAGAAGATCTGAAGGTGTCCAGAGCCTCGTTTTCCAGGAGATATTCGCGCCCTTTATATTTTGGCGAAAGGTGAAAGATGCGAATATGCTTTGCCCCTGCCATTCCGGCGAG
>CAYLXS010000105.1:0-4719 GCA_964387765.1 uncultured Syntrophaceae bacterium
TCGCGTCACGAAAGTTCCGTTCCACAGGATACTCGTGCATAAATCCGTAACCTCCGAATATCTGTACTGCCTCGGACGCCATCTCAAAGCCCACATCACCCACATATACCTTGTTAACAGCCGCTTGCAAGGGGTTTAACATCTGTCCGTTATCCTTTGACGAGGCAACACGGTATATCGCCAGCCGTGCCGCTTCAACAAACACCTTCATATCGGCAATCCTGTGCTGTACTCCCTGAAATTTCCTTATGGGGCGATTGAATTGATACCTGTCATTTGCATACTTCGCACACAGCTCCAGGGCATATATGGAGGCACCGAGAAAGGGTGAAAGAAGGGTGGAACGGTCCCACTCAACGCCGCTCAGGGCGATCATCCATCCATCATTTTCACTCCCGAGCAGGTTTTCTTCGGGAATTTCACAATCTTCAAAGAATACTTCCGATGTGGTAGAACATTTGCAGCCCATTTTGTGGAAAGGTTGCCCTGTTGATAGACCCGGTGTTCCCTTTTCCACAATAAAAGCGGCAATTCCTTCATGCTTTTTTGCCCTGTCAACCGTGGCAAAGACGACAATCACATCGGCCACGGGAGCATTTGTGATAAATGTCTTCGAACCGTTCAGGACATACTTATCACCCTTTTTTACCGCTGTTGTTCTCATTGAAGCGGCGTCCGATCCGGATCCCGGCTCTGTCAGCCCCATACATCCTATCCATTCACCGGACGCAAGTCTCGGAATATATTTCTTCTTCTGCTCTTCGGTTCCGAAACTGAAAATATTGCAGGCACAGAGATAGGTATGTGCCCCCCATGCGAGGAGATTGCCCCCATCGACACCCGCGTGGCCGAGCGCCTCTCCTGCCAGGCAACAGGTAACTACATCTGCGCCCGATCCGCCCAGCTCTTCCGGAAAGGGAAGCCCCAAAAGGCCCATATCCGCAAGCTTCTTCCATATTTCAAAACTGAATTCGCCTTTAAGCTCGGCTTCTTCGCAGAGTGGTGCTATCTCTTTCTTTCCGTACCGGTACACAGTATCCCTGAACATCTTCTGCTCATCTGTGAGCGTAAAATCCATGATAACCTCCTGAAATCTATTTCACTGGCGCAAAATATTTAATGTCTAAAATATGTCCTTCCTTTTCCTCTTTCCATACCGCCTTCACCTTCATGCCGTTTTTTACGGTCTCCCTTACATATTCGGGATCGCTCAAGTCGATCCCTCCAATGAGATGCAAGAAATTTGTGTCGGTGCCGTCCAGTTTGATAAGAGCCCCGATGAAGGGTGGTTTTGTAGGCATGCCGAAGTACTCATACTCGGTAAGAGCCCATGAAATAAGCGCTCCCTCCTGTGACACCTCCACCCAGTTATCTGTTTCCACGAAACAACGGGAGCAAAAAGATCGAGCCGGTACAAGCACTCTGCCGCACTTGGGACAACGGGTCCCGTAAATTATCTCCTCTTTGAGGCCCTTGAAAAACCTTGTCCATGTCGGCCCGTAGGCGTTTTCGTATGGTATGGCAATTTCGTCTGTCAGTATCATGTAATCAAGTTTTTTTTCCATGGCTGTATCTCTCCCTCTATACTATGAAACAGGCTCAAAATACCTGATATCGAGCATGTGTCCTCTTTTTTCATCGTTCCATGCCGCTCTTACCCGCGTGCCTTTCTTGATCACCGATTTCACCTCATCCGGATTTTCCATTTTGATGCCTCCTACAAGATGCAGAAAATTGCAATCCGTACCGTCGAGCTTTATTAAGGCAATAACAACGGGAGGCTTTCCCGGCATTCCGAAAAACTCCCTGTCGGAATATGCCCATGCGACCACCTCTCCCTCCTGGGACACCTCAACCCATTCGTCCAGGTTTTTGAGACAGTCCGGGCAGTAACTCCTGGCGGGTACAAACACCTTTTTGCATGAAGGACAGATTGTGCCATATATCTTGCCTTCTTTCAGTCCGTTATAGAACCGGGTAAATGTCGGGCCTGCCGCATATTTATGTGGAAGCCGGATAACGTTGCTTAATGTATTGAAATCCTTTTTCATGGCTACCCCCTACTTTTCTGATCCGATAATCATAACACCATTGTACTGGTCAACACCGCCCATCGCGTGGGCAAGCGCCATCTTTGCACCGGATATCTGGTGATCTCCAGCCTGTCCCGTTACCTGAAGCGCGGCCTCGGCCACCCTGTTCAGCCCCGTTGCGCCTATCGGGTTGGTACATAATGTACCGCCTGACGGATCACAGGGAAGTTCCCCCTCCCGTGAAAACGTGCCTTGCAGCGTTAAATCACAGGCCTTTCCAAAGTCACAGAAGCCGAAACATTCGTAAAAGAGGAGTTCCTGAAAAGTAAACGGGTTATATACCTCGGCTACATCCAGTTCTTTCCTGGGGTTTTTGATACCCGCCATATCATATGCCTGTCGGGCCGCATCAATGGCACACTGCCACCGGACCTTGTCACTGTCGCCAAACCAGTATTCCTCTCCGCTGTAACCAAGACCCTTGACCCATGAAACCTTTTTCCCGATTTTGTTAGCCATCTTTTCCGAAGCGAAAATCATCGCGCAGGCGCCGTCCGAATTGGGGCAGACATCCCACAATCTCACCGGATAGGTGATGATTCGCGCATTATTGATCTCATCCTCGGTAAGTTTTTTCTTGATATGAGCATAGGGGTTATCAAAAGCGTCATTGTGATGGTCAAGCGATATCCTTGTTGCCGCCGCTCTTACTTTGTCTTCAGGGATGCCAAACCTTACCGACCATTCCTGAGACTGCATGGAGAATATCCCCGGGGCACCAGATATAAAAAATCTCTGATAAAAGGGTTCCAGGACAGTGGTCATGGTGGCCTGCGAGTCCCCTTCATTCATCTTTTCTGACCCTACCACGAGAATCAGGTCTGCCATTCCTGACGCGACCCAGTAATAGCCAGTAAAGGCCAGGGATATTCCAGTGGAACCGCATGTCTCGGTTTTCAAAATTGGCTTACCCACGGAGCGCAGAACATCGGCAAAATAAAAATGGGTAAGTGCAACTCCCTCCATCATGGAAGGCATTGTTCCCGAGACAACTCCGTCAATATCATCGGGAGATAACCCCGTATTTTCGAATACGGCGTCTACTGCCTCTTTCACGAGTTCCGGATAGGTGACATCGAATCTTCTTCCATGGTGTGTCTGGCCTGATCCTATAATTGCAACTGGTTTTCCCATGACTACCTCCTAACTACCAATAATTGCAACGGCATGGCACTGTCCTGCAAAACCGTGCGTCGAGTGGGCCAAAGCCGTGTTTACCTGTTTATCAAGCTGCCGCTCGCCCGCCTGACTCCTGACTTGCAGGAAACCCTCGGCGAGACGGTACAACCCCCGCGATACATAAGGATTCATGGCAAGTACACCGCCTGAAGGATTGACAGGAATATCACCATTCATCTGAGTTGCACCGCTCTCCAGTAATTTTCCACCTTCTCCTCGCTCGCAGAATCCGAGATCCTCGCACCAGAGCATCTCCTGAAACGCGTAGGGTTCGCACACCTCGGCAACATCTATTTCCTTCCTTGGGTCCTTGATTCCCGCCGCATCATAGGCCCTCTTGGCAGCATTCTTCAGTTGCCCTTCGAGAAGATCCCTGTCTCCCAGGTAGAAACTGTCGATGGAGGAACCATAACCTTTGAACCATACAGGTTTGTCGGTCAGTTTCTTCGCAAGGTCTTCTTTCGCCAGGAGCATAGCAATGATTCCCTCTGATTTAGGAGCACATTCCATGCTCCTTAAGGGATCCATGACCACATTCGATGCGAGCACATCATCGATTTTAACCTTCTTCTTTATGTGAGCGTACGGGTTTCTCAGGGCGTTTTCGAGATTCTTGACAACCACGCCAGCACATTGTTCTTCTGTTATCCCATAGCGATCCATATATTCCCTTTTCTGCAGGGCAGCGGCAACCGTTTCGTTCAATCCCAGTTGCCTCTGATAAAATGGGTCGGTAAAAAAATGGGTAATCATATCATCTTCAGGGTTTTCAGAACCTTTGCAAAGTCCCAGAACCAGGGCCGAGTCGTAACTACCTGAAAGAATGCGCATCACCGCATAGATAAAGGCAAAGAGCGACTCTCCGTCCTGCCTGGACCCGTTCTTCAGAAAGGCAGCCCCGGCATCCCAGTAATATGAATTCGCGCATGATACACCACCGTGAAACACGTCGGAAGAGGCACTGATAACAGTACCCACATCATCACGGGTAATTCCTGCTTTATCAAGGACTTCCTTTGATACTTTAAATATCTGATCAAGGAAGTTGTCCTTGCTTTCGGCGCCCGGCGTCATGGCAACTTCAACTATTCCTACTCGCTGTGCCATATTAGTACCCTCCTCCTTCTATAAATATATTGAATACCAAACTTGATGGACTCGTAAAAAGCTTCAAATAAAGGCGTACCCCTCCCCCGTAAGGAACATTACGTTTATATTGCATCCCTTCGGGCTGCCTCCGGTCAAAGCGCGCAAATCATGAGAACTGAGGCGTACTTACGGTACGCCTCAGTTACGAAGGATGCAGCGGAACGCAGTCCCTATGAATCGAGATTTACAAAGCCATCAAACTTATTCCTGTGGGTACATGCTGTCAACGATATCCCTGTGTATCTCCATCACAACCTTCCGCTTCACCTTGAGAGACGGTGTCAACTCCCCTGTCTCT
>CAYLXS010000106.1:0-4639 GCA_964387765.1 uncultured Syntrophaceae bacterium
ATCAGTGGCAACTTTGTTCCGGAATGGGTGGCAGGTTTGGACCGGAATCTGCACCATTACCTGTAGTTGCGTACAATAGAATGATAAATTCTTTCAAAGTGTCATCTACATTACCATTTTCAGATATTTGATTTTTAAGATTAGTGGAAAGTGAAATTAATTTTTTAAAATATGAATCGTCCAAGACAACTACAGTGTCTCCTTTCCGCATGGCATTTATTCTACTCTGGAACCCTGTATGTACTGCAGATAAAACATGATGCATAAAAATAAGTTCGGGATCGTATTCCATGTTAAACATTCTGTTAATTGCTCCATGGATACCGCTGAAAAAATACAGTTTTTTTAATTGTTAGGCTGGAAACCTAGATCGCCTTCTTCTACAGCAGAAGAATCAATCACATGTGAAGTTATATTGAAATCCGGCAGTTTTCCCACTATTGCTGCTAAAATCTCCGGATTACTTTTTAACATTTTAAGTTGGTTATCCATTGCCCTACTTTGTGTTATCGTTCCATTTTCATAACGTGCAAACGCTTTTTTCCCACCGCCTAGAATAGTACCGAATTCTTCTTGAGTATATCCAAATAACGCTCTGATCTCTCTAATTTGAGTTGGTGTTAAAAGGTTGTCAACTTTTCTTCGAAATTCTATGAGTTGATATTTAGTATCTTTTAGTGTCGTGCTATCAACAATTGACTCTTCACAAACAGGGCATTCATAAATAACATAGTCTTTAATTGTGAGAGTTTCCTTTTTGTAATCAAAGACCTCGTCAACACTTTTTTTTGTTAGCGTACCCAATCCACAAATCGGACACTTATCTCCGTCATTATGCATAGCAACGCCCCCTTACTCTATTTATTCTAATTTGAACTGAAAGATAATACATTTTTTCCCACAGCTACTTTTTTGTAGTTTGATGTAAAGATCGTCCTCTTTATGTTTTATGTGATACACATCTTGCATCAGGTCTGGTATCTTTTCCGCTGGCATCGTTTTATAAATATCGGTAGGTTTGAGTTTTCCTATGATCTCAAGAACTGTGTCCTCAGAGTAATCAAGTCTTGAATATTCTCTTCGGCAATTGCCCGTAACATCGAAATTACCTTGGTCTATAAATTTCTTGAGCTCATCAAGGTCATAGGTAGCTTTTCCGAATATTTCTCGCCTTTTTTTCAAAATCTATACCGCACCTATTGTAAACCAGATAATTAACTTTCTGTCAAGAAAAAAGTATCATAATGATACTTTTGAAGGGGTACCTGTTACCTATTCAATTTAACATTTATCACAGTACACCGAACTCACTACGAGCGATCAGTGCCCTGTTTGGCCTACTTAATCACAGTGACGGGAATTTTGGCGGACAACTGCTATGGTGACATTCTAATATAGCACATTCCTCAATCGCCAGCGAGCCAAGAACAGACAAAATAATTGAACCCCATAAAAAGCTTCACTCCAATGTCTGGGTATTTCAGTTGTTATTTCTTCAGGAGACATCGATCCTCTACAATCGGTCAAATACATTAAACCACTAACTCCATCATGATATCTTGTTAAGGGATATTATAGTGAAGCTTTCAAACGGTTATCATTGACTTTCTACAGAAACCATTCTGATACCTCGTAGGTGGAGACAATGTCTGGCTCATGCCATATTTTCATGAGCCGCACTCAGTAAGTTCAAATACAAAGCGAGAGGTTGGGTGATCTGGCCAGATCAATGAATACGATTGGCAACCAACAACAAGGGTCAATCGTAGACTTGACCCGTTTTTTCCCATTTCATTTTCCAGCCACTCTCATTTTGAAAATTCCCTTAACTTTTCCACAATTTTCACCATTGCCAGTGTATCGAGGCCGCAGTATTCAAGAAGGGCTTTTCGGATACTTTCAAGCTCCTCGGGGTCTTCTGTTTCACACATTGTTGAGTATGCCTTCATCGCCATGCCGCCGTTGCTGATTTCCATTTCATCATAGCTCAGTTCGGGTATCAGTGCAGGCAAGACTGCTTTAATGGAATAAGACCCATTCATCTGCCATAGGTAACAGTCTTTAGCCCTGAAGGGTGCCATCAGGTCTCTCATGTTGTCTATAATGTTTTCAACCCTATCACCATATTCAGGAAACAATGATCCAAGATCATCCAAGACACGCTTTTCAAATGACATATTGTAGGCAAGAACACAGGCATTCTCCGGGATTTCATTGATCAGCCTTTCTGTCAGTTCTTTTCTCGGGTCACAATTGGGCAATGCGATAAATTCACTGTGATTTAATTTCCCCCCTTGTTGCTCCATATAATGCAGCGAGTACTGGAAGGGAATCTGCTGATATGGTCTTGTTCCATCAAAGAGCGGCACGGGCAGCATAAAGGTTTCAAAGTCAAGAAAATAGAGGGGGTACCAGAGTGATTCAAGAAAATCCCGTATATTCTCTTTGATAATACGATCCTGCTTTTTGAGTGTTCCCGCTACCTGAATAGCCTGTCTAAAGTTTAACATGTCTACAGGGATATCCTTCATGTGAATGATTCCCTGGCGGTAAAGGTCAAATTTATTAACACCTCTTTCCCTGAGATCGAAGATCGAGTTTTCAGGAATATGTGACCAGCAGTGCCCCGCAAAGTCACAGTCATACGGATTGGCACAGTACTCACCGATATCAATATCGGGAAGATCTCCTGTCAGCATTTCCCGCTGTTTTCGAAGTTCTTCGGAAACAACTGATTCCTCGATCTCAGTTAGATCCTGAATTGTAAAAAGTTTGCCCACTTCGATATCGCCGTCTTTTACATATTGGTTGTTTATATGCACCAGAGATGCACTGGAAACCTGAAGACCTGTACTTTTCAAAACATAATACTGAAAAGCCACATCACCATAGTACACGTCCTTTATGCCCGTAGAACTCTTGACCTCATAGAGCTCCCATCCTTTGCTACCTTTATGGAGAATATCAACCTTGCAGAAAGCTCCTTTGTAGCCGAATGCCGCTTCATATATAGTGGCAGTTCCCTTTTTAATTTCGGATTGTGTCATTCTAATCTGATCGGACAGGGAGAAACCCTCATAAGGTATTTCCACGCCTCCGGGGAAAAGTTTCTGGGCGAATACCCCAACATCCCTTCCGCTGCTGAAGAGCGCTTCTGTGGCAGCGGAGATATCGTCCTTCAGCTCCGGGTGATATTTATGAAGATAGAGCGCCTTATGGCATTGCAGGCCCTTTATGAAAAGTGTCTTACTGAGATAGGAAACATCTCTTTTTATTGTGTCAGACATAATAGAGCCCCCTTTTATTTTTCGTGTTGCTTTCGAATAAGCGTCAATCCAAAGTTGCGGTAAAGCCGATAAATATATTCACGGGATTGATTCAATTTTGGATTGACGCATGAAGAACGGAGCCGCTACGTGAACAACAGATTTTCCTATGGGGTTTCAATAGGGGTCTCTCCCCTACAAGTTGCAAAACTCAACAACATGAGCTACTGAATAACAGATAGAACGGGATTGTCAATAATTCTTTATTCTAGGATTTCCCCACAAGTCCTCTGTATCTACCACCGCGAAGCGGTTTAGTTCTTCAATCTGAAATGAATGACGATCATCTTTAAATCTAATGATCAGGATTCTTTCTGCCAGGAGATCCAGGTCTTCATATCGTTCAGGAAAATATTTTTAAGCTCTTCTGGCTGAAGGATCTTGATATGGGGCAACCAGCCCTTAAGGGTGTTCTTGATTTCGTCGAGACTGCCCACATTGAATGAAACAACGATAGACCCGTCCACCCGTTCTTCTTTAATCACCTGATGGGGATACACCTTGCGACGACGAAAATAATGAGCGCATGATTTATCAACGTCAACGATGACTTCGATATTTCTTTCCGACGAAAACCAGATATTGCCGCTTTCCTTTAGCATCCGGTCCACCTGCGCCGGTACGCAGCGGAAATTATTACCAAGTGGTTTGAAGTCCTTGATCTTGTCGAGGGCATATCGTTTAAACTTCTGATCATAGAGATCCTTCCCAACAAGATACCAGAATCCGTCAAAGAAACAGACCCTGTAAGGCTCAATATTTACTTCATACGGAGAAAAACCCTCGTATTCAAAAGTCCCCTGCCGCTTTTCGCGAATGGCTTTAACGATCCTGTTGAACTGGCGCTTGTCCAATATGACGGAATCATCGATCTTGATGAAAACCGGGGAGGTTGTCACATCCTCGTACAGTTTGTTAAATATATCATCTGCCGCCTTCTGGAACGGCTCGCCAAGCTGCCCGACCAAGTTCTTGATGGCGATAACCAAAGCCAGTTCCGTCTCATCAAAAACCTCGAAATTTTTGAAAAGGGTCTTGTCGATCTTGTAATTGCCGCGGGACAATTCACTCAAAGGAAAATCCGCTTCCTTGAGCAGGAGCAAATCCCTCTGGATCGTCCGTGGCGTTGTCTGAAAATACTGACTCAACCAGGTCGAGGAAACCTTTTCCTTCTCCATGAAGATTTTCAGGATCTGACCGAGGCGAATGATGCGCTTCCTGGGGGTGTCTGTAGATACCATTATTGATTCTCCTTTACCTATAACCTTACATATGGTGATTTCTTTTATAAATCAACGGTAAAGCGACAATGA
>CAYLXS010000107.1:0-4639 GCA_964387765.1 uncultured Syntrophaceae bacterium
TCCTAGGAGGCCGTGTGCGCTTACAATGCCCTTTTTACGGGATTCTCCTGTTTTTCGCGCCAAGAGTCTCTGGAAGGGGGGATCATCGTCAAATGCCGCCATCAGGTCGCCATAGGGGATCTTTCCCCGTGACACGATTGAATCGAACCTCTCCAGCCGGGATGCCTCCCGCTCCTCGTTGAAGTCTTCGTATTCCTCCAGATCGGCAATGAGGAGGTCGAGCTTTCGTAGAGTTTCTCCACTCCACAGGTTGTCTGAAGATACGGAGATAATGGCAAAACGGCCATTATCTCCGTAGATCTCCTTAATTTCGTTGTAATAGATATATTCATGGTCATTTTTGGGCATGAAGGATTCGACGGAATTATCAAATTCCAGTCTGGATATTCCGGGGACCAGGACCGCAGTAAAAATGACCAGCAGAATCAATATAGGGACCGGTCTTTGGAGGACAAAGTGGATATATCTGTTCATAGAGTAACCTGCCGGAAAACGGGGAATATGATAACCTTGTAGTGCAGATGAAGTACCTGTATCCCGCCACAATGTCAAACGGTTTTTATCCCTTGCATCGAATACCGAGAGAGGAAAACAATTACATACCCATCTATTTTTCCCTTGCTTTTCAGGGTAGGGGCAAACTACTATAAAACAGATGGGGGGGGGGATGTCCCTATTTGTAAGATCTTAGCTGAAAGGATAAAAATGCCCGAACAAAAACATGATATTCCGATGATGTTGGACTCTCTCAAAGAAATCTTTGAAGAAAAAGTTCCCTTGAATAAACTTATGGGAGTGAAACTGGAATCTTTGGATCATGAAGGAACCCGAATAAAATTATTTATGAAAGATATACTTATCGGAAATTATGTTCAAGGCATTCTGCATGGCGGCGTGATTTCCGCCCTGCTTGATCTCTCAGGCACTGTCACCGCATGGTCCGGTATTCTGAGGGATCGCAAAAAACGTTCACCGGATGAAGTCATAGCCGCTATTTCCAGAATCGGTACGATCGATCTGCGCGTCGATTACCTGCGTCCGGGACGGGGGGATTATTTTTTGGCCTCCGGAACGATATTAAGAATCGGGAATAAAATTGTCGTTACACACATGCAGCTTCATAATGATCAAAATGTATTGATCGCTGTCGGTACGGGAACCTATGCAGCGGGATAAGATCCCTCCAAGCATCTTCGACAGAACGGTTTTTGAGATCTTTTTAGACAAAGGAGGAATAAATGGAAGCTATTGATCAGCTGTCAGTACATCTTGAAAAAAGGCCGGATAATTTAATAAAAGCCAAAAAAGAAGGGCAAAAAATAGTCGGATACTTACCAGGGGGATTCCTTCCGGAGGAACTCGTGCTCGCAGCCGGGGCTGTCCCTGTCTGCCTGTTAAGGGGTGGGGATTCTTCCATGGTCCAGCTCTCCAGTCAATATATATGCCGTTGGATTGACACTTTTTACCGTTGCCAGATAGGCTTAGGCATGTCTGGGAAAGACCCTTACTATAACATCCTGGACCTCATGGTATCACCTATCACCGACAATCATGCCCGGGCTCTGTCAGACGTGCTCAGTTATAATACAGACCTTGATATCTTCTCTTTCGGAGTGCCACATATGAAGGAACCGGCTACCCGTGATTATTATTTGCATGGAATAACCGGTCTCAAAAATAAACTCGAAGCGCTAACCGATAATCGTATCACAGACGATAAATTACGGGAGGCCATACGACTATGTAACAGGGAAAGGGAGCTGCTTAGAAAAATAAGTCTGCTTCGAAAATCCGAACAGGTACCCATCAGTTGTGCGGATTTTGTTGCGCTCAACCATGGATCGTACCTTGCTGACAAGACTTTCATGGTCAACCTCTTGGAATCCGTTTATGATGATCTTCAAGCCCCAACAGTTGAAACCTTGAAAGGCCCCCGGATTCTGTTAACCGGCTCCACTCTGGCCATTGGGGATTCACTGGTGCTGGATATCATCGAGGAAACGGGCGGTATGATCGTTATCGAGGAATTTGCCGAAGGGATCAGGCCTTACTGGGAAGACGTGAAATCAGAGGGAGACCCGATGGAAGCACTGGCGGATTGCTACTTTATGGATAGAATCTGTCCGGCCTGGTTCAGGCCGGGTACGGAACGACTAGATTTTCTAATTAAACTGGTCAATGATTTTAATGTCGATGGCGTTATCTGGTATCAACTCATGTTTCGCGAATCATACAAAACAGAATCCTACTACTTCCCGGACCGGTTGAAGCGTGAGACCGGCCTGCGAATGCTTCTTCTGGAGTCTGATTACAATCCTTCGGAAGCGGGACCTATGAGTACGTGCGCTGAGACATTCATTCAGACAATAGGGGAGCGTTAAATGACGGTATATTATGATGAACTCTTTGGTCTTTGCGGTTTTCAAGATAAAGAGATTGAGAAAGAAAAGGTTAGAATCGAAAAAGTGTTTGAAAAAATCGATATCGGCCCTGATGATATGGACCGAACCGTGAAAAGGGTGAATGAACAGTTCGATATTCAATTGCTGGGTGTAAGAAAACTACTCCGGGCGTGGCTGCTGGAACTGCTGGACCTTTCGCTTGCGAAAGAGGAGAAGAAAAAAGTGGTGTATTATGGATATCCCAGTATTCAAGGTCCCGGTATGGCCATAAAAGCCGCTGGAGGCGAAGGTCTCTACGTTGGATGTCCGGATGCCATACTCTGCCACACAGTCGGGATGATCTTCGACAAATTAACCCCTATGCTGGAGGCGGGTGAGAACGGGGGGCTTCCGCCCGGACACGGTCTCTGCTCTCTTCAGCAAATCAGGAGCGGGGCACTTGCTCTGGGCATTATTCCGGTCCCAGACTTGGTGACCGGTTCAAGCTATTACTGTGATATGGGTTCCAAGGCAGACGAACTTCTGCATGAGATATACGGTCACCCGTCCATCTACATAGACGGGTCAATGGATTCAAAATGGGGAGAGTTCCCGTCTTGTGATCCGGAACGGATTAAATTCTTAGGTCAGCAGATTAATAAGCTCTTTGACAAGGTAAAGGAACATATTGGCGTGGAGGTCAACGGGAGTTCTCTGAAAAAGGCTATACAAATAAGCCGGGAGCTTTTCAGTGAACTGGGCCAGCTTACATATCTGATGATGGCTGATCCCATGCCCATTTCCGGAGTGGCATCCGGCATGGCCATCAATCTTGCCGCCGCTTCGACCGGCAGATCCATGACCGAAGGACCTGACGCTGTTAAAACTCTGTGCGGGGAAGTCCGTGAAAGAGTTAACAAAGGTCTTGGAATTGTTGAAAAGGGGGCTCCAAGGGTACTAAATTTCGCCCAGCATTTTTCCGATCCTGGTATTACCCACATGATGGAAGATGCCGGACTCGCAGTTGCAGCATCATTCGTAACGGTTCCTCCCGGAAAACGGGACCCATCGCTGACTCTTAACAATATCAGCGAAGAACTGGCAGAGGCCGGTTTGAGGGCCGGGGTCTATCACAGCACATACGGATTTGCCAAACGGTTTGTCGATGCGGTCAGAGAATTGAAAATTGACGGTGTCCTATGGGGATACCAGTATAACTGTCGCCCGATTGCCCTCGGCTCACACCTTTTCAAACAGTTTATAGAGGAAGAAACCGGGGTGCCTGTGCTTTCGCTTGAAATAGATCTTTACGAGAGCCGGAGCTACGGAGTAGAAACACTGAGGACCAAAGTAGAAACATTTGCTGAAATATTGAAGGCTAAAAAAGCAACCGAAACTCAAGGAAATTAAAAAAATAGGGGCTCTTATTTGAGGGGATAGACAATGAAGGTAAGTAACGTGGCGCAGATGAGGGAATTGGACCGGACGGCCATAGAGCGGTTCGGCATAAAGGACGAACTGCTGATGGAGAACGCAGGCCTTGCCACGTATGGTGTCATCCGAGACGAGATAGGCATAAAAGATCAGAGATTCGTTGTCTTCTGCGGCGTCGGGAACAACGGCGGTGACGGCTTCGTTATCGCCCGGAAGATACATTCAAACGGTGGACAGGTCGGAGTGTATATCGTCGGTAATCGAAAACGGTTTACGGGCTCCGCGGCGATGAACCTCACCATGATTGAACGGCTTCCCTCAGGGTCGAAGAGCTCAAGGATGCCGCCTCAGCGGAGGCAGCTGTTTCCGGATGTGACGCGATCATAGATGCGATCTTCGGGACGGGCCTGCCCCTTGAGGATGCGGTCAGGAAAGGCGTATTCATACATGGTCTTGCTGGTGATCTTGCCGCCGAGGATGAGGGCGAAGACGGCATAACGGCCTCGGATATCCTGGAATATCTCCCCCTCGCGGTGAAGATGGACCGTGAGGGATTGGATGAGGATCTTCGCAAAAAAGTATGCGGGAATGGTTGTATTATAATGTATAACTACCCGTGTAGCCAGCCTGCCGCTGTTTAGAATGAAGACTGTTAATCTAAATGCCTTCAGCCTACTCCCCCTGAGTAGTTGCTATGATTTTTTGGCTATCCGGGAAGCTTGATGTTGAGGGTATACTGGAGTACGACATACACTAGTGTCATGTCACGCATGTAATGTTGGATAAAGCCTTCTCAGCTTTATCCGTGCATCCTTGGTCGTGAA
>CAYLXS010000108.1:0-4381 GCA_964387765.1 uncultured Syntrophaceae bacterium
ATCATATTGAACATAACCTTCATACCTGTGCGCTCTTCACCGAGGAGATAACCGATACACTTCCCGTTCTCACCAAAGTTCAGAGTGGCGGTTGAGGATGCCTTGATTCCCATCTTGTGCTCGATACCGCCCGTGATGACATCGTTGGATTCACCCACGCTGCCGTCTTCGTTTACCTTGAATTTCGGAATGATGAAGATCGAAATTCCGCCTGTACCCGGAGGATCACCTTCGATCCTGGCAAGAACGGGATGGATGATATTGGGATAGATATCGTTGTCACCGCAGGAGATAAAAGATTTCGTACCCTCGATACTGAAGCTGCCGTCGGGCAGTCTCTTCGCGGTCGTCCTCGTGGCCCCCACGTCACTTCCCGCGCCCGGCTCTGTCAGACACATGGTGCCGCCCCACTCGCCTGAAAACATCTTGTACATATAGGTGTTCTTCTGTTCTTCCGTACCGTACTTTGCGACCAATACGGCAGCTCCCGTGGTTAATCCCGGATACATCATAAATGCGAAATTTGCCGAATCAAACAGTTCCGTACAGGCGCTCCACACACATAGAGGCAGGTTTTGCCCTCCCACTTCCGGGTCCGCAGGCGCACAGTTCCAGCCCGCCTCATTAAACTTTTTAAGGGCACTGTGGAAAATGGCGGGAACAGTGACCTTCCCGTCGGCGAAAACAGCGCCTTCTCTGTCACCTACATCATAAGTAGGAAGAATGACATCCACGGCCATCTTCTCTGCCTCGTTCAACATCATGTCAACTACTTCCTGCGAATAATCGGCATATTTCTCGGCAGCAAAAAGATCCTCGATACCCAGCTGCTCAAACAAAATGAACCTCTGGTCCCTCATGTTAACCAGTGTGTTACCCATAGTTCTACAACCTCCTCATTCAGATTTTTTTAGGCCTTTTATGAAAATATTCAAGCATCCATTAACACCTGAACGTATCCTCTCTTCTCTGGTTGACTCCTTGCCGACAAACAGGTGAAGGGAAATTATACCGTTAAGCATTCCCCAGAGGGAATTCCTCGTTGTCCTTACATCTTCTCTTCTGAGAAGAAATTCCCCTCTGTCGATCCCATATTGGAATATATTTTCAGTAACAGAGATTGCCCTGTTTGTTTCCAGGATAATTCTTCTGTTTGTACGATCCGACAGATTCTGACTGCCGGCATACAACATGAAATTCATCAGTATCCTGAACAACTCCTTGTCCTTCAGGAAAAAATCCATATACATGCGGGTAAAGCCGATCAATACCTCTGACGCACTCTCCCCCCCCTCGAACATGGGAAGGACTTCTCCGTGAAATCTCTTGATGTCATCCAGCAGTATCTGAGCACATATCTCTTCCTTACTGTTGAAATATAGATAAATCGCCCCCTTGCTTAATTCAGCCTTTTTTGCAATATCTGAAACGGTTACAGGACTGGACCCCTGTTTAAAGAACAACCTCTTGGCAGCCCTGAGGATAGTTCTCCTTCTCTTCTCTCTTTCCCTCTCTCTCCGTTTACCTAACACCAATCATTGTACTCCCGATCTCGTTTCCATGCTCGCTGAACAAAGGTCAAAATATGACTGCGAGTCACATCTCTCATAAGCAATAAAATCGGGGTTGTCAAGAAAAAAATCTATGCCTGAAAATTATCAAAAACATTGACACGCCTTCAACCTTGTGTTAGGGGAAATCGATTTCGAAAGGCAGGAAGCATTTTCCTGCTTCGAAGTTTTGAATTCTGGATTATTTCCCTGGGACTTGGAAGATGTATTCCCGGGAGGGAACAGAGAAATGACCCTTCTTAAAATAAAAGAACTGCTGGATGCCAGAGTCCTGGCAGGAGAAGAACATTTAGACACAGAAGTAACCACCGCCTTCAGTGCAGACCTGATGAGCGATGTCCTCGCCTTTGCAAAACCGGGGAGTATAATGATCACCGGACTTACGAATCCACAGATTGTAAGAATCGCAAGCATCGTGGATAATTCTGCAATCCTTATAGTCAGAGGGAAGATTCCCCCTGATGAAACGATCACGCTGGCCGAAGAACTGGGCATACCCGTTCTTTCAACAAAATACATTCTCTTTGAAACATCGGGAAGATTATACGCCAACGGGATAGTAGGTTGTATCAGAAAAATCGAAGGTCCTGGAAGTGTTGTTCCGTTATGAACCAGGAATATAAATTCTCTTTCCCTGTCGAGGGTGGAAATTTCGATGATACCGGCAAGATCTCCATCGAAATAAAAAGGCTGTTAAAGGGGCTCGGTATAGCGGGCGACGTCTTGAGAAGAACCGCCATTGCAATCTATGAGTCGGAAGTAAACATAATATCATATGCATGGCGGGGGAATATCAGCATCCGTGTTACAGATGACAGCATATTGATCAATATACAGGACAGCGGGCCCGGCATAACCGATATTGAGAAGGCAATGCAGCAGGGATATTCCACTGCTGATGACCGCATAAGAGAGATGGGGTTCGGAGCCGGCATGGGTCTTTTCAATATAAAGAACTGTTCCGACAGTTTCGAGATATTATCCGAGACAAGCAAAGGAACCTTGCTCAAGATATCAATCAACAGGTGATGTGCAATGAATTTGACTTTATTGGTAGAAAAACTGAACCTCAGAGTAATGTGCGGCGGGGACAAACTGGACAGGGAGGTGTCCGGTGGATACGTGGGTGATCTTCTGAGTGACGTCATGGCGAACAGCAGAGAGGGTGACGTATGGATTACCTGCCAGTCACACCAGAATATAGTGGCGGTAAGCGTGCTGAAAGAGCATGCGGGGATTATCCTCGTTCTCGGAAAAGAACCTGATAAGGATACCGTTGAAAAGGCCTCCCGGGAGGGGATACCTCTTCTGGTAACCAAACTCTCCGGATTTGAGATTACCGGCAGGATATATGATTTGATAAACGCGTAGCGGGTCTGACGCCGTCCACGGCATGTGGAAAGATAAACTCGGAAAAAGAAAAACTGGCATTGTGATTTATCCGGTTCCGGGTGCTTGTTTGGGTGCATATCCATGTTAAAGGGGCTTAAGTGCGATCTTCACATACATACATGTCTTTCTCCCTGCGCCGATCTGGACATGTACCCCTCTGCCCTGGTTGAAAAATCACTCGACAGCGGGCTCGATGTTATCGGAATATGCGATCATAACGCGTCCGAGAACGTACGGTATGTAATCGAGGCATCCCGGGGAAAGCCGCTCCATATCTTCCCAGGAATGGAGATAACAAGCAGGGAAGAGGTCCATGTTATCGCGCTCTTTGAAAACATCGATAATCTGTTACAGCTTCAGAAGGTCGTATATGCCTCCCTTCCCGGCACCAACAGGGAAGAGATATTCGGGTGTCAGGCAATCGTAAACGAATCTGATGAGGTGGAAGGATTCAATGACAGGCTGCTGATAGGTTCCACTATGATTTCTCTTCAGGAGACAGTCGAAATCGTTCACAGCTTTGGCGGAATAGCCATTGCCGCACACATTGACCGTGAGAGTTTCAGTGTCCTGGGGCAGTTGGGCTTTATTCCACCTGATATTCGTTTTGACGCCCTTGAAATATCCCGAAGGACAGGATTGAAAGAAGCACGCAGGAAATATCCCGACCTGCGCGATTATACGTTCATCGGATCATCCGACGCTCACTTTATAAGCGACATCGGAAAGGCTTTCACAAAGATTTTCATGGAAAAGCCCTCGCTTTCCGAACTGAAGATGGCCCTTGAAAGACGTGAGGGCCGGTATGTCGAGGAGTAATTCATGCTGGAACTTTCCATGAATATCCTCGATATCGTCGAGAACTCCACAAGGGCGGGCGCCAATCTTGTAAGGATCGGAGTTACTGAGAACATAAAAAATGATATCCTGCGCATAGAAATTACCGATGATGGTGAGGGTATGGAACCGGATATAATCAAAAAGGCGCTGGACCCTTTTTATACATCCAAGAAGGTCCGCAGGGTCGGGGTCGGGCTGGGGCTCCCCCTGCTCTCCCATGCCGCGAAAATCACTGGCGGAAGGTTCTCGATCGAGTCGGGGAAGAGAAAGGGAACCAGAGTGGTGGCGGATTTCGGATACAGCCACATCGACCGCCAGCCCCTGGGCGATATGCCGGGAACCATGGTGACCATGATAGCTGGTAATCCCCAGGTAGATTTTATATACACGCATCTGAGTAACAGCAAAAGTTATACGCTGGATACGAGAGAGGTAAAGAACGAACTTGAAGATGTTCCGATAGATCATCCGAAGGTTATTCAATTTATAAAAAAAAATATAAGGAACGGGCTGAAAGAGATTGGGGCCGGGCGTTAGCTCATGTCTCTGTATTCAGACCGTCCGTGAAGGAGGAATAA
>CAYLXS010000109.1:0-4357 GCA_964387765.1 uncultured Syntrophaceae bacterium
GTTCCGTCTGCCGCGCGGTTCCATCGGGTTTGAACGCATTGAGAGCGCGATGCGGTTTCGTTTCATATCAACATCGATTACCGTTACCTCGACCTTCTGATTTACCTTTATGACATCATGGGGATTGCGGACAAACTTGTCGGCCAGCGCGCTGATATGCACGAGACCGTCCTGGTGAACCCCGATATCCACGAAGGCGCCGAACGCGGTCACATTCGTTACAATACCGGGCAGTTTCATTCCCACCTCCAGATCCGCCATCTTGCTGACACCCTCGGTGAAGGTAAAAAGTTCAAACTGTTCACGCGGGTCACGGCCGGGTTTCGCGAGTTCATTCATGATATCCGTGAGAGTCGGCATGCCTGTGGTGTCGCTGACATAGTTTTTCAGTATAATTTTTTCACGCAGCTCAGCGCTGGTCATCAGGTCTGAAACAGTACATCCAAGATCGCTTGCCATCGCTTCAACAACCCGGTAGCTTTCGGGATGGACTGCCGAGGCATCGAGGAAGCTTTCCGCGCCCCGTATTCTCAAAAAACCGGCCGCCTGTTCAAAGGTCTTCGCCCCCATCCCCGGAACCTTCATCAATTGAGCGCGCGAGGAAAATGCCCCATTCTCATTGCGGTAGGAGAGTATATTGCCGGCCAGCTTTCCTGAGAGGCCTGACACATAGCTCAGAATCTGTTTACTTGCCGTATTGACCTCTACGCCAACCGCGTTCACGCAACTCGCCACAACATCATCCAGAGATTTCTTCAGGGCCTTCTGGTCTACGTCATGCTGATACTGACCAACACCGATGGCCTTAGGGTCGATCTTTACCAGCTCCGACAGGGGATCCATAAGGCGCCTCCCGATTGACACCGAGCCGCGAACGGTCAGGTCATAATCGGGGAATTCCTCGCGGGCGACTTCGGAGGCGGAATATACCGACGCGCCGCTTTCGCTGACCATAACCACGGCGACCGTTCCGCCGAAGTCTATGCCCCTGCAGAAGGCCTCCGTCTCGCGTCCGCCCGTGCCGTTGCCGATGGCGATGGCCTCGATATCGAACCTCTCCACCAGTTTCTGTAAGGTCTCTTCCGATTCCTTCACACGGTTGCGCGGCTGGAGCGGGAAGATCGTATCGTTGTGCAGAAGCTTTCCCTGCGGATCGAGGCAGACAACCTTGCACCCCGTTCGCAGACCGGGATCGATGGCAAGGACCCTCTTCTGACCGAGCGGAGAGGCAAGTAGCAGGTTTCTGATGTTCTGCGCGAACACCCTGATAGCCTCTCCATCCGCCCTGTTTTTGCTTTCAAGACGAGTCTCCGTTTCCATAGAGAGTGAAAGAAGACGCTTATAACTGTCTTTCACCGCGAGGCGCACCTCCTGCGCGGCGGTACTGTCACCTTTGACAAAATGCCTCTCCAGGATATCGATAGTTTTTTCCTCATCCGGGAGCACGCGAAAGATCAGGAATCCCTCGGTAGCGCCGCGGCGTATAGCCAGAACACGGTGCGATGGCGCCGTGGCAACGGGTTCCTGCCAGTCAAAATAATCCCTGTATTTTGCGCCCTCTTCTTCTTTATCCTTTGCAACCTTTGAGAGTATGACGGCCTTTTTGGCGTACAGTTCCCGCAGGGCATTTCTGACCCCCGCGTCCTCGTTTATCCACTCTGCAATGATATCACGTGCGCCGGCAAGCGCGTCTTCAATCGTCTCCACACCCTTTTCGGGATCGATAAAGGCGGCGGCCTCCTCTTTCGGGTCGATGTCACCCTGCTCAAATACCTGTGCGGCCAGCGGCTCAAGTCCACGTTCCCGTGCCATCATTCCACGGGTACGTCTTTTCGGTCTATAAGGCAGATAGATGTCTTCCAGAACGGCCAGCGTCCCGGCGGACAGCACCTTTTTCTTCAACTCGTCGGTAAGCTTGCCCTGCTCCTCCAGCGATTTGAGAACGGCTTCTCTTCGTTTGTCAAGTGTGCCAAGTTGCTCAGCCCTGTCCCGGATGGATATGACAGCTACCTCGTCAATCCCGCCCGTTGCTTCCTTTCGGTAACGGGCTACAAATGGAACAGTTGCTCCTTCTCCTAAAAGCAGCAGGACAGCCCGCACCTGTTTTTCCGTCAATTGCAGTTCCTGCGCGATCTTTGTAATGTGTTTTTCAGTCATCTCAAAGTTTTTTAGAGGGTGTATTCTCAGCTGAAGGGCATAACATATCTGTACATCATCCAAAAATGTGAAAAGGTTCCCATCATGACAAAGACATGGAAGATTTCATGGAATCCGATAATACGGGGCCAGGGATCAGGTCTCTTAATCGCATAGATCACCGCGCCTGTAGTATAAAACAGCCCGCCGATGAGCAGCCACGTCACTCCACCGAGATGAAGGGTTTTTATTAACGGCCATATGGCAACAACGGCCAGCCACCCGGTGCCGATATAGATAAGGGTGTAAAGCCACCTCGGGGCCTGAAGCCAGAAAATTTTCATAATTATGCCGCACGCGGTTAATCCCCATATGACTCCAAACAGACTCCATCCCCAGGCGCCCCTCAACGGGATAAGGCATATGGGAGTGTAGGTTGCCGCGATAAGGATAAAGATCATCATATGATCAATCTTTCGCAGACGCAGTTCAGCCTTTTCCGAAACGGGCAGCCAGTGATACAGGGTACTCGCCGTATAGAGCAGGATCATTCCCGCTCCAAAGATAGAAAAAGCCACTATATGTATGGGTTTGACAGGATGGATAGAACCCCATATCAGGAATATCAATCCTGTAATGGCAAGGATAATACCTATGCAATGTGTAAGTCCACTGATCGGATCTTTTAATTTTATCATAGTACAGTTCCTCATGCGGGTCAAAAGCTTCCCATTAATGGGAAGATGACGCGTCAAATTGCCGGCGTGAGACCTGCGGTCTGAACCTTGTAATGCCGGAAGCTGATACTATTGCACTTTCGGGCATGTTGTCAATTGTAAAGATATCCCCGGATAGAGAATCATTGCACCGAGACTAATGCAATAAACAAACTGTCTGCGGTGCCGGGCAAAATGGATTTCTCCATAAAAACATCAGGAGTAAACCGATTCCCATTGTCAAGACAAAAACACTTGCATTACGCTCCTATAGAAGTATAAAAAGAGAAAAATTTACTTGAGCAGGAAGGGAAATACAAGATGAGGATAGTACAGAAAAAATGGTTCTACGTGCCGGTTGTGATTATAGTCATGACATTGTTTGCCATGCAGGCATGCAAAAAAGAAGAGGCAAAATTACCGGAAGGTACGATAGCGGCAGTCAACGGAGCAGTAATTACACAGAAAGATCTCGATGCAGAACTGTCTATGGCACAGCAGCAATTTGCCAATCAGGGCCAGCCAAACGACGAACAGCTCGCGGAGATCAAGAAGAACGTTCTCGAGGGTCTTATCGCTCGTAAGGTACTCTACCAGGAGAGTCAAAAAAAAGGAATAGAGGTGGATGATACAACCATCGATAACAGCCTTGCAAAGATGAAAAAACAATTTCCCAAAGAGGGTGATTTCAAGGACATGCTGGAGAAGATGCACCTTACTGAAGACAGTCTGAAGTCCCAGTTGCGTGAAGGAATGGCAATCCAGCAACTCGTAGACAAGGAAGTTATAAGTAATATAGCTATATCGGATAAGGATACGAAAGATTATTACGATAAGAACACGGATCTCTTCAAGCAGCCAGAGAAAATTCAGGCAAGCCATATTCTTGTTAAGATTGAATCAGGAACGGATGAATCTGTCAAGGCCAAAGCCCTCAAGAAGATCCAGAAGATACAGAAAGAATTGAAAGAGGGTGGGGATTTTGCTGAACTTGCCAAAAAATATTCGGACTGTCCAAGCGGCGCCAAGGGTGGCGACCTCGGCTACTTTGGACGGGGACAGATGGTGAAACCCTTTGAAGAGGCGGCTTTTTCCCTGAAACCGGGAGAGATAAGTGATATAATCGAAACCGGCTTCGGTTATCATCTGATAAAAGCCGGGAATAGAGAACCCGAGGTGATAATCGATTACAAGGATATCAAGGATAAACTTATCCAATATTTGAAACAGATAAAAACAGGGGAAGAGGTAAAAAAATATATTGAAACTCTGAAAGGAAAAGCAAAGATAGAGAAGTTTAGTCCTGAACCTGAAGCAAAGAAACAGGACTCAGCTGAATAAGTCACACTACATGGCTACTATCTGCTGACAGGTAATTTGTTCCGGAAGGATTTAAGCTCAAGGTCAGCAAAGTCTGTTTGCGTATTTGCTCCCATTGTCAAAATAGAAAAGGAGGTTGGCTTTTTATCCAACCTCCCTGTTATTATTCTGGTAGTCCCACGGGG
>CAYLXS010000110.1:0-2505 GCA_964387765.1 uncultured Syntrophaceae bacterium
TTTTCTTTGATATCGGGATACCCCTGTATGACTGTTATGGTATGAGCGAGACCTCACCTGCAATTACCATGAATTCTTCAGTGGATTACAAGCTTGGAACGGTGGGCAAGCCGATTGAAAATGTGCGGGTTGTGATTGATACATCTCTTGGAGACGAGAAACTGGGTGACGGTGAGATCGTGGTCTATGGCCCCAATGTGATGAAGGGCTATAATAACAAACCGGAGCAGACCAGAGAGGTTATAACCGAAGATGGCGGCATGAGGACAGGTGATCGCGGCAGGCTGGATGAGGATGGATTCCTGCACATCACGGGAAGGATCAAGGAGCAGTTCAAGCTGGAAAATGGAAAATTTGTGTTTCCGTCATCCCTTGAAGAAGATATCTGCCTTGTCCCTTATGTGGAAAACGCGATGATCTACGGGGAAGGGAGGGCGTACAATGTCTGTCTTGTTGTACCCGATTTCCCGGCACTGGAAAAATACGCGCAGAAAAACAATCTGCCCACGGCCCCTGAAAAGCTGGTTGAGATGGAAGAGATAAATGAGCTTATAGGTGGCGAGATAGTCAAATCCCTGCAGGGTAAATATGGCGGTTATGAAATACCGAAAAAGTTTATCTATCTTACCGAGGGCTTTTCTTTAGAGAATGGCACACTCACACAGACGATGAAGGTCAAAAGGCGCGTAGTGCTTGAGAGATATCAGGAAGATATTAATGCGAAGTACAAAAAATAAGGAGATTGGATTATGATCTTTAACGAGGAGTTCGAGACGCTGCCAAGGGAGGCCCTGGATGCCCTTCAGCTCAAGAGGCTCCAGCAGGTGGCCGGGCGTGTCTATCACACAGTGGGTTTTTATAAGAAGGCATTCGATGAAGCGGGCGTAACACCTGATGATATCAGGACACTCGATGACATAAGAAGGCTTCCCTTTACAACAAAGCAGGATCTCAAAGACAATTATCCCTTTGGCCTGTTTACCGTGCCTATGAGTAACATTGTGAGGCTTCACGCGTCGTCGGGAACCACCGGTAAACCCACGGTTGTGGGATATACAAAGAGAGATATAGAGACATGGTCGCGATTGATGGCAAGGTCACTTGTGGCAGCCGGCCTCACAAAGAATGACATTATACACAACGCTTATGGCTACGGCCTGTTCACTGGCGGTCTTGGCGTTCATTATGGCGCTGAAAGACTGGGTGCAAGTGTAATTCCCATGTCCGGCGGAAGCACGAAAAAACAGATAATGATACTGCAGGACTTCGGTCCAACCGCAATCTGCTGCACTCCATCGTACGCCCTCTACCTCGCGGAGCGTGGAGAAGGTATGGGGGTGGATATGCGGTCTCTCAGACTCAGGGTGGGGATCTTCGGAGCCGAGCCGTGGAGTGAGAAGATGAGGCAGGAGATAGAAGACAGACTGGACATTAAAGCGCTTGACATATATGGACTTTCAGAGATTATAGGTCCCGGTGTTGCGATGGAATGCGCTGAGGGGCGACATGGTCTGCATGTATTTGAAGATCATTTCATTGTGGAAACGATCAATCCGGAGACAGGAGAAACTGTTCCCTATGGAGAAGAAGGGGAACTGGTTTTTACCTCTCTCACCAAGGAGGCGTTTCCATTAATCAGGTACAGGACGAGGGATATGTCCAGGCTGATGCAAGAGCCGTGCAGGTGCGGCAGGACGTATGTGCGGATGGAACGCGTATCCGGGCGCAGTGATGATATGCTGATCATAAGGGGTGTGAATGTATTCCCGTCGCAGATAGAGAGCGTTCTTCTCGGAATAGAAGGACTGGAGCCACACTATGAACTTATTGTAGATCGGGAGGGCAACCTGGATACACTGGAAATACACGTTGAGATGAGTGGAGATGTATTCTCGGATGAGATAAAGAGTCTCCAGAAGGTTGAACGGCGTATAACGAAAGATATAAAAGATTATCTTGGTGTTACCGCGAAGGTAAAACTGGTTGGATCACAGACCCTGAAGCGCTTTGAAGGTAAGGCACAGAGGGTTATTGATAAAAGAGAAATCTGACGACAGGGAGGAGAGTCAGTTATGAAGGTAGAACAAATTTCCGTATTTCTGGAGAACAGGCCGGGTGGTCTTGAACATGTTACCAGAGTGCTGGCGGATGCTGATATAAATATCAGAGCGCTGTCTCTTGCCGACACTTCTGATTTCGGTATTCTGAGACTTATTGTAAATGACACCGATTTAGCGGAAAGGGTGCTTCAGGGTGAAGGACTCACAGTAAGACGATCGCATGTCGTGGCAGTGGAGATTCCCGATTGTCCTGGCGGTCTGCACAGCATCTCGAAAGTGTTGACGGAAAAGAATATAAATATAGAATATACTTACGCGTTTGTGGAAAAGAGTGGTGAGAATGCGATAATTATATTCAAGTTTGATGATATTGACACGGGAATAGATGCTCTTCTGGAGAGTGGCTTCACGGTACTGCCCGGTGAAAAGGTGTATAGGTTGTAAA
>CAYLXS010000110.1:2605-4255 GCA_964387765.1 uncultured Syntrophaceae bacterium
TTCTCAGGATTCCAGACCCTTCTGTTGCTGTGTTGCCATGGCATTGGTTAAGCGGTCTATTATGATTGCCAGAAACACAATACACAATCCGGCCTCAAATCCTCGTCCGACCTCGATCCGATTGATTGCCAGAAGCACTTCAAGTCCCAGACCCCGCGCACCGATCATGGAGGCAATAACCACCATGGCAAGCGCCATCATTGTTGTCTGATTGATTCCAACCATAATGGATGGAACCGCGAGTGGCATCTGTACATCGAACAGTATCTGCCTCGGACTTGCCCCGAACGCCCTTGCCGCCTCTATGGTGTCTTGTGATACCTGCCGTATTCCCACGTTGGTAAGGCGTATGACAGGTGGGACCGCGTAGATAAGCGTGGCGAACAAGCCCGGCACTTTTCCAAGGCCGAAAAGCATCAGCGCCGGGATAAGATAAACAAAACTGGGCATGGTCTGCATGGCGTCTAGTACCGGCCTCATGATTGTTTCCGTAAGATCACTTTTGGCCATAAGGATACCTATGGGGATACCAATTGCCAGAGACACTACAACTGCCGATGTTGTGAGGGCGAGAGTCATCATGGCAAGTTTCCAGTAACCGAAACTTCCGATAAACATCAGCATCAGGGCCATTACAATCCCCATCGTCCACTTGCGCATGACCCGCCACGCCAGGATTCCAACGAACAGGACTATAACCCACCAGGGCACCCAGAGAAAAAAGCGTTCGATGTTCAGGAGCATTATCAAAAAGACATGGCCTATGGCGTCGAACACAGCGGAAAAATTGATCAGGATCCAGTCCATGAATCTATCGACCCAGTCCGCGAGGGGGATATTCAGAAATTGGGGGAACTCATTCACCGGTGTCGACCTCCTTATTTTGTGTCATACTTTCAAAGATTGAGCTAATCTGTACCTCTCCCATGAATCTTCCATCTTCGTCAACAACGGCGATAGGGTAATCCGCCTCGGCGGCAATCGGAAACAGGTCCTCCAGAATTGCCTCGGGAGCGGTTGTCGGGGATTCCGGTTCGAAGGCGTCTCCCGGAAAGGAGCCGTTGTTTTGTATAACCGCCTTGAGCCGCTTGAGTGTAATCAGACCAATGAGTCGTCTGTGACTGCGGCTTACCATAAAGGCGTAGTCTTCCTTTATGTCCCTGAGGGTGCGAAGCGCCGCCTTTGGCCCTTGCCATTCATACAGGAGGGCCTCCGGCTGGTCCATGATCCCGCCGGCGGTAAGTACCTTTGCGGGAGACGCGTCCTGCACAAACTCTCGCACATAGTCGTCGGCGGGCGATGTAATGACATCTTCCGGAACGCCTATCTGCACGATCTTTCCATCTCTCATGATTGCGATACGATCTCCCAGCTTCAGGGCCTCATGGAGATCATGGGTCACAAATATAATCGTCTTCTGGACCTTGTCCTGAAGTTCGATAAGTTCATCCTGCATCTCTCTCCGGATAAGGGGGTCCAGTCCACTGAAGGGTTCGTCCATGAGCAGTATCTCGGGATCTATGGTCAATGCCCTGGCGATTCCGACTCGCTGCTGCATCCCCCCGCTGAGGGCTGAGGGGTGGTAGTTTTCCCAACCCTTCAGCCCCACGGTTTCGATTGCCTCCTGCGCTTTGGCGAGGCGTTCCTCTC
>CAYLXS010000111.1:0-4244 GCA_964387765.1 uncultured Syntrophaceae bacterium
CAAACAAGTATGGCGCGGCATTTCGCATCAGATCAGAGCTGTCATACGCCATACACAAATTCTTCAGGGAAAGGGCATTTACCTACATCCATACTCCCATCGTAACAGCGTCTGATTGCGAAGGGGCGGGAGAGATGTTCAGGGTAACAGCCCTGGACCCGGACAATCTTCCGAAAACCGATGGAGCGGTGGATTACTCCCTGGATTTTTTCGGGAAGCAGGCAAACCTGACTGTATCAGGCCAGCTTGAGGCGGAGTTGTTCGCTCTGGCACTGGGCGATGTCTATACATTCGGCCCAACATTCAGGGCCGAAAATTCCAACACCAGGAGACATGCCGCGGAATTCTGGATGGTGGAACCGGAGATGGCATTCTGCGATCTTGAGGGCAATATGGATCTCGGTGAAGAGATGATAAAATATCTGGTCACTTACGCAATGGACACATGCAGCGATGATCTTGCGCTCTTTGCAAAGTTTGTAGATAAGGGTCTGATGGCGACCCTGGAAAATATAGCCTCATCGGATTTTGTGAGGCTTCCATACCGGGAAGCGGTGGATATATTGAGCAGGGCAAAAGACAAATTCGATTATGACGTGGGATTCGGGAAAGACCTCCAATCCGAACATGAACACTATCTGACCGAACAGCACTTCAAGGGACCTGTCATAGTCTATGATTACCCCGCTACGATAAAACCCTTTTATATGAGAGTAAACCCCGACGGTGAAACAGTTACCGCCATGGATGTGCTTGTCCCGAGCATAGGGGAAATAATAGGGGGCAGCCAGCGCGAAGAACGTCTCGATATCCTGGAAGCAAGGATGGATGAAGCCGGCCTGATTAAAGATAATTACTGGTGGTATCTGGACTCCAGAAGATTTGGAGGTGTCCCGCACAGCGGCTTTGGTCTGGGATTCGAACGGCTGGTGATGCTGATCACCGGCATATCAAATATCAGGGATGTTATACCCTTTCCCAGGACACCCAACAATATAGATTTTTAAAAAAGCCCAGCTATGTCACTTTGCGGCATTATAATTGGAAGTAACTTTTTAGCATTGTCATTCCCGTGAAAGCAGGAATCCAGGGAAAAGTTGATAAAAACTGGATTCCCGGGCGGGCCCGGGAATGACAGGAGCCTGTATTTTTGGTCACAAGTTGTTTAAAAGAGGAGAAAAGGAAAATGCCATGATAAAAATAACATGCATGGGTGCCGCGGGAACGGTAACCGGATCGAATTATCTCATCGAAGACTCCCGAGGCAAAAAGATACTGGTGGATTGCGGTCTCTTTCAGGGAGGAAAACAAACCGAGTGGCGAAATTCGGCGGACTGGGGATTTGATCCCGGTGAGATAGACACACTCCTGTTGACCCACGCGCATATCGACCACAGCGGCAGGATTCCCAAACTTGTCAAAGACGGCTTTCACGGAAAGATTATAACCTCTCCACCCACGGTGGAATTGTGCGAGGCGATGCTTCTCGATTCAGGACATGTACAGGAAATGGAGGCGGCGTGGCAGACACGGAAAAACAAGCGCAAGAGTAAAAAAGGGATTCAACCGCTCTATACCGTGGAGGACGCTCAGGCAAGCCTTCAATACCTTGCGCCCATGGAGCGGGATCAGGTCATCGACATCGAACCGGGGGTAAAGGCGCGCTTCAGAAATGCGGGCCATATCCTTGGCTCTTCGATCATAGAACTGTGGATAGAAGATGCGGGCACGGAAACAAAAATAGTTTTCTCGGGAGATATCGGCAAGAATAACCAGCTGATCGTTAAAGATCCCTTCGAGATTACAGATGCGGATTATCTTTTTATAGAATCGACTTACGGAAATCGCCTGCACCGTTCTTTCGAGGACAGCAAGGCTGAGCTCCTGGATGCGATCAAATATGCCGTATCGAATAACGAAAAGACCATCATCCCGGCATTCGCGGTAGAGAGAACCCAGGAAATAATATATATTCTGGGTGAATTTTACAGGAACGGCTCTTTGCCCGACATGCCGATCTACCTCGACAGTCCGCTCGCGATAAAGGCTACTGAGATATTTCGTAAAAACAAGAAATACTACGATGAAGAGGCGATGGCCATAGTAGATCAGGGTTTTGATCCGTTCGATATGCCCAACCTGCGATTTACCCCTTCGACCGAAGAATCCATAGCGATCAACAGAAAACCGGGACCCGCAATCGTCATAGCGGGAAGCGGAATGTGTACTGCGGGAAGGATAAAGCATCACCTCAAACATAATCTGTGGCGTTCAGGAGCCAGCATCGTCATTGTGGGTTTCCAGGCCATGGGTACCACCGGAAGAAGGATAGTGGACGGAGAAAAGCGGGTCAGGGTATTCAGAGAAGACGTAGCCGTGGCGGCAAAGGTTTCTACCATCGGCGGATTCTCGGCGCACGCTGACCAGAAGGGTCTTCTGAAATGGGCGGGCAACTTCACAGAATCGCATCCACGCGTCTTTGTAACTCATGGCGAACAGACGGCCAGCGAAACCCTCGCTGCGAAGCTTAAAGAAGATCTCAACCTGGAGACCTATGTTCCCCGGATGAGAGAATCCCTGATCCTTGAACCCAAAAAAGTAACTCACGCAATGGCCCGTGAAGAAGTACCGGAAGATCTGCAGCAGGTCATGGGCGCCACTGTTATCAGCTTCGAGAAACAGCTGGAAGAGCTGAAGAGAAGACTCGCCGGAAGAGGCGGCGGGATTCAGGAGTCCGATATAGACCGGTTGAAAGACATAGAGGAAGATCTGCGAATGATCCTCCCTGAATAGGGGTTTAACGGCGGCACAGGCAGCAGGTCCGGGTCGGAGAAACATCCGGATTTTCTTCCCGACGGATACGAATCGTGAACTGTGAATGTAATAGAAATCACCGGACTCAATGCCGGCATTCAGTTTATCCGCTCCATCAGGATAGAAACCATAAGGAAAAAAGAGCTGGAGCTGACAGCAATTCTTGCTGGAGACTTCTCGCTTGTTCCTGACAGACCCTGAGTTTTTATCTTAACAGTACGATCTGCGCGGCGGCAAGTCCCGCTCCATGATCAAATTTATATCCCGCCTTTGCAAATCCTGATTCTATCGCGCCCACGGTGGCCAGTATATCCGAGGCACTCACAACTCCCATATGTCCCACGCGGAAGTACCTCTCCCTGATTTCGGCGAGGAGACCTCCGGCGAGTATGGCTCCGGCATCCTTGATCAGCGGGAGCACACTGCCGTTAACACCTTCCGGGAAGTATGGGGCGGTCAGGGTGTTAGCCGCCTTATCTGCGCTTACCGGAATCTGTTTCAGACCTATGGCGTTCATTGCCGCCTTGAAGGCATCGCTCATGAGACGGTGACGGGCAAACCGTTTATCCATTCCTTCCGCGAGAATCTGTTCGAGGCTGACGTTAAGCGCCCATACAAGATTTACCGCCTGCGTTCCGAAATAGGCTGCCTTGCGGGCCTCGTAAGACTCCATGATGGGAAGCCAGTTTGCCCAGTCGGAGTAATAGCTTCCAACAGGTGTACTGCGATTTTTAAATGTCTCTATCGCTTTGCGACTTGCCACGAGAAGCGCCAGTCCCGGGGGAACCCCGATGGCCTTTTGACAGGCGGTGAGGGCAATATCCACACCCCATTCTTCCTGTCGCAATTCTTCACCGGCAACGGAGCAGACACCATCCACGATACTCAGGGTTCCATACTTCCGGCACAGGGCGGCCAGCCCTTTTATGTCGGCGCGTACGGCAGTGGAAGTGTCAACGTGTGTCACAGCCAATCCTTTATAATCAGCCTTACTGAGTTCGGCCTCAACTTCATCCAGAGAGGGAACATCTCCTATAGCTGCCCTCACGTGTGTAACTCGCGCCCCATAGCGTTCCAGTATGACACCGAAACGATCGCTGAAATAACCCGTGTTTACCACCAGAACATTATCTCCCGGTTCGATGACGTTGCAGGCTGCCATGTCCATGGCCATCGTTCCGGAACCGGCAACGATAAATGGCTGCCCGCCCGGGCATAGAAACACCTCCCGCATCCGTTCAAGCGCCTGGCCCATACAATCGACAAAATCGGGGGCTACATGGCTCGTTGTGGGCATACCCATCGCCCGCATTACCTCGGGAGTAAACTCGATCGGCCCGGGGATCATAAGAAGCTTTCTGTTTTTCATGGTCTTTACCTCCATTTTAAATTAATGGCACTCGTTGGACACGAATGAAATGATGCTTCTC
>CAYLXS010000112.1:0-4205 GCA_964387765.1 uncultured Syntrophaceae bacterium
GGTATTTCCATATTCTGATTTACCTTCTAATTCATATCGAAAAACCCAAACTAATAAGACGCGCAATACATATCATTTTTTTCTCTCTGTACGAGGCACCTAATGTCGCAAATCAGCCGCGCGGCTTTTTGCGTCAGCTGAATTAGCTTGATTATATGATTCTTTTATCATTATGTATTTTTGTATCAGTCTCCACTTCTTTACTCGACCTAACCAGTGGTATAAGAAAGACTATGCAGGCAATTAAGAAGATGGCACCACCTATGAATGCCAAAGTATCATGGTTTTTCAAGCTTGATGCAATGAAAAAAATAGCACATATAACAAAAAGTATCCAACCCGCTAGCTGATACTTGATTTCCTGTCCAATTTGATTTTTCTGGCTTTCTTTCATTTTGTTTGTAGTTTATTCCTCACTTTCTAATTAAGACCATATAACGTTTAAGCTAAGCGGCGACTCGTATGTATCAGGTTTCTTTTACCTCTTCCTTTGCTTTTGTCAGTCTTTTCCAGAAAGGTTTATAAAAAAACCGTTTTCATCCAGCCTGCAAAGTTTTTGGAATATGCGCTTTGTAACAGTCAATGCAAGTATCGAAGGTGGCAGAGGCTGTCTCATTGCAATATCTAAATTATCAAATAAAAATGACTGTTCTGAGATAATCATACTGCTCTTTTTTCAGTGGTTCACCCGCCGTTACCTTTTGCCGAAGCTGCTTGCTGAACAGTCGTTGACGGTAAACGAATACCTTTTATCAACACATTGCTGCATCACCTCGTATGTCATTCTTCTGCTTCCGTAGAGAAAAAACTTTTTAAGAAATAGCAAGCCCGATTGATATCCTTCTCCTTCAAGACGATGTACGTTAATGTTTGTCACTAACAATTCTTGCAAATTCAATTGATCTATCCCTATACGGTCCAGTTTTTCGAGGCACCCCATCAGATTGTCCTTCTGCTTCGGATACGACGGTACTTCTACAACAACGTACTCGAACATCTTTCTGGCTCGCTTGAGATTCTTCAGTATCTTCTCGTCATAGTTCACTGCCGCAAGATTAAAGCGAATTTCTCCGATTCCGAGATCCCGGAGAGCGCCAAGGTGTTCATCATCGGCGAGTATGCCGTTGGTGTATAACCAGAAGTGTAATCCAGGCTTGACTCTCCGCATTTCGGATACGCTGGCTTTCAGTTCAGGGAGATATAATAAGGGCTCACCTCCGGTCAGAGAAACACCCTCCAGTTCATCCTTGCGCCCGTAAAACTCTTTCAGAAGGGCCTGTCGGTTGTACTTCTCATTTTCGTCAGGTATGTCTGCCTGATAGGTATGGATAAAACAGAAGGGGCAAGTGGCATTGCAACTGAAGCCAATCTGAAAGGACATGTGCGTCATACGCGTGCATATCTCACAGCCGGGGACGAGAGGGCCTGTACTCACAGCCTGGTAACTATCATGGAAACATAATCCATGGATACCAGCTTGAAGACGCTCTATCTCTGCCATTACATCCGATTCTTTGTGATTAAAGTCCACGGGTAACACCTCCAAGGTGGATTACATTGCAGTTTTACCACTGTTGGAAGACTCGTTTACGTACCTTTTTACAATCTCCAGCATATTACGCGCATTCCTGCGTGCGCCTTTCTTGATTTCTTCGAGTGTCGGCGGTTTTTCGACAAGGCCGTGGCCGTAATTATCAACAGAACATATCGCGGCGTAGGGAAGTTTTAGTTCCGCAGCGATTGTTGCCTCGCTTGCCATGGTCATTCCAACGATATCGGCGAATTGGGACATCATTCGTATTTCAGCCTTTGTCTCCAGCCTGGGACCTGTAGTCTGCCAGTAAACGCCATTTTCTATTACGTTTATTCCGAGTCCTTTAGCTGTGTGAATCAACCTTTTTCTGAGTTCTTCACCGAGGCACGGTATTATGTGAACGGCACTGTTGTGAAATATAGTAGTGGTTCCAGAGGTGGAAATATAATCGTCCGGAATAATAATCATCCCCGGTTTCACTTTTTTCTTCAGGGAGCCTGTGGAATTTACTCCTATCACCTCTTTTACTCCCATTTCCTGTAATGCCTTGAGATTTGCCTGGTGATTGATCATGTGTGGAGGGATCAGCGTATCCATACCGTGTCTTGGTATAAATGCGATCAGTTCCGAGAGGAAGACCAGTGCGTTGCCGAATTCGGTTTCCACCACGGTTTTCTTAAAGTTCTGAAAGATATTATCTTCATGCAGAGGAACTGTACCTGAGATTATACCAACCGGTTTCATGGCAGGCTCCTTTTATTGACACAGCAATGACGCCGATCACTTTTCTAAATCTTCAGTATCTGTATCAAATTCCATAATGTCTGTCAAAGTACTTGAAGCGTGGTATTGAAATAGTGTTTGACATTAAGAGACTGTCATGAAATGGTACCGGTCTGGTTTATGGAGGCAGATAGCCATCTGCTGCATTTAGCCTGTGTCTCTTTCAATTCGGGTAGTTACAAGGAAGGTGCTATCGACGTGAAACTTGCAGGAAAGTTTCTTATAGTTGTCTTTATGTTTTCTCTTACTGGTTGTCTGTGGTGGAATGGTCCCTCGGGCCCCGGCACACCTGAGGCCCTTTATATGAGAGGACAGGAGGCGTATCAAGAAGGGGATTACAAGGATGCTGTTGGAATATTTCAGAGACTAACTGAAGAATATCCCCTCAGTAAGTATGCGATTCCTGCTGAACTGGGGGTGGCGGATTCATATTTCAGTAATGATGATTATATCTCCGCGGAGGCAAATTACAGCGACTTCATGGAGTTTCATCCAACCAGCGAGAATCTTCCATATGTAATGTGCCAGATAGGATTATGTCATTACAGGCAAATGCTGGAGATAGACCGTGACCAGACAGAAACACATCTGGCGGAGAAATCGTTTGAGAAACTTATTTCCCGTTTCCCCAGCAGTAAATTCTCTTTTCTGGCTGAAAAGAAATTAACGGAATGCAAGAAGAGACTCGGCGAGCATGAATTTTATGTGGGGCAGTTTTATTTCAATATCGGGCAATATAGTGCCGCACTTGGAAGGTTTAAAATTGTTGAAGAGAAATATACACACCTCGGTATAAACTATAAGACTGCCTACTTCATACATGAGACGGAAAAACGCCTTGCAGAAGAGGAAAAGAAAAAGATAGAGAAAACTGATTGATGATTCCGTTGATTAATGGTCTTTTCGCCCAATCTCTACGTTATGCTCAAAAAATCATCCTCGGAATATCAATTATATGGACCCCAAGGACATTTCCTGCGGGGCACCTGTAGTTATTTTCTCACATGCCTTGATCTTGAATGAAAACCCTCATAACTTGAGAGAATCATTAATATAATAATCAATGAAAAGAGAAAAAATGAACCATTCCAATCTTGTCGAATCTATGATGAAACCTGAATTTTATCCTCATAAACCAGACACAGTAGAACTCATTCAGACACATATTTCCTTTATTTTCATTGCCGGTGATCTTGTATACAAGGTCAAAAAAGCCGTCGATTTCGGGTTTCTCAATTTCACTACCCTTGAAAAAAGAAAATATTACTGTGACAAAGAGATCTTATTAAATCGAAGATTTGCACCCGATGTATATGTCAGTGTTGTTGAAATTACCGAAGATAAGGAGGGGAACCTTCTGTTAGGCAGTGGAGACACTATTGTTGAGTATGCTGTAAAGATGAAAAGGATTCCCGAAGATAGAATGCTGTACAGACTCATGGAAAAGGGCGAAGTAACAGGAAATGATGTGAAACGTGTTGGGAAACACCTCGCCCGAGTTTACGGGAATATACCGAGTGATGAAAAAGCAAAGGCATTCGGGACATTCGATGTTATCTCCACCAATGTGATAGAAAATTTCGATCAAACGAGAAAATATGTGGGAGGTCCTGTGAAGGAGGAAGCATTCAATACGATAGAGACATGGAGCAAGTCGTTCATGGACAAAAATTCGGCTCTGTTCGATATGAGAATAGGGCAAGGTTGTATTAAAGACTGTCACGGTGATCTCCATCTTCAGCATATATGCATTGAAGATGATGCTATCTCCGTATTTGACTGTATCGAGTTCAATGAAAGATTTCGTTTTGGAGATGTGGCGTCGGATGTGGCGTTCTTATCCATGGATTTTGATTTCAACGGCAGGAGTGATCTCGGAGATATCTTT
>CAYLXS010000113.1:0-4195 GCA_964387765.1 uncultured Syntrophaceae bacterium
GTTCACAGTTCCTCAGCCGATCCCTGTGCAATATTTATAAACCTTCTATTTTTTCAACCGTAAACTGATAACTGTAAACCATAAACCATAAACGGTTACTAATATGTAAGTAAACTTTTGTCAACGCTGTTTATTGTTGAAACATTTCTCCGGTCTGAACCCAGATTTTCATATCCCCACACTAACCGGTCTGGGATCAAGAATCCTTACAATCTCCGTCGGTTGCATTTCGACGAGAAGACCCCTGCGCCCGGCGTTTATGAACATACTTGGAAGGTCTATGATGCTTTCTTCCATATATATTGGCATATCTCTCCTTGTTCCAAAGGGGGAGGTTCCGCCAACCAGGTATCCCGTGTGCTTCTGTGCCGTTTTGGGATCGCATGGAATTACCGATTTTGTTTCGATTGTCCTGGCCAGTTTCTTTGTTGATACCTGCATATCTCCGTGCATGAGTATGATAAGAGGATTTTTGTACTCATCTTCCATGACGAGTGTCTTGACCATCTGGTGCTCGTCACATTTCAGCTCCCTTGAGGCTACCTTTGTGCCCCCCCTGTCTTCGTATTTGTAAGGACAGGGCGTGAAGTCGACTCTGTTTTTTCTCAGAAAGCGAATGGCCGGGGTTGAAGGTATTTTTTCTTTTGTCATCATTTTCGTTTTTGTTGAGATCGGAGGAACAAGAGATGGAGGGGGTTATTTCTTGAATATTTCTGATAACTTCAGAAACAGCTTTTGGATATAGCGATTGTCCCAGAGGCCTCTGGATCGGATTACTGTTTTACAGATATGTAATTTTGCCGGATCTTTCATCAATTCTTCGAGAAAGGATTTCTGGCCCTTGACAAAGCTGTCGAATTCAAGCTGGACTGACTGTTTTTCGGAGAAGGGCATATTACTGAGTTTTTCCATCTCCCCAGGGGATAACCCGACACCGCTCAGCATTTTGAGGAAATACTCGCCGGTTATATTCCGGCTCTTCTGTGAGAACTCACTGAACCTCTGGGGAGAGAGGCCGGAGTCCTTCATAAACTTGCCTTTGCTTATCTTCTTCGACCGGGCATATTCCCACAGAAAATCAAAATACTCATTAAAGTCTGTTTCTTTTTTTCTCGCTGCCATAGTTGGAAATATACCATTATTTTTGTTATTGTCAAATTGAATCTTGGCTTAACCGGTAAAAGTGGCAGAAACTAAGATATGGCCCCATGTCCAGATCAGTCGGTCAGCCATTTTTTCATGTGCGGCAGTTCTTCAGATGCCCATTGAGGGGACAGTCGCTTTTCAAGGAAAAGGGCAAACAACTGCTCCATTGACTTCATTGTGACCTCTACGAGATAGATTCTCTCAAGGATTCTTCCATCCCGGTCATCTTCCTCTTCATCCGCTGGCACAGGAAGTCTGAGGGCCTGAAAGCAGAAGGTGTCA
Source organism: uncultured Syntrophaceae bacterium (assembly GCA_964387765.1). Classification (GTDB taxonomy): domain Bacteria; phylum Desulfobacterota; class Syntrophia; order Syntrophales; family UBA2210; genus UBA2210. The sequence continues at coordinate 1,429 of CAYLXS010000113.1, forward strand.
GCCTTGAATGTGAATTCAAACTGGGCATTCCCCGCGCCAAGCCTTATCCGCGCTTCCGTTACTTTTTTACCCTTGCGCAGCGCCGACTTGCCTTCCTCGAGGTCCGCGTGAAGCCCCCTGCAAGCCACCGTCTCGGAATACTCTCCTTCACCCGATTCCAAGACTATTTTTTGCAGGAATATTGTTTCCACATCTCCACTGTTGGGGATCATGATGCTTCCCCCTCGCTCTTCGCTCTTGAACCAGAGCCACGTCAAAAACTCTCTTCCCGGAAGCGGGATATCGCTGGGCATCGACTCCGCGTCCCATGGCATAAGATGGGTGAGGGGCAGGTCGAATGATCTTTTGAACAATTCCTTAAAATCGTCGTTCACCTTTTCCGAGAGCGAGCCGAACAGCAGCCATTTCCCCGATACCGACCAGCAGACCTCGTAGAATGAAGGGACCGGTTGCGCCCTGCTTAACAATCCTAATTTGACAGTTTCCCTGATATCTTCTCTCTGTCCCTTGTAGAGCTTCTTCAGCCCTTTTTCCTCCAGGAACTCTTTTTCCGCTTTGAGTACCCTCAGCTTCAGTAGGGCGGGGGGCACTGTCCGGCGATCAATACGAAGGGAGAAGACGATATAATCGGCTATTGAGTAGTTCGCGTATTCAAAATCGGTATCCAGTATATTGTCAAAACTGGTCCAGCCAAGAGATTTTTCTTCGCCCCCGGACGACAGTTCCCTGAAGGCGAAGGACTTTATCTGTCTGTCTATAAAATCTGGAAATTTATCCGGCAATTTGCCGGCAACGCGATATTTTGTGAAAGTTAGATTTCCTTTTGATAGCCCCATAATATATCACCTTTCTTGATCAACAGAATCAGTTATCTGCCAGGCGGGGAAACTAACGCAGTTCAGGAGTCGGTGTCAAGCCATTTACAATAGACACCTCTTTTTTTTTGTGATAGTTGTTTATGATGCTATTTATTAATGGTTTTTTCGCCCAATCTCTGCGTTATGCTCAAAAAATAATCCTCGGAATATCAACTATATGCCTGTGGTTATTTTTTTCGCACGCCTTGATCTTGAACGAAAATCCTCATAAATAAACAGAATCATTTACAAGGTTTTCAATAATCGGTGTCAGGTAACGTTAGGTAACATGTGGAGATATTTATGGATATAAAAAGAGTCGGAATTATCGCAAACAGTGATAAGGAAAAGGCCGCCGAATATTCATTGCGGCTTGGCAGATGGCTTTCCGATAGGGGGTTGGAAGTTCTCTTCGAGGAAGAAATAGCCGGAAAGATAAATATGCCCGGGGTTTCCAGGGGGAATCTGGCATCCGCGGTGGATATGATCGTAGTTTTCGGTGGTGACGGGACTCTCCTTATGGCGGCGCGTATGACAATAGGGTCTGATGTGCCTGTCCTGGGTGTTAATCTGGGAGGGTTTGGTTTTATGACGGTGGTCAATCTGAACGAAATGCTCGGCACCATGGAAATGATTCTTAAGGGGGAATACGGCATATCCAGGAGAATGATGCTCAACGTTTCCGTGAAAGGCGCGGAATATCCCGCACTTAATGACGTTGTAATTAACAGGGGAAATCTCTCCAGGATGGTCAATCTGGAAACCTTTGTTGATGGAAAGTATCTGAGTACCTTCAGAGCGGACGGCCTTATAATATCCACCCCTACAGGTTCCACCGCGTATTCACTGTCTTCAGGTGGCCCCATTGTTATGCCGGAGCTCGATTCTATCATTATAAATCCCATATGTCCGCACATCCTTACGAAGAGGCCTATTGTACTACCTCCGGATTCCATCATAGAAGTGATAGTATGGACAAAAAAAGGCGAGGCGTCCGTGACACTCGACGGGCAGGATCTTTTTATATTAAAATCGGGCGACAGGGTGGGTATAAAAAAATCAGAGAACCGTATAAACCTTGTAGAATCTCCCCATCGTGATTATCTGGAGATCCTGCGAACCAAACTGGGATGGGGTGAATTACCCTGATAAGATGCTGACAGAGCTGAGTATAAAAAATTTCGCCATCATTGATGAATTGAATGTTACTTTCACAAAGGGACTGAACGTGATCTCCGGAGAGACAGGCGCCGGTAAATCCATAATCATCGGCGCCGTGAGTCTTCTCCTTGGTGACAGGGCATCGAGCGATTTTGTGCGATCTTTCGAGGACTCCGCAGTGGTTGAGGCCCTTTTTGATGTGAGCGACAATGAAGATATAAGGAAAAAACTGAAAGAAGCGGACATGGGCGAGAACAACGAGCTGGTGCTCAAAAGAGTTGTTTCCAGAGGTGGCAGAAACAGGATTTACATAAATGGTAATCTGGCGACCCTGGGAATGCTTTCATCGCTTGGAGAGTCGCTTGTCAATATCTGTGGTCAACGTGAGCACCAGGTTCTTCTGGATGCCGATAACCATATCGACATATTGGACAAATTTGGCGGGCTTATGCCCCTCAGGGCCGAATTTGCCGGTCTTTACAGTGACTGGCAGGTGTTGGAAAAGAAACTTGATGAACTTAAAACAAGAAATAATGAAAAACGCGAGAGAGAAGAACTCCTGAGATTCCAGCTGGATGAACTCGAAAAGAGCAGCCTTAAGATTGGTGAGGACCTGTTGTTGCAGGATGAGAAAAGGATTCTTGCCAACGCAAAGAAACTTGATGAGTACGCCGGTGAGGCACATGATGCTCTCTATGCCAGGGAGGGGTCTGTGCTGGAGAAACTGGATGGCGTTGTCGGGAACATAA
>CAYLXS010000114.1:0-4187 GCA_964387765.1 uncultured Syntrophaceae bacterium
CCCGGTATGGTTTGCAACTTATATGGTTATGTGATAAAAATTCGTCGGGTTTCCGTGAATTAGTGCCCATCCGGGAATAAACCCCGATCTTATCGGGAATGGGGTTTTGCCCGTCCCCATACAGACAGGAGTATACCGCGGTGAAGATAACAAAGAAAGAGGTGAGACATGTCGCCCACCTTGCCAGGCTGGAATTTAGTGAAGATGAAGAGAGAAAGGTTACCTCTCAGCTCAACACCATACTGATGTATATGGACATATTGAGCAGGGTAGACACCGCGGGGATTAAGCCCATGATGTACGCCATCTCTCTCGACAATGTATTCCGAGATGATACAGAGAAGAAATCCACAGGGGCGGAGATTGCGCTTGCCAACGCCCCGGACGGGAACATGGGCCTCTTCGGTGTTCCCAAGGTTATAGAATAGTGCCCATTCCAAATAACACCCCCAGGAAAGTTTTATGGAATCTAACCGTTTAACCATTCATGAACTGCAGGAAAAGCTCAGAGATGGAAGTATCACCTCCGTTGAGGTTACAGAATCCGTATACCGGAGAATAGCATCTGTAGAAGAAAAAGTGCATTCGTATATAACACTGATGGAGGAATACGCCATCGGGCAGGCTCGCGAGGCGGACAGGCGGATAAAAGAGGGAAACGCCGGCGAACTGACCGGTATACCCATAGCTCTCAAGGACATCCTGTGCACAAAAGGTATCAGAACAACCTGCGGCTCACGCATCCTTGAAAACTTCATACCCCCCTATGACGCAACGATAGTCAGGAAATTAAAGGATGCCGGGGCTGTGTTTGTCGGGAAGACAAATATGGACGAGTTCGCCATGGGTTCCTCCACCGAGACCTCCTGCTTCGGAATAACAAAGAATCCATGGGATCTGGAGCGTATACCCGGAGGGTCCAGTGGCGGTTCAGCCGCCGCTGTTGCCGCCGATGAATGCATGGCCTCTCTCGGTACCGACACGGGCGGTTCCATCAGACAACCCGCGGCCCTGTGCGGCGTAGTGGGGATGAAGCCTACATACGGAAGGGTCTCACGCTTTGGCATGGTAGCTTTCGCATCTTCCCTGGACCAGATAGGACCTATTACCAAAGATGTGGAAGATTGTGCCATTATGATGAATGTGATCTCCGGCCACGATATCAATGATTCCACTTCCGTCGCCATAGAGGTTCCCGATTACCGAAAGTTTATTTCAAGGGATATCGGGGGGTGGAAGGTAGGCATCCCCAGGGAATATTTTGTTGAGGGAATCGACCCGGAGATTAAGGCCGCCGCAAATGAAACCATTAAAACCCTGGAGGGACTTGGCGCACAATGTCTCGAGATATCGCTTCCTCATACCGAGTACTGTGTCGCGGTCTATTATATCATAGCGCCCTCAGAGGCCAGCTCGAACCTGGCCCGATATGACGGGGTCAGATATGGGTTCAGGGCGCCCGGTGGAGAAGACCTCCTGGATATGTACAAAAAAACCCGTTCCTCCGGTTTCGGAGCCGAGGTAAAGAGGAGAATAATGTTAGGCACATATTCTCTCTCCTCCGGATATTACGACGCGTATTACAAGAAAGCGTCACAGGTAAGGGCCCTTATAAGAGGCGACTTCGACAACGCGTTTAAAAAATGCGACGTCATCCTGACGCCTACAACACCTACCCCGGCATTCCGGATAGGGGAAAAGGTGAACGATCCCCTGCAGATGTACCTTTCCGACATATTTACACTGTCAACAAATCTGGCAGGAATTCCGGGTATATCCGTCCCCTGCGGCTATACAAAGGGCGGGCTTCCAATGGGCATCCAGTTTATGGCGAATCATTTTGAGGAGGGGAAGCTGTTGCAGATAGCCTCCTCATACGAGAGAAACTCGAAAATTGAGAAGAGGAGGCCCGACCTCTAATGGAATACGAACCGGTTATAGGGCTTGAAGTACACGCCCAGCTCCTTACCAACACCAAGATATTCTGCGGCTGTTCGACCAGATTCGGCGAAGAGCCGAACAGCAACACCTGTCCCATCTGCCTCGGTATGCCCGGTGTTCTCCCTGTACTTAATAAAAAGGTTGTGGAATACGCGATAAAAATGGCCATCGCAACCCATTGCAGGGTGAACAAGACAAGCACATGGGCAAGGAAAAACTATTTCTATCCCGATCTTCCAAAGGGATACCAGATTACACAGTTTGCCCATCCCATAGCGGAAGCCGGATATGTGGATATTGAAATCGACGGCACGAAGAAGAGAATCGGAATTACCCGCATACACATGGAGGAAGACGCGGGCAAATCCATACATGATGACCTCAGCCCTTTCAGCTATGTAGATCTTAACAGGGCGGGAGTCCCTCTGATAGAGATAGTGAGCGAGCCGGATATGCGAAACACGGATGAGGCGGTTCATTATCTCCGGAGAGTACACGAGATACTGGTATATCTTGAGATATGCGACGGCAACATGGAAGAGGGAAGTTTCCGCTGTGACGCCAATATTTCCCTGAGGCCGAAGGGAGAAAAAGAGTTTGGGATCAGGGCTGAACTTAAAAACATGAATTCTTTCCACAACGTACAGCATGCTCTCGAATACGAGATACAGAGGCAGCGCGCCATCCTGGAGGGAGGGGGCCGCGTCGTGCAGGAAACACGTCTGTGGGATGTTCCACAGGGAGTCACTCATTCGATGAGGGGAAAGGAAGAAGCGCGCGACTACCGGTATTTTCCTGAACCCGATCTCGTTCCTGTCGTAATATCCGATGAGTGGAAAGAAAATATAAAAAATACCATCCCCGAGCTTCCCATGGAGAAGAGGGAACGCTTTATCAGCGAATATGGTGTCCCTTCCTATGACGCCGGTGTCCTGACGGCAGACCGTGATCTGGCGGATTATTATGAAGAAACTGTACGACTCTGCGGAAAACCGAAAATTGCAAGTAACTGGGTTATGGGCGATTTCCTCGCGTATCTGAATGAAGAAAAGCTGGAGGTAACAGAAAGCCCGGTAACTCCCCGAACACTGGCGGAGCTGATTGAGATAATAGAAGATGGAACGATCAGCGGAAAGATTGCCAAAGAGGTCTTCGAAGATATGTGGAAATCGGAGAAAGATCCGAGGGAGATAGTAGAGGAGAAGGGCCTCGTCCAGATTACCGATACCGCGGAACTTGAAAAGATCGTGGAAGAGGTGTTGGCGGCGAGTCAGAAGCAACTTGAGCAGTACAAAAGCGGCAAAACGCAGCTTTTCGGTTTCTTCGTGGGACAGACAATGAAAGCCACACGAGGCAAGGCAAACCCCCAAATTGTCAATGAACTGATTAAAAAGAAACTTTCTTCACTATGATAAAGACAATATCCTGGGACAGAGACACTGTGGTAATGATCGACCAGAGGGCCCTCCCGCATGAAGAAAAGTATATTACCTGCCGGAAATACCGGGAAGTCATAGCCGCCATCAATAATATGACTGTAAGGGGCGCACCGGCCGTGGGGATAGCGGCCGCTATGGGTATCGCCCTCGGCGTCCTGAACTCACCCAAAAAGCAGATGAAGGGAGATTTTTACAGTATCTGTGACGAATTCTCCCGGACCCGGCCCACCGCTGTAAACCTGTTCTGGGCCATAGACAGGATGAAGTCCCGTTTTGAGAAGGAGATCGCGTCCACCCCTCATATAAAAACGGATGCAGTAAAAAAAGCCCTGACTGAAGAGGCCCTGCGGATCCTGGAGGAAGATATCCGCGCGAACCGGCAGATGGGCTCTCATGGTAAGCAACTGATAAAAGGTGGGGATACCATCCTGACACACTGCAATGCCGGGGCGCTCGCAACCGGTGGATATGGAACGGCGCTGGGAGTTATACGCGCCGCACATGAAGAGGGGAAAAAGATCCATGTCCTCGTGGATGAAACCAGGCCCCTCCTCCAGGGAGCGAGACTGACCGCGTGGGAGATGAAAAATGAAGGCATTCCCGCCACGCTCATAACCGACAGCATGGCAGGCTCCTTTATGAAGCGGGGCATAGTCGATCTTGTTATAGTGGGCGCGGATCGCATCGCGGCCAACGGTGACGTGGCCAACAAGATCGGGACTTACAGCCTCGCCGTTCTGGCGAAAGTAAACGGGGTCCCATTCTATGTGGCGGCTCCCATTTCTACAATAGACCGCCATGCAAGAA
>CAYLXS010000115.1:0-4023 GCA_964387765.1 uncultured Syntrophaceae bacterium
TTACCATTTCACCTCAATATTTACGAAATTAAATGGTGGCGCCGGTCCTACATATTTAAATTGTGCCAGATCCTTATATTCTTCCACCAGATCCTCAACCAGAAAATCGAACTCTTTCTCCCGTGTTCTGTCTATCAGGAAAGCGGCATTCAGGAACATGTTGTCTCCGAACATATCGTTTGTACGCACATCAATAGCCGGCCGCTTGAATATGTTCAGGATTTTCCGTGTTTCGTCAACCTTTTTTTCATCCAGAGCTTTCTTTACCGCTTTGCCAAGAGAAACCTTGGAGGTATTGCCGGTCTTTCCCGTTTTGTCTTCCGCCTTCTTTTTGAGGTTTTTGACCTCCTTATTATCTTCGGCTATTTCACTGAAGATCCGATTCATATCTTTCCAGATTCCTCGTAGTCCCATTTCGATCTTGTTGTCCATATCTCTCAGGAGGCCCTTGAATTCCGGATATCGCCTTCTAAGGAGCGTCCGTACTTCCTCCGCGCTTGCGGCAATGGTACAGAACCGTACCGGCAGCACCGCATAATCTTTCATCACCTTCTCTATGACTTTTTCATGGGCCATCATATTCTCCCGGTTGATAACGTACTTCGTCATGGGAGAACTGCTGATGACGGCGCTGATATCATTGTAGCCTATGGTTGAAACGATATCTCCCCGATCTCCGATGCCGATGGGCCCGAAATTTCGTCCTTCATTGGTTTCAACTATGCAGTAAACGTATTGTCCTTCCCTGGCCATCGATCAAACCTCCATCCGCTGCCGTCAATAATCCATGCTCATTCTTTTCATCTTTTTATGATATTCCTGCTTTTTGTTGTTTACACTATTGATGATTGTATCTTCGTTTTGCTGGTCCTTATCGTTTAGTTCTTCGATCTCACCTTCAATAAGCGAGATTTCATTATCTATATGTTCAAGCCTCTTTTCGATATTTGTTCTCTCCTGTCCCAAGCGGGCTCTGTTTTTCTCCAGAATAAACTTTTCTAAAGTTTCCGCCCCGGTTGTTTTGGGCATAGCCCGTATCTTACTCCTAACGACCGTTTTGATGTCCGAAAGTGTACGCCGAGGCCGGCTTTTGCTTGTCATGTTGTCCTCCTTAACAGTACTTGTCGATCAATTCGGCAATAACCCCTCTGACCCTGTCCTGATTGGTTTTGCTGCCGATGCGGCTTGTCTCCGAGGCCAGGATATCCATACAGGTTTGTCTGAATACCAGGTCATTCTTATCGACCGCGGCCTTGCGGATTTTAAGGGTCTTCGCAATCATCAGACATCCCCTTATGGTGGGGGCAAATTCACAGGAATCCGAGTCCCTCAGCGCCCTTACAACCTTGACGATTCCGGCGGCATCTTTTTTGGCAAGACCCGATTTTGCCACGGTTATATTCACCTCGGTCTTTTGGTCGAAATAGTCCAGGTCGAGGGTAATCATCCGATCTCGCAGCGCATCCTGGCTGCGGTGCACACCGGCGTATTCCTCGGGATTGCTGGTAAAAATGGCAGTAAAGTCCGGATCAACACGCAGATAGTTTTCATCCCCCTCGCGGGCCGCTGGCAGGTCAAGCATTTTCTCCTGCAGGACAGATAGGAGCACATTGTTGGCCTCGGGCCGGGAACGGGTAAACTCGTCGTAGATGAGGGTGAAGCCATACTTGCAGGCTATGGTCAGACGATTGTCCACCCATTTTTTCCTCATATCCTCTTCGGTTTTGAGGACCGAGTGAATAAAATTATCCACCACCTTTCGGATACGGTAGCCATACTCGCCGCCTACCAGGTCCGATGTAGAAAACTCCTCATCACCGTGGATCATGACCACCGGCCGGCCTATTTTGCTGGCTACGTGCATGGCCATAGTGGTCTTGCCCGTCCCGGAAATCCCACGGAGATGGAGAGGAAAACCGGCCGCTATATAGGCAAGTGATCTCTCGGTAATATCCTTAACGAAGGGGGTTTCTATAAAGTTAGGCATGGGGTGTGGTTCCAGCACAGTTGTTATCTCATCTATCGGCATACGATAATCCTCCTTTAAAAATAGTGATTAGTGGTTAGTGGACAGTGATTAGTCACTGGTGGTTAGTGGACAGTGATCAGTTTTTTGTCCACTACTCACTGTCCCCTGTCCACTGTCACCAGAACACCGACCACGGTTCACTGTTCACCGCCTACTTTTTTGTAACAACTCCCTTGCCACTGCATTTCAGGCATGGGAGATAGTACCCTTTTACAACACCCTTCCCCTTACACTGGGGACACGTTTCAACCGGCTCCATTATCTTCACCATACCCTTGCCACCGCAAACAGTACAGGTCAGGCGCCGGTGAGGCTGGATCCCGGTACCGCCACAGTATACGCACTCAATGGCCGGTTCTCGTATGGTCACCTCTCCCCCTCCAAGGCAAACCTGGCAGGCAGATAATTCGGACAGGAGTTCAAATGGATCAACTCCTGTTCCTTTGCAGAAGGAACACTTCAGAGTAATCTTTCCTTCTTTCTTCCTGATAATTTCGACACCCATTATACGTTCCCCCTTTTTTAGCTAACCAGTACAAGCAAGACTCACAAGCAGTGTCTTGTCATAGGGTTATTCGGCCAGAAAATATTGAGTGTCTTCTTTCCTTATTTCACCGTCATCCATGAGTTCTCTCATGACGGGGATCAGGGTACGCCAGTTTCCAATGTCGAGCATGTCCGCAATCTGGGTCATTTTCAGACCTTCAGGATTGTCTTCGATAAGATCCAGGATTCTCCCCCCCAGGTCTTCTCCCTCGATTTTTTCTTCCGCCGCAGCAACCTCATCTATCGCTTCTTCTGCTTCCTCCTCAACCGGTTCTTCAATAGCCTCCTCGACGGTCTTCACTTCTACCGCTGTTTCTACCTCAACCGGTCCGGCAACAACCGTGCCCCCTCTCGCGGCCTGCATGGCGGATATAAGTCCCTTCCACGCTTCGGCCGTTTCCCTTGTCTCGCCCTGGTCTATCTTCCTGCGTTCATCCCCTGCCGCATCGAGGTCAGATTTGAACCTGGTCAGTTCGGCCCGCAATGTTTGCGCCATATCGCCATGCGCCTTGTCAAACTCATCGATCAGTTCTCTGGCTTTATCCCTAAGCTCCATAATATAATCTTTTCTCTCTGAAATCTCGCCCTGATCAGTCTTCTTGCGTTCACCCTCTACCGCATCCAGTTCAGATTTGAACCTGTTCAGTTCGGCCCGCAATGTTTGCGCCATATCGCCATGCGCCTTGTCAAACTCATCGATCAGTTCTCTGGCTTTATCCCTAAGCTCCATAATATAATCTTTTCTCTCTGAAATCTCGCCCTGATCAGTCTTCTTGCGTTCACCCTCTACCGCATCCAGTTCAGATTTGAACCTGTTCAGTTCGGCCCGCAATGTTTGCGCCATATCGCCATGCGCCTTGTCAAACTCATCGATCAGTTCTCTGGCTTTATCCCTAAGCTCCATAATATAATCTTTTCTCTCTGAAATCTCGCCCTGATCAGTCTTCTTGCGTTCACCCTCTGTCGCATCCAGTTCAGATTTGAACCTGGCCAGTTCATCCTTCAGTTCTTTAGACATTGCCGCGTGTGCCTTGCCAAAGTCACTTAATAAACGTCCCGTTGCCTGCTTGATATCCGCAGTCTCCTGCTTGACATCCGACATAACTCTAACCCTCTCCTCGTATGCACCAACCATTTCTTCTGCCAATCTTTTCAAATTGTCTGCATTTGCCATGTCTTTTCCTCCATTATTAATGCTTTAAAGACATACTTGAAATGTACTAACAGAGGGGGGCGTCGGCTCACACCTCTATATCCCTAAGGATGCCTTGAAGGTTACTATTGGCGAATCTGAAGTGAATACAAATTTTCTCTTGCAGATTGGCATAAACTCAAATATCACAATAGTCATCTGACCACTGCTCACTGACCACTAATTACTTACCCTCGATATCTCCTGCCACTGGGTTTGAACCTTTTCCCTTGCGACTTCAAAACCTTCCAGCATG
>CAYLXS010000116.1:0-4013 GCA_964387765.1 uncultured Syntrophaceae bacterium
AGGTCAGGATTAATCTCCTAACCTGAACGATACACTGATCCTTGCCCTGTAATCTCTGACCTTCCCATCTTTAATAGTCATGTCCAGCTTGGTAATCTCGCCAACTCTTAAATCCTGAAGAGTTATACTGGCTGTTTCCACAGCCTTTTTGGCCGCATCGTCCCACGACAAGCTACTCGTTCCCACCAGTTCTATAATTTTGTAAACACTTTCAGGCATGTTATCCCTCCTTCAAAATGTTATTCTGATAAAACCGGTTAAACCCCGAGCGAAGAAAACCGACTTTTTTCAAATTTGTCAAATCCAGTTAGATCCAAAAATACTCTCCTTAATTTATGATTCTGTTTAGTTATGAGGATTTTCGTAAAAAGAACATTTTCAGGAGCAAAGAGGCTATTTGAAAAAAAGCTATATATTCGTAATTGAAACATATACCAATTATACAATGACGAGAAAACAGGTCTTTGTCAATCAATTTCTTGCTTCATGATAAAACTTTTTAAGTCATCGGATCAAGGCCCTGCTGTGTTCTTATCAGCTGAGATCAAACTCATAACGTACAGTGGTGGGCAAAAAAGCAAGAGCTGGTCTCACGAATTTCTGCTTAAGGGGTTGTACGCGGACGCAGCCCCTTTTTTATTCTGGATTTTTAGCTTGACCGAAGGAGACATCTCTTATAGAATTTCACGCGGTGTCAGGGGCATGTAAAGCCGCAGGGAGGGACTTCGCGACCTCTTTTATTATGATCTTTTACTTAAAGAAAGGATTGGAATATGAAAAAGTTGCTTGTTGGATGTCTGATTTTATTGATGGTGTTGTCATTCGGCACAATAGCGAGCGCCAAGACCTTGAAGCTCGCGATGGACGCTGATCCGGTTTCGCTGGATCCCCTCGTACAGCTGTCGGGCGGGATGCTCCAGTATTCACACATGGTCTTTGACCCGCTGGTTCGCTGGAACAAGGCCGGCGGATTCGATGCCCGCCTGGCAACCAAATGGGAACGGATCAACGATTTGACCATGCGCTTCCATCTGCTCAAAGGTGTCAAGTTTCACAGCGGTAATCTCTTCACTGCCAAAGATGTTAAATGGACAGTGGAGCGGCTCAAAAAAAGTCCTGACTTTAAAGGTCTTTTTGAGCCTTTCGAGGGCGTAAAGGTAATTGACGATTATACTGTGGATATCGTCACAAAGAAACCTTACGCGCTGCTCCTGAACATGGCGACCTATATCTTCCCGATGGACAGTAAATTCTACACCGGAACCGATGAAAACGGCCAGCCGAAAGACGCGATTGTAAAGATCGGCCCATCTTTCGCGCTTACCAACGAATCGGGAACCGGTAAATACCGGGTAACCAATCGTGAACAGGGTGTAAAGACCATATTTGAAGAGTTCCCGGATTACTGGGACAAGAAATCTCCGGGAAATGTTGACAAAATAATACTTACACCCATTAAGAACGATGCCACCCGTGTGGCAGCACTCCTTTCAGGCGACGTAGATTTCATCATGCCAGTACCACCCCAGGATTACTCAAGAATCAGAAAGGACAAGAAGAACAAGCTGATTACCATGTCGGGCAGCAGGATTATCACCTGCCAGTTGAACTCGAAACGTCGTCCCGAACTCGCGAATAAGCTGGTCCGTCAGGCCATAGTGTACGCAACAAACAATAATGGAATCGTCAAAAAAATAATGAAGGGTACCGCTACCGTGGCGGGTCAGCAGGCACCCAAAGGCTTCACCGGATACAAGGAAGCTCTGACCCCTCGTTACAATCTGAAAAAGGCAAAGGCCCTGATGAAAGAAGCCGGCTACGAGAATGGCTTCGAATGCACGATGATTTCTCCCAATAACAGGTATGTCAATGATGAGAAGATCGCCGAGGCGTTCGCCGGAATGCTCTCCAAGATCAAGATAAAGGTAAATCTCAAGACCATGCCCAAGGCCCAGTACTGGGATCAGTTCGACGCGCAGGTAGCGGACATGCAGATAATCGGATGGCATCCGGACACGGAAGACTCTGCCAATTACACCGAGTTTCTGCTGATGTGCCCCGACAAGGAAACCGGATACGGTCAGTATAACAGCGGAAACTACTGCAATGCAGAGGTGGACAAACTTGTGCTTGCATCTCAAACAGAGACCAACCTCGCGAAAAGATCGGCCATGCTCCAGAAAGTCGAACAGATACTGTATGACGATGCCGCATATGTCCCCTTCCACTGGCAGAACCTCTCATGGGCCGGTAAGAACAAGGTGGGTATAAGACGCATTATAAATGTCCAGAACTTCCCCTATTTCGGTGACTTAGTAATCAAATAGCGTATTGCCGACCTAAAGGGCTTCTATCTTTACAGCAGTTAGACCCCGGGGGCAAGATCCGTTGACAGCGGGTGTTGCCCCCATGTATTGCCAACTGCTGCCTGGGTAAGGCAATAATCCGCTGAGCTTTACCCCTTACTTCTGTGCTGTCTGGTATTTTATATGTTTGCGTTCGTTGTCCGCCGCATAACGCAGGCCATCATTGTAATGCTTGTGATCGGCCTGCTGGGTTTCTCCATAAAACAGAAGATTGGAGATCCTGTAAGAGATATCGTGGGGGTTTCTGTTTCAGTGGCCGAAAGGGATGCCCTGCGTGATAAACTGGGGCTTAACGACCCCTTTCTGACACAATATGTCCGCTTTATAAAAAACGCCGTCCACGGCGATCTGGGCATGTCATTTTTCTTCAAAAAGCCAGCTCTTGAAGTAATCCTGTCAAAAGCCCCGGCAACCCTTGAGCTTGTTTTTGCAAGCAGTCTTATAATAATTCTTCTGTCTATTCCGCTCGGCATTTATACCGCTATAAATCCCAGAAATCTTCCTTCAAGGATCATCATGGGGGGGAGTATCGTGGGCGTTTCCATACCGGTATTTCTTACGGCAATAATCCTCATATATATCTTCGCGGTGGAACTGCACTGGCTGCCCTCGTTTGGCCGTGGAGAAACGGTCAATATATGGGGGTGGGAGAGCGGCTTTCTCACACTGGACGGGCTGAAACATCTCATACTGCCGAGCATCGCTCTCTCCTCTATCATGCTTCCCCTCTTCATACGCCTGATACGTTCGGAGATGATGGAGACACTGGAGACAGAATACGTTAAATTCGCCTGGGCAAAGGGTCTCTCACGCTGGCGTATCTGGTTCCTGCATGCATTCAAGAACACGCTTCTTCCCGTGATAACCGTCGGAGGGGTTCAACTGGGCATACTTATCGCCTATACCATTCTCACGGAAACAGTCTTCCAGTGGCAGGGAATGGGATTCATGTTTCTCGAAGCGGTCGAACGCTCCGACACATCTCTTCTAGTGGCATATATAATAGTGGTTGGCGCGTTATTTGTTGTGGTCAATACGATAGTGGATATCATCTACGGTCTGGTCAATCCCACGGTAAGGATAACGGGAAGAAAATGAAACAGTGGAAACGTTTTAAAGATTCATACTTTCTACATAGCTTCAAGCATGATCGGGTTGCCATTATAAGTTTCGTGGTTCTTCTGACACTTATTCTGCTCAGTATTCTTGCCCCCGTCATCGCGCCTCACAATCCTTACGAGACGGCCAGCATTGATATCATGAACGCGGAAATGCCCCCATCATGGATGGAAGAGGGAAATCCGGACTTTATCCTGGGAACGGACATTCAGGGGAGAGGTCTCCTGAGTACCATGCTGTACGGCCTGCGCCTTTCCGTCATGATCGGTTGTGGGGCAGTCTTCCTGCAGGCGGTCATAGGCATCTTCATAGGTATGATATCCGGATACGCGGGGGGAAAGGTCGATTCTTTTCTGATGCGCATAGCGGATGTCCAACTTTCATTCTCCACCCTCATGGTTGCCATTATGATCAGCGCCATATTCCAGGTTGCCTTCGGGGTGAGCCGCTATGAACAGCTGGCTGTTCCCCTCCTTGTGCTGATCATCGGTCTGGCCGAGTGGCCCCAGTATGCCAGGACGGTGCGGG
>CAYLXS010000117.1:0-3936 GCA_964387765.1 uncultured Syntrophaceae bacterium
CCTTCACTTTTGGAAGGAGAAGAGATTGCCCTGAAAATGTATGGTTCTTATTACTATAGCGAGGGGATATACGCCGCATGGAGACCGGGGCATTTTTATTTGACCGAGAAAAGGCTTATTCTCCACCGGCAGGATTTCGATGAAATCAC
Source organism: uncultured Syntrophaceae bacterium (assembly GCA_964387765.1). Lineage (GTDB taxonomy): Bacteria > Desulfobacterota > Syntrophia > Syntrophales > UBA2210 > UBA2210. The sequence goes on from CAYLXS010000117.1 coordinate 150, forward strand.
ATTTCAGATACCGTTAGAAGAAATAAAGGCATTGATAATAAGAGAGGAAGCACATTTTGTTAAAGAGAAACAAAAACTGGTGCTCCATCTGATAGATAAACAGGATCGCGTACATCGACTTAGTGCGGTAGAGGCAAGCCAGCTAAAAGATGCGATTGAGCAACAAATAGTATCCATGGGGCTCTATCTGGAAGACAATCCCGTCCTTCCCGAGTTTGAGGATGAGCTAATAGCCGGTTTGCTGGCTGCGGAAGAAAGCGTTGCTTGTCGAGGGAAGAAGGTGTGGTATTTAGTGCCTGCTGAAGGAATTCAGCAAGAGACCTGGAGACCGGGTCACCTCTATCTTACTAATAAGAGATTATGCTGGTGGCATGACTTTGATAAAAAAATGGTTTTTGACGTCTCTATTGATCGGATAATCAATGTCAGCAGCGAGATGAGAAAGGTAAGTGGTCTGGACAGCAAAAAAGAGAGGGTGCTTGATATAATATATCAGGTTAATTCCACAAAAAAAGCAGCTTCTTTTGCCGGGAAAGAGATGGATGAATGGGAGAAAGTGCTAAAGGGAAGCATTTTAACTCCAAGTCCGGAAGGCGCGGTAGTTGAGATGGAGACATGCCCTCAATGTGGGAAAGAAGCGCCGGTTAGCGAACTTTTAGAAAAGGGCTGTCCATATTGTAACTGGGTCAGCCCCGTTAGAAATACAAAAATGGCTAAGATTAAAGCCTCTGCATTATAAGCTTGGTATCTGGCTGAACTATTGTCAGTTTCATAAAAATAGACAAGGAGTATCATCATGTCTACATCAGGAAAGAAAGACATATATGACGGATCTGTGAATCGAAGTAAGGAAGAACCGTTTCAATCTGAAAGGCTTGCCTTTACCGGCAGAATAGCCGCCAGTATAGCCCACGAGATACGAAATCCGCTGGGCAATGTGTCTATGGCTGTGCAGCAGCTCAGGGATGCATTTACCGGAGATAGTCCCTGGGCCAAACATATCGAGGTGATCATCAGAAATACGGAGAGGATCAACTTTTTGATTACCGAACTCCTCAACTGTGCCCGGCCACCAAAACTCAATATCCGCTCTCATGATATCCATACAATTTTGGAAAGCGCTTTGGGTTCCATAAAGACCAAGATCGCCTCGCAGCGAATAACTGTGAGCAAGGGTTTTAACTCACAAATGTCGATGATAACTGTCGATAAGGAACAGATCGCGCGGGTATTCACAAACGTGATGCTTAATGCCGTTGAGGCTATGCCTGGCGGGGGCAAGATGACAATAACTACAGAGATTGAAGAGGATTTTCTTGTCGTGAAGATCAGGGATACTGGGGAAGGGATGCCTGAAGAAGATATTATGAGGATATTTGACCCTTTTTTCAGCACTAAACCCTCGGGAGTAGGCCTGGGGCTATCTACAACTTACGGGATCATTGTCAGCCACGGTGGCACAATAGGTGTTGAAAGCGAGCGGAACGGGGGCACTCTTTTTGCGATCTCTTTGCCGGTAAAATAGAATAGGAGGAAAGTTCATGAAAGAACTAAAATATGATATCCGAAGAGGGGCGGATACATACCATTTGATCTATCACTCCAGACTAAAAAGCTGGATTCTAAAAGGGACTATAAAACGTGATGAAGCCATCGTCTGGCGAAGCGGGCTTTCAGGCTGGCGTAAACCTGAACAACTCGAAGAACTAAGACCTTATTTTGAACAACGGGAAGAAGAACAGCTAAGACTAAGAAGGAAAGAAGATGCGGTAAAGCCTCGCCTGTTTCCGAAAAAGCGAGTAAAGAATATCTTGATAATAGACGACGAAGGAGACTTATGCTGGCTCCTGTCCAATACCTTGCGGAAGAAAGGGTATACTGTATCGACTGCCAATACCATAAGTGATGGCACGACTCGCCTCAAGGAGGCGCCTGATTTATTGTTTTTAGACTTGAAACTGCCTGACGGGGATGGAATGGACCTGCTTCCCAGAATTAAAGAGATAACCCCGCAGACATTAGTAGTCATCATTTCCGCCTATGGTAGCGAAGAAAAAAGTGGAGAAGCAAAGGGAGAAGGGGCTTACAGTTTCGTTGACAAGCCCTTTTCCGAGGAAAAGATTTTGGAAGTCATGGGACAAATTCAATGTGAGGGGCAGTGATCACTGACCACTGACCACTGACCACTGTTTGATACACGGAGGAGAACGTTGACAAAGGCAATCGGCATAGACCTGGGAACAACATACTCGGTAGCAGCCGTCATTGATAATGGTCATGCCAGGGTGATCAAAAACGCTGAAGGTGAAAATCTTACACCTTCAGCATATGCGGAAACAGCACAGGGACATAAACTGGTCGGATCGGTGGCCAGAAGGCAGGCTTCTGCCAATCCCGAAAAGACAGTACTGTCCATAAAAAGACACATGGGGACGGACTACAGGGTTTCTATGAATGGCAGGGCGTATTCCCCACAGGAGATATCAGCATTTATCCTGCGAAAGATAAGATCGGATGCGGAAAAACAGCTGGGTGAAAAAGTAACAAAAGCCGTAATCACAGTGCCTGCATATTTTAATGACAGTCAGCGGCAAGCGACCCAGGAAGCCGGGATTATGGCAGGGTTTGATGTCATGAGGATAATTAATGAACCTACTGCCGCATCTCTGGCCTATGGAATAGACCGTGAGAAAATCCAAACCATTCTAACATGGGATCTGGGCGGAGGAACTTTCGATGTGTCTGTCCTTGAAATGGGAGACGGCATGTTTCACGTAAAGGCCGTTAATGGCGACACTGCTCTTGGCGGCGATGACTGGGATGAAATGCTGGCCGATTATTTTGCCGAAAAATTTATGATTGAGCATGGCTTGGACGTAAAATCCGACGCAATGGTTTCCCAGCGGCTGAGGGAGGCCAGTGAAAAGGCAAAAAAGGAACTTTCTTACAAACCGGAATCCAGTATTTCCCTGCCCTTTGCCAGGACAAATAATGGAGGATGGAAAAACCTTGAAACGTTCGTTGATCGGGACACATTTGAAACGATTACTGCGGACCTGAGGGAAAAGATTATCGGTCCCACCCGTCAGGCTCTGGCCGACGCCAGACTTGCTCCGGGTGATGTTGACCGGGTCGTGCTCGTGGGGGGGTCCACGAGGATGCCGTGCATAAGGCAACTGGCGGAAGAGTTCTTTTCTCAAAAACCGTATACAAAGATTAATCCCGATGAAGTAGTCGCCATCGGGGCGGCCATACAGGCAGGAGTTTTAACGGGAGAGGTTGACAATATCACACTGGTGGATGTGACTCCCCTTTCGCTGGGAGTCGAAACGCAGGGAGGTCTTTTTACGAAGATCATTACCCGTAATTCAACGATTCCCACCTCGGCAGGCCAGATATTCACCAATGCCGAAGACGATCAAACCGTCATGGATGTCCACGTTCTCCAGGGCGAGCGGGAGATGGCCGCGGGCAATATAAGCCTGGGTCAATTCCAGTTGACCGATATCCCTCCGCTTCCCAGGGGAAAGGCACAGGTGGAGGTTACCTTTGCGATTGACATAAACGGGATAGTAAAGGTCTCCGCCGAGGAACTTTATACGGAGCAACAGACTGGGATTACTATCAATGCATCACATCTTCTGTCGGATGAGGAGGTCGAATATGCGGTGAGCGAGGCGCAAGTCCATGCTGAAGAAGACACGAAAAGACGGGAGGAAGTGGAGATTAATATTGAGGCCGACGGCATGATCCGCGCAGCCGAACTGGTGATGAAGGAGAAAGAAAA
>CAYLXS010000118.1:0-2528 GCA_964387765.1 uncultured Syntrophaceae bacterium
ACCTCTTCCCTGCTTCCCGCAACCTGGACAATACAATAATCACTGCGCATGGAAATAATCTTGCAGTCAACCATCCCCATGGACCATCCTATTTCAGGCCTGTCTTTTCCGCTGTCTCCCTTCCTGATCACACCTTTATTATAAAGTCAGCCCTCACGGTTTGTGTGAAAACATGCAAATAAGAAAACCGCGGGCTCTTTAATCAAGATCATACCTGAAGAACCCCTCGTCTTCGCCGGCATTATCTTCGGGTACAGTCTCGGTAGGTTCCGTCCCTTCCAGAAAACATTCAAATATGTATTTTTCGGAGTCGGGACCAGCCAGCGCCCCCGTCTCGGGATCTATTTTGGCAAATACTACTCCCTCGGGGGGCGAGAAGGATTCAACCGGAGTGCCGGCAAGCGCCTTTTCCATAAAATATAAAAAGATGGGGCTGGCAGCACGTGAACCGGTTTCATATTTACCCAGCGGCTTCAGATCATCAAAACCGACCCATACACCCGCAACAAGCGAAGGGGTAAATCCCATAAACCACGCATCCTTGAGATTATTGGTTGTACCTGTCTTGCCTGCCACAGGTCTGCCAAGGGCCCTGACTCGCCAGCCGGTGCCCCCCTTTACAACCTCCTGGAGCAGATGCGATGTTATGTAAACGATCCCGGGGTCAACGGCCTGTTCTGCTTCTGGTCTGTTCTCTTCCACTATGTTCCCGGTGCGGTCAACAATCTTTTTTATGAAGAAGGGCTTGACCCTTTTGCCACCATTAGCAAAAACTCCATAGCCCCTCACCATATCCAGGAGTGTTATGCCCGATGTTCCGAGGGCCATTGAAAGATCTCTCGCAAGAGGTGTTGTTATCCCCATATTAACAGCGTAATCAGCGGCATAATTTATCCCGATCTCCTTCAGGAGCTTTATGGTTATCAGGTTCCTCGATTTAATGAGAGCGGTCCTGAGGGTTGTAGGACCATAAAATTTTTCTGAGTAATTTTGTGGTTTCCACAGGCTGTCCTTCAGGGTATCTTTGTAGATCACAGGACTATCCATAAGTGTGGTAGCGGGAGTCATGCCCTTGTCAAAAGCCGCGGTAAATATAAAGGGTTTGAAAGCGGACCCCGGTTGTCTCTTTGACTGTGTGGCGCGGTTGAACTCACTCTTTTTGTAGCTTCTGCCCCCGACCATCGCTTTTATCTTTCCGGTATTCGAGTCCATGGCGAGAAGTGCGCCCTGCACTTGTGGTTCCTGTTCCAGGGCCAGATCCAGCTTTCCATCCGCAACACTCAGGACCTTCACTTCCACGACATCTCCTGTCTTGAGCACATCCGCCGGATTTTTAACTTTAGCCGCGTTGTAGGCAATTTTCGGATCGGGTATCCTGGCCCATGACATATTTTTCAGCGTCATAGTGCCTTCATATTCGCCCACCCTTAATCTTACAATCTTCCCCCCGCTGTCCACATCCACTACGATGGCCTTCACAATACGGCCCTCCAGCGGCTTATCCGGGCCCACTTTCATGTCTTGCACAAAAGACTCGATGCCTTCTTCGGGCACCCTTTTCAAAACCCCCCTGTATCCCTGTCTCTTGTCCAGTTCTCTCAATCCTCTTTCCACGGCATCACGGGCCGCCTTCTGACAGGTCATGTCCAGTGTGGTATATACCTCAAGACCTTCTCTATACAGGACATCGCTGCCATATTTGGTCTGGATATACCGGCGGACATTCTCGGTAAAATAGGGCGCCAGCTTGGCTTTATTCTCTTCCTTTTTCAGTTCTACAGGCGTTTCAAGCGCTACCTGCTTCTCTTTCTCCGTTATGTATCCATCCTCCGCCATCCTGTCCAGGACGTAGATCTGTCTCCGGCGGGCACGTTCGGGATGCAGGGAAGGGGAATACCTGCTGGGGGCCTTGGGAAGTCCTGCAAGAAGGGCGGCTTCGGGAAGGGTAAGCTCCTTGGCGGTTTTTGCGAAATAGTGTTGCGACGCGGTTTCTATACCATACGCCCCATGTCCGAGATATATATGGTTCAGATAAAGGTTGAGTATCTCATATTTCTTTAAATATTTGTCTATCCTGTAGGCCAGAATAGCCTCCTTCAGTTTCCTGATATATTTCTTCTCCGGTGACAGGAAAAGCGATTTAGCCACCTGCTGAGTTATGGTGCTTCCCCCCTGAACGATTGTTCCCGCCTCCACGTTTTTAAAGAAGGCCCTGATAATGCTGTTGATGTCGATTCCCTTGTGGCGAAAGAAACGGGCGTCCTCTGCCGCCACAAATGCCTGTATTACAAATTTTGGCAGATCGGTAACATGGACAACTTTTCTGTCTTCAAGGTAGAACTCATCAATCAACTGACCATCGTCCGCGTATACCCTCGTTATTATGCTGGGCCGGTAATCTTTCAGTGAAGAGATGCTGGGCAATCCATCCACAAGAAAATAGATGAACCCCGCCCCTGCAAGGGTCAGCAGGAGGGCCAGGACGAAGATCCAAAGAGAGATTCTCTTTACAATTCCCCCCTTCTTTG
>CAYLXS010000118.1:2628-3855 GCA_964387765.1 uncultured Syntrophaceae bacterium
ACCCATATGCTTATCTCATAGAGGATCATAAGGGGTAGAGCCATCAGCACCTGCGTCACAATGTCCGGGGGGGTAAACAGGGCGGCAACAACGAACACCAGAAGTATCGCATATTTTCTCTTTTCCACCAGAGTCCTGGAGTTTACCATCCCTATCTTCGCCAGAAAGAACATAAAGATGGGAAGCTCAAAGATAATTCCAAACGCGATAAGGAGCTTCATGGAGAAAGAGAGATACTCCCTCAGAGAAAGCATGGGCCTTATAACATCATTTCCAAAACCGACAAAGAATTTAAAGCCGAATGGAAAAACAACATAGTACGCAAACAGGGAACCTCCCAGAAAGAACAGGGTGGAAAATGTAACGAAAGGTACCGCATGTTTCTTTTCGGATTTATGGAGGCCCGGCGATATAAATCCCCATATCTGGTACAGGACGTATGGACTTGCAAGAAAAATCGACGCTAAAAAAGATACCTTGAGATAGGTAAAAAATGCCTCCGGAAGACTGGTAAATATCATGGAGCTGTTATCGGGAAGCACAGCAACGAGAGGAAGTGTCAATATCTTAAACAGCTTTTCCTTAACAAAATAGCATATAATGAAACAGATACCGATTGCAATCAGTACACGCGTCAATCTGGTTTTCAATTCTTCCAGATGGAGCATAAACGGCATCTTTTCATCTGTCTGATCGGTCATATCACAAGTTCACACTACATATCAGGTTCATGGTATAATACATTCTGAGCGGAGGAAGAGTGAATCCTTGTGCTAATCACGGTTTCAAAGCTTGCAGTATCCCCGCTTTTTCCTGGCAGTCTTCAGCCTACAGCCTCTCTACCTGAGTAATTACTTTCAGTGGCTTATTCTGAATTCTTATCTACTGTCTCCTGAGTCTCGTCCCCTGCCTTCCGCTCGTTGCCTTCAGTCTCTTCCTTTTTTCGCCCATAGAGGACAGAATCCTTGAAATCGTCCACCTCATCCTTGATCTGGTCCACATTGAGGCTGTCCTTTACATCATCGGTGGCATGGCGGAACTCCGCAAGACCTTTGCCGAGAGATTTTGCCAGATCGGGCAGTTTTTTCGGCCCGATAATAATCAGGGCAACAACAAGGATAACTATCAATTCCGGCATTCCAATGCCAAACATAACCTCACCATTATTCCAAGGAATTTAAATTATAATATATTATAATGTTTGAATCTTTGTCAATCTGAAATCAG
>CAYLXS010000119.1:0-3827 GCA_964387765.1 uncultured Syntrophaceae bacterium
TTGACCCTTGTTGCTGATTGCTAATTAAAACCTTCTATTGTGGTTGTAGGTTTTTAAAACAACAGTACAGGAAGTTATACGTAGCATATTCAGTATTCTTAAGATAATGCATGAAAACTTAAAAATACTTTTTTTGAAAGGTTAAAAGTGTACGTTCAAATCCATCAATTCTCGAACCTGATCTTTCCCGTGTCTTTAAGATTGTAGCCGGGGAGATTTTTGGACAAACTATTTATCCTGACCGGATCTATGTAGTCCATGAATCCTTTTATAACGCTTGTGGACCACAGTTCTCAGGGCAAGCAAACAACCGCAAGCTTACGGACGAGGAACTCATCCGTGCGATCAGGTTCATGGTCGCTGCAGAGTATGAAGCGATTCAACTCTACATGCAACTTGCAGAGTCAACGGACAACAAGCTCGCGATCGAGATACTCAAAGATATCGCCGATGAAGAACGCGTCCACGCGGGAGAGTTCCTCAGGCTTCTTCACGAGTTGGCCCCAGATGAACAGAAGTTCTATGCAGAAGGGGCGGAGGAAGTCGAAGAGGAAATCGGCAAATCGAAATAGAGCATTTCTGTAAGTAACCACCCAACATCTGGATTGAACGCGACTCCGGTAAGGCCGTGAACTGCCTCACCGGAGTGGTATTTCGGGGGCAGGTCTTGCTTTTTGCCACCCCTGAGAAGAATCGCGAAGTGCTTTACGGCATGATTTGCGTTTTGGGGTCAACTATTCTTTTTAAATAATTTCAAATACTTATATTGTTGACAAGGGGGAAACACACTGTTATAATATTTACAAAAATAAAGTGAGTCTCAATATTTTTTGCGACCGTCCCGGCAAGCCCGGCGCGGTTTTTTTGTGCAGTGTCAGGATCTGTAACGATGGACAAAAAGACAATCGATCTCATTGAGACGGCCATCAGCAGGCGAAAGCCTCTGAGGAAGATAACGAATGCCCTGCGGCTGGTTAACGGGCTTGGCGATGCCCTGCCCGGGTTGGTGATCGAGCAGTATGGTGACCGCTGTGTGATCCACCTGTTTGATACGCAATGGATCGCCCGCAAGGAAGCCCTGGCAGAATTTATTGCAGACCGCCTTGGCGCCCGTTACCTCATCATCAAGGAGAGGCTGGATCCACAGGCGCTCAAATCGGAGCAGATCAACGCAACCGTCTATATCGATCAGGTGGCGAGTCGGGTGGTGGTTCGGGAGAACGGCCTTCATTTCGGCGTCGATCTCAATGATGGGCTCAACAGCGGCCTGTTTCTGGATATGCGCCGCAATCGAAAGATCGTTGCCGGACTGACAAAGGGTCTCAGGGTACTGAATTGTTTTGCGTACACCTGTTCCTTTGGTGTATATGCCCGGACCTCCGGCGCGTCGAGCGTCGTCAATGTGGACATCAGCCGCAAGTCTCTGGATCGTGGCCGTGAGAACTATGAACTGAACCGGCTGGATTGCGCCGAGGGTGAATTTGTCCGGGCCGATGCCCTGACGTATATGAAGCTGGGCCTTAAGAAGGGCAACCGCTTTGGTTGCGTGATCCTCGATCCGCCCTCTTTTGCCCGGCATGGTGGAAAAATATTCAGCGTTAAAAAGGATTTTGCCGTCCTGATTGATACGGCGATGAAGATCCTGGAGCCCGGCGGCGTCTTACTGGCGGCTACGAATTTCAGCGGGCTTCCCCATCAGGCGCTGGAGGAGATGGTGGTTGCCGGCGGCAGAGAACGAGTGAAGTCGATCAAGCAACTCGGGCAGGATACGGATTTCCGCGGCAGCGGGCGCATGCCCGAGAGTTATCTGGCGGCCCTGCTGGTCACAACAAGGTAAATACGATACAGATCTGTCTAATGATTACTTGCAGTCCACGTATAGTGGAAGTACAATCAACAAGTATATTCAACTAACCGAAACAAAGGGGAGATTCATGTCTAAGGGAAAAGATGCCCAAAAAACAGTTAAGAAAAAATCAGACAAAACGTTGAAAGAAAAGCGCACTGAGAAAAAAGAGAAGAAGGCCCAAAAGGATAAATTTTAACAGGTTAATCAAATGAGTTTCGAGACGGATACAACTGTCAGGGCTTGATGTCTCTGTGCTTTCATTAAAGAAAAACAACTACGGACAAATGTCAGTCGCATAACAGGTCATTGCTGCCTGCCACGAAAGCGGCGGCTGAATTGAAGCGGTAGCTGTAACCTACGGGTTACAACCCACACAGAGAGTACGAGTGCCAGAAAAAGAGGGAATCGAGGCATATGGACGGGACAAAGCGTGAACAGATACACCCCGGATCACCGGTACACATCGTGTTAAAGAAGGATCAGCGATCCGGAACGCTCACGAAGGGTATCGTGAAAGATATGCTGACGAAATCCCCCTTTCACCCCCATGGGATCAAGGTTCGCCTGGAGGGCGGCGAGGTCGGACGCGTCAAGGAAATCATACAGGAACATAGCGCTGAGTAAGAGAAAAGAAAGCTAAAAAAATGAACCTTTTATCCAGATCTGCCCCGCTGGAAGAGTCCATAGCAAAAATGAAGGCTGTTTTAGCGAACGTTGGATGCGAAACTACTCTTTCGCATGAAAGGCATCCGCTGGAGCACTGTTACTCGGTGAATCTCGTTTCGGTTGAGGCACCCGGTCATATCTACTCCAACGGGAAAGGGATCGTATCGGACGCATCGATTGCGAGCGCACTGGGTGAGTATATTGAACGGCTCCAGACCAATACCTATTTTATCGACTTCCACCTGCCAAATCGAAAACAGTATCCTGATGAGGTCGCCTTTGCCTTTGGCGGGGCATACCTGAACGATGAACTGCGCCTGGTCTATGATCCTGATGGAGAGCTCACTGGTGAAGACCTTGTTGATTACAATAGTGATTATGAGGACAAGATCGTCGCACTGCCTTTTACGAAACGATCGAATGGGGAAACGGTATATTTTCCGGTTAATATCTTGAGCAATCTCTACGTCAGTAACGGTCTGGCAACGGGAAATACGCCACGAGAGGCGCAGGTACAAGCACTCAGTGAAATTTTCGAACGTTATTCCAAGATAGAGATCATCAAAAACGGCTATGCCCTTCCGAGATACCCCGATGAAATTATTGAATCCTTTGATCGACTGTATAGCGACGTTTCAGCACTGCGAAAGGCAGGATATATCGTAGAGGTTCTTGATGCCTCATTGGGGGGGAAATACCCCGTCACCGCTATCTCTTTAATCAATCCGGAGAACTCTTCTCTTTTTGTCTCCTTTGGCGCGCATCCAATTTTAGAGGTCTCACTTGAGCGGACGATGGCGGAATTGATGCAAGGTCGCGAATTGGAAAATCTGGATGCATTTGAGGTCCCGACCTTTGACATGGAAAGGGTCTCGGACGGTTCTAATATTGAGGCGCATTTTGTCGACTCTAACGGGGTGTTGGGGTTTGGATTTTTGAGTTCCGCAAAAAGTTTCGACTATGCGTCGTGGCGCTATCGGGGCGAGGGGCGCGACGCAGAATATAGCTATCTGACTGATATTCTTGACAACATGGGCAAAGAGATGTTTCTGCGTGAATACAACTATCTCGGATTTTATTCCTGCCAGATGATCGTTCCCGGTGTTTCCGAGGTCTACCCTGTTGAGGACCTGATCTATAATAATAGAAACACCGGCAAATGGATCCGGAATATGGTCTTACATTTTGAGGAGTATGATCCTCAGGAGATTTTAGACACTATCGACTCTCTGGATGATTCAATCAATGTCGAAAACTATATCGGTGTTATTTTCGAGAATAGTTTCACCATGCTTGAATTTAAGGCGCACAT
>CAYLXS010000120.1:0-3826 GCA_964387765.1 uncultured Syntrophaceae bacterium
TCTTAATCACCTTAGTGTCTTTGACGCGAAGAGTAAGGCTTCAATCTATTGACAAGGTCAGACAAAGAAAGAAGGTGACCTGAGCCCGCCTGACTTGTCTTGCCCGAACAACACAGGGACAAGATCAATTATCCCGATCCCTTAATTTGACATCTTCGGAATTTTCTGATCCTGGTATGAGTTGCTGTAATCATTAAATGTCCCCAGTCCTTGCAAACTTTTAAATTAGCCTGCTGAGACCATGACGACTGATTCATCTATCCAATCTCTTCGTAACCCACACCGCTGGTTCGTTTTCGGAATACTTTGCGCGGTTTACTTTTTCGTCTATTTTCACCGGGTTTCCACATCCGCCATAGCCCAGGAGTTGTTAGAAACCTTCGCAACAAATGCCACGGCTCTTGGTGTAATGTCGTCCATGTATTTTTATGCATATGCTCTTGAGCAACCTCTTGTAGGTTTTCTTTCAGACAGGTTTGGGCCAAAACTCGTAGTTGGAGTATGGACGCTTATTGCAGCAGCGGGATCCATCATTTTCGGCATGGCACCCACGATCTTCTGGGCTTCAGTGGGGCGTGCCCTGATTGGACTTGGTGTTGGCGGGGTATTTATTCCCGCGTTAAAAGCCTTCTCTGAGTGGTTTTCTATAAAGGAATTTACAACACTGACGGGAATCTTCCTGGCCGCAGGGAATCTGGGTGCAATTGTCGCCACAACACCGCTTGTGTGGATGTCCCGTACATTCGGATGGCGTGCCAGTTTTTTTATTATAGCGGCAGTCTCTCTTGCGCTGGCACTGATAATATTCTTTTTCATCCGGGATCACTCATCGAGAGGAAACAATTACCCGGCACAATATGAAACTAAAAAAGAACCGGCTCATACTAATAGAGAATCGGTGCTCCACGCCCTTTCATCATTTACTTTCTGGGGATATGGGGGCATATTATTTCTGTCCGTCGGTACGTTCATCACATTACAGGGTCTGTGGGCTACTCCCTTCCTGATTTCGGCTTACGGTTTGGATCTCACCACTGCAAGCAATCTCAATATGCTCATACCCATCGGGCTTATCGTAGCTTCTCCCTTCTGGGGGTGGATTGGCAACCGTTTCTTCCGGCACAAAATCAATCTGGTTATCGTAACCCTGATAGTCATGACGATAGTGTGGATGATACTCGTAACGTTGAGTCCAATGCTGGGAACGGCTGGAATCATCATATTGATGCTTGTTATGGGTGCTACCGGAGGTGGCGCAATGACGACACTCTGGTCCAGTTTGCGTGAAATAACACCCGCAAACATCCTCGGGGTAATATCCGGGCTTCTGAATCCCTTCCCCCTGTTCGGAGTCGCCGTCTTTCAGGGCTGGACCGGCTCCATACTCGACAGCGTAGGCAAAACAGGGGGAAGGTACCCGGCAGATGCTTTCAAAAACGCCTTCCTGCTCTGCCTGATAGCTACAGCAGTATCGGTTATCCTCGCGTTTGCGGTAAGGCATTGTACCCCGAAGAATAAGTAAAATCGCCCGGGGGATCTGATTACCGCCTGAGCCGCAATACTGCTTCTATAATTTCGGCGAAGCCCTCACCGCCATCCTGACTCGAAACAAATTCAGGCAGGTATCTCATCTGATCCGCAAAACGAAGCACGTTCCCTACCCCCGCGGAATGGGGAAAGTATCGGAACATGGGTTCGTCATTGGGTGAATCGCCACAAAATAGAAAGCGTTCCTTGTTGTCATCCAGATCCATTCCCCAGCATTCCCGGACAAACCTCTTTGTCATACCCAGCTTGTCATAACTGCCGAACCATCCGTTCACATGAATCGAAGACACCTTGCATGTCGCTCCGTGTCTCCTGAATATCCGGCAAATCTCCTCCACATCTTCCGAACTCAGCGGATCCACATCCTCGCAATAGTCCACAGCAAGGTCGGCCTCCCGGTAAAGCTGATCACTGGCGATTGCCGTTCCCGGAACTTTCGCGAGTATTTCCTCGCCGATACGCCACAATCGCTTGCGGTTGTCATCTCTGATTTCTTCTGAATCAAGAAATAACTTTTTCAGTTTTCTCTCTTTCTCATCAAGCCAGAAATAAAGGGCCCCATTTTCCCCAACGACACCGTCCACCGGCCACATCCGGGCAATATGATCGCACCATCCGGCGGGTCTGCCGGTTATCGGAACCACCTTCATACCGCGTTCCTTCAGCCTCCACAACGCGTCAAAAGCACACGCCGGAATCCTGCCACCGGTTGTAAAGGTATCATCGATATCAAAAAAGACGCCGAGAAAACCTTTCACAACGTCCGATCCTAATTTTTTAATGGGTGAAATCATTTTTCTATCCCCGTGAGGTCGTCATGAGATCATAAATAGTGATGAACTCGTAAAAAGTCTGTCATTCCCGCATAGGCGGGAATCCAGAAGCGTATAACTATTCAGAAACACTGGATTCCCGTTTCCACGGGAATGACAAAATTGTGCATATTTCGACTCTCTACGAGTTTATCAATAGTAGATAATGTAATAAAATGCAACTCGAAAGATCATCCCCTTATGTTGCGATGCTCCCTGATGACAGCATACCCCTGAAATTCTCTCAGGTCTGCCCGTCAGCTAATTGTAGCAATGTGAGACCCTTTTGTGCTATCTTTCTCCTCGGTTCCGTGAACAGCACTCCAGAGACCAGGAGGAACAACATGATCATCCCGCATGACAGCGTCGAAATTGTCGAGGTCGGTCCTCGGGACGGCCTGCAAAATCTACGGGGATTCGTCAAAACTGAATACAAGGTTACACTCATTCAACGTCTTGCCAAGAGCGGCCTCAGAGAGATTCAAATAGGCGCCTTTGTCAATCCCATGGCAATCCCTCAGTTCAGAGATATCAGGGAGATTTCCGATCAGGTGGTAGGCAAGATTAAAGGCGTTACCTTTACGGCCCTGGTACCTAATCTGAAAGGCGCCGCAGAGGCCTTCTCCTGCGGTATCAGAAAGATCGCATTTGTCTTTTCCGTTTCCAGGGACCATAATATGAGCAATGTGCAAAAAACCCCCGAGGAATCTCTGGAAGAACTAAAAGACATCTCCCGCCTCCGCAGCAACCATCCCGACGCTGTAATCACTGTGGATCTGGCGACGGCATTTGGTTGCCCCTTCCAGTTAAAGGTTACTCTGGAAGATGTCCTCCATTACGTCGGCAAGGTACGTGAACTGGGGTTTGACTGTATTACTCTCTGCGACACAGTAGGCTTCGGCAATCCACGACAGGTTTACGACTTTACCGCCGCCTGCATCGAATCCTTCCCGGAAGTGATATTCCGGTGCCACATCCACAATACCCGCGGTCTAGGTCTTGCGAACACCCTTGCCGCCTACATGGCGGGGATCCGGTCCTTCGATTCATCCATCGGAGGACTGGGCGGGTGTCCTTTCGCTCCGGGGGCAACTGGGAATATCGCCACTGAGGACGAAGTCTTCATGTTCAACGAAATGGGAGTAGAAACAGGTGTCGATGCGGAAAGTCTTATTGAGACCACACGCTACCTGAGCGAGATAATACCCGGCGTTAATCTTGAAAGCGCGCTCTTCAGGGCGGGGCTGCCCGTTGCCAGGTCACAGGCCGTATAATAATGGATAGTCTGAATAAACATCAGCTCAGGGCTTGCATTGCAAAATTTTCTAAAGAGACACGAAAATAGAAAAAATGCGTGGAGAGTGTAGCTACAGGGTAGCAAAGAAAAGATTAAGGGGTTAAGCAATCCGCCTAACCCCTTAATCTTATTTGGTAGCGGGGGCAGGATTCGAACCTACGACCTTTGG
>CAYLXS010000121.1:0-3813 GCA_964387765.1 uncultured Syntrophaceae bacterium
CTGTTTTTCTGTATCTGGTTTTAATCTTTGTACTTTCTTTGATTTTACGCTATCCGGAAGTAAATTTCCGGTTTTTCGGCCTTGACAAATTCATCCACACAATCAATATTACGCGCGTGGTGAAACATGATATTCTTTTCGATATCATTGTGATTGTGTTGTGCCTCAATCCTATCTGAATTTGTCAGGCGTAGATAGTCCCGATTTTATCGGGATGAAAAACAGAGGATATATGGAAAGGGTTTAAATAATGAAGAAGAAATTGATAATTACAGTGGATGGCCCCGCGGGTTCCGGGAAGAGCACTGTAAGCAGGATACTTGCCGAAAGGATATCCTATATGTATCTGGACACGGGGCTTCTTTACAGGGCGATTGCCTACAGGGCGATGCAGCGCGGGATATCCATAGCGGATGACGAAGCGCTGCGTGAATTGTGCGATGGCATTAATATCCCCCTTGAGACGGAAGGTGATATGATGGTCCTGATAGATGGGGAAGATGTATCGGACAAGGTCAGGACTGAAGAGATAGGCATGCTTGCCTCTTCGATATCTGTGGTTCCCGCGGTGAGGGACGCCCTTCTTCCGCTTCAGAGAAGCGCTGGGGAATATGGGGGCATAGTGACTGAGGGTAGAGATATGGGAACAGTGGTGTTTCCCAATGCGGATGTGAAGTTCTTTCTGGATGCCGATGTAGATGAACGTGCAAGGCGCAGGTATGAGCAGCTGATAGAAAATGGAGGGAAAGCCAATCTTGCTGAAGTCAAGCGGGGATTAGAGGTGAGAGACTATCGGGACACAAGGAGAGCGATAGCTCCGTTGAAGCCGGCAGACGATTCCGTTATTATTGATACCACCGGAATAGGTGTTGAGGAAGTGATTAATAAGATGACAATTATAGTGGAAAAGCACGCAAAACAGGCCGGTAGTTAGCCCGTCATTGTTGGACAGTCCCTGTTTTTTTATCCATAATATCTGTTTTTCTGAGCTCTCATAATATGGTTTTACAAAACACCTGCGATACGTTATCATCCTCAGATGCAGAGGTAAACAAGAATGGATAAGCGTAAAACCCTGCTGCTGGGTGCGCATATGTCTATTTCGGGCGGTCTGGATAAGGCTCTTATCAGAGGGCATGAACTCGGATGTAATACAATCCAGATGTTTACCGGAAACTCAAACAGGTGGGAGAGGCGTCCACTTGAGAAATCACAGATAGACCTGTTTCGGGAAACAAAAAGAGAAACTGGCATAAGTCCGGTTATTTCCCATGCCAGTTATCTGATCAATCTGGCTTCGTCCGATGAAGAACTGTATGAGAAATCCCTGAATGCCGTGCTGGATGAGATTCACAGGTGCGAACAGCTTGATATAGACTATCTTGTTGTACATCCGGGATTTCATAAGGGACGCGGCGAAAAATATGGTATAGACAGAATAATCGGTGCCCTGAACAAAATTCATAATGATACAGCGAAAGCCGGGGTAAAGATAGCATTGGAGACAACTGCGGGTCAGGGGACCGCCCTTGGGTGCAGTTTTGAACAGATTGCCCGGATTATCGAGGGGGTGAAAGAAAGTTCCAGACTGGTATTTTGTCTTGATACGTGTCATATATTTGTGGCAGGATATGATTTGAGAACGAAGAGGGATTACCTCAATCTCTTCAGAAAGATTGATGATACAATAGGCGTGGAAAATCTGAGGGTTATTCATCTGAATGACTCTAAAAGAGATCTGGGTTCCCGGGTGGACCGACATGAGGATATTGGAAAAGGAATAATAGGTATGGAAGCGTTCAGGCTGATCATGAGAGATGAATCTCTTAAGGATATTCCAAAAATTATAGAAACCCCCGGTAACATGGAGAACCTCCGGCTGTTGAGAAGTTTTGCCTGATGAAATTTATACGGTATGCGGTTATGATGCAAAAAGTCTGCGTTTGAGTAGCTTTATTGATAGAGAATCAAATTCAAAGGAGATTGAAATGAAGAGATGTTTGATTTTTTTCTGTATTTTGGGCCTGATGCTTTCCGGATTGGTATGGGCCGGAGATGCAGAAGACCAGAAAAAGGTGGCCGTGCTTCCATTCTCGGTTCATAGCTCGGAAGACATAAACTATGTAAGGGATGGGATATGGGATATGCTGATCTCCCGCCTCTCCGCAAACAACGGAATAAATGTCAGTACTAAACAGAAGGTCAGAGAAGCACTGGATAAATTAGACAAGAAAGGGATTACAGCTGCCGATGTTTATGGTTTTGGCAAAAGGCTGAATTTGGATTATGTTGTGTGGGGAAGTATAACAAAGATTGGCAACAGCATAAGTCTTGATGCGAAGCTTCTTGATGTGTCCACCTATAAAACCCCTGTCGGTGTGTTTGAACAGTGTCATGGGATGGATGATGTGATACCCAGAATAGGTGATTTTGCAAAAAAGATAAACTACTACGTCCTGGGGCAGACCCCCCCGGCTGCCGGGATCGCAGCCCTGCCGGCAACGGGAGCGACAGGATCACCCTCCAGGTCCTTGCAGGGCCCTGATGAGACCAAAGTCATACAGGCAAGAGGGGGCACATTCACTTCTGTGATTAACCCTGCCTTTATCACGGCTGCCAACCCGCTTGCCAACAAAGGATTCTGGATGAGTCAGAAATACAGGAAGACTTTCAAGGGAATGGATATAGGAGATGTTAATAGTGACGGTTTGAATGAAGTTGTAGTTATAGATGAACATTCTGTAATGATATATCAGAAAGTCGGAAAAGAGTTTAAACTCCTCAACAAGATCCCCGGAAAGGATTACAGCAGCTATATCTCGGTTGACGTAGCCGATGTTAATGGAAACGGTATAGATGAGATCATAGTGACGAACATGGAAAACCATAATCTTGAATCCTTTATACTGGAATTTCAGGATGATAAATTTGTCATTATAGCATCCGGCCTGAGATGGTTTTTAAAGGTTGTTGACATATCAGGTATGCCGCAATTGCTTGGACAAAAACAAGGAATGGACGAGGCCTTCAGCCGTCCCATATATGAAATAGTTTGCAGCAATGGAGAGTGTACGGAAGGTAAAAGGATGTCCATACCTCAAGGGCTTTCCGTTTATGGTCTTACCATTGACAGTGTGGATGAAGGCAGTGTCAACAGGGTTATTGCACTCGATAACTACGGACACATCTGTATTTATAAAGAAACAAAGGATTCGGCTTACTTCAAGATCCACGTTATGGGGGGGAGTGACAAACTGATATGGAAGAGCGATGAGGTGTTTGGAGGATCCAACAACTACTTTTATTTTGGTGACGTTATGGAAACCACAAGCGACTCGTCCGGCCCTGAGAAGGTATTCATCAAGGAAAGAATCCTTACCTATGATATCGATGGGAACGGAAAGAGAGAGATCGTTGTCGTTAAGAATCTGTCACCTATTGGAAGGGTGATGAAAAACGTTAGAACCTTTACGCGCAGTACCATATATAATCTTGGGTGGGATGGTCTCGGAATGTCCGAGAACTGGAGGACAAAGAAAATTCAAGGATATGTGGCCGATTACCAGATCAAAGATATAGACAACGATGGCAAGGACGAGGTTGTGCTTGCTGTAGGACTTGGAACGCTCCTGTCAAGGAGTGTGATAGTGGCTTATGATCTGAAGGTCCAATAGACTCGATGGATTCTTGACACATGGGCAAATATAATGTAGGAATACGTCGCAATTTGACTGAGGCGGTGTAGCTCAGATGGTTAGAGCATACGGCTCATATCCGTAGTGTCCGGGGTTCAATTCCCTGCACCGCCACCAT
>CAYLXS010000122.1:0-3696 GCA_964387765.1 uncultured Syntrophaceae bacterium
AATAACCTACACTTTTTTTCTCGATTTGAGATTGTCAAAAAATCTTTTCATATGTTCTCTTATCTCTGCCCTCGAAAAAAGAAGTTCGCTTATCTCAAATTCGTATTCCAGGGCTGTGGCCTTATCAAGACGCGGAACAATATCTGATATCTTTTTTACAGCTTCGATCGCCCTGGCAGGTCTTAGGGAAAGTTCACCTGCAACTGACATTGCGACTTTCATAAATTCCTCCGGGGGAAATACCTTGTTCACAAGTCCAATCCTGAGTGCCTCCCTCGCCCCGATGGGTTCGCCCAACATGGCGATCTCTTTGGCTTTGGCGGTTCCAACGATTCGCCTGAGCGGATCGAATAGTGGGTTCAGACCAAATTTCAACTCCGGATGACCGAATATAGCCGTCTCGGAGGCAATAACCATGTCGCATACAGTGACAAGGTTAAATCCTCCTCCAAGGGCTATCCCGCTTACCGCAGCTATAACAGGTTTTCTGAAAGTGTAGATCTTCTGGAGATTTTTGATCATCATTCTCATGTAATTCTCAAATTCATCACCTTCCAGGATTGATGCTTCTTTCAGATCAACGCCGGCAGAAAATACATTATCACCCCCGGTCAGTATAACAGCTTTAACGGAATCATCCTCTTCCATCTGACCGAAGCAATGGAGCAATTCATGTCTCATCTCTCTGGAAAGTGCATTCATTTCACCAGGTCGATTCAGCGTCAGAATAGTATAACCTTTTTCTTTTGTGATCAGTATGGTATTATATTTCATATGAATCCGGCCGGCTGTTCACCATCTTTTTCAGTTCTTTGCCTGTTTTGAAGAACACGGCATTTTTTGCAGGCACATAAACTTCTGCCCCTGTTTTGGGATTTCTTCCCATGCGGGAGTTCCTTGCGGTAACGCCAAAGACCCCGAAACCCCTTATCTCTATCTTTTCCCCCTCCGAAAGTGCCCTCTTCATACATTCGAAGATAACATCCACTGCAAAACTGATATCTCTTTTCGAAAAACCAGTCAGCATGATCCGTGTTTTTTCAACCAGATCTTTCTTTATCATATTACATCCCATATACCGGTTTATATAAGTAGCTGATGCCGGTCCCGATTCCTCTGAATTCTTCAGAAATGGCAGAGATTGATTCACTTGCGATATACCGAAGCAGGCTTTTTCGTTTCTTTTCAGGATAAATGACTTCCGGCTTGCCTTCTATCCCTGCAAGATCTGTTGCTATATCGACTGCATATTCCATATTGCCAAGATCGTCAACGAGGCCTGCCTTAAGTGCCTGCCTGCCGGTAAAGATCCTTGCACTGGCAATATTTTCCATATTCTCCCTGGAAAGATTTCTATTTGACGATACTGCCTCAATGAACTGGTTGTGAATATCATCAATTACGTCCTGAACAAGGCTTTTATCGGCTGTCGTCATTTCACGCACTGGAGATCCCACATCCTTATATCTGCCTGCCTTGACAACTGTGGTCTTCAACCCTATCTTTTCCAGCAAATCTTCTACCTGAGAAAACTGTGCGATGACTCCTATGCTTCCGGTTATAGTACCGGGATTGGCAACAATCCTGTCAGCGGCACATGCAATATAATATCCTCCCGATGCCGCAACCGACCCCATTGAGACAACTACTTTTTTGGTTTTCTTCAAGCGTAATACCTTGTCATATATCTCCTGAGAAGGGACCACCGCTCCGCCTGGTGAATTTATACGTAGTACGACTGCCTTGATATTGTGGTCTTTCTCGTATTTATCCAGTTGCCTGATAGTGTCTCCCGAATTGCGCAGGATTCCTTCTATCGTTACAACGCCGATTTTGTCTTTGTCTCTAAAGGAAAATTCCTGATTCTTCTCTCCGGGAAAAACAAGCATGCGAAAAATCAGAAAGAAGAGCATTCCAACAATGGCAAGAAGCAGGAAACCTGAGATCACTGGGTGTTTTTTCATTAATACTCTCTCAAAAGAGATGATTTTCTGTAAATGATCAAAACTTTATGCCTGACAGTATGTCACCAAGATTGGAAACAACTTTCTCATTATTGTTTATATACTGTTTCTTAGACTTTTCATCAGAAGCCTTCTTAGCATCCTTAATGCTCAGACCTATTTTCTGGCTGGCAGTATCAACATTTTTTATAACCGCTGATACAACGTCCCCAACAGAATAGATGTCTCTGGCAGATGTAATTCTCTCGTGGCTTATCTCGGATATATGAACCAGACCCTCTATTCCCTCTTCTATTTCAACAAAGATGCCAAAGTCCGTAATATTTGTCACCTTGCCGGTAATTATAGATCCCGGAGCATATGTGGATACAAGTTTTTCCCATGGATTCTCCTCAAGTTGTTTGATTCCAAGGGAAAACTTCTCCGCATCCACATCAATTCCCAGAATCATCGCCTCAATTTCCTGGCCTTTTTTATAGAATTCCGCCGGGTGCTTTATTCGCTTTTTCCAGGAAATATCCGATACATGTATCAAACCGTCAATATCATCTTCAATTCCCACAAAGATACCGAAATCCGTAATATTTTTTATCTCACCTTTTATAACGGTCCCTTCGGGATATCTTTTTTTAAGCTCTACCCACGGATTAGGCATTGTCTGCTTGAGGCCAAGCGATATTCTCTTGCTTTCAGGATTCACACTCAGCACCATCACCTTTATAATATCATCCACAGATAATATCTTGGAGGGATGCCTTACCTTTTTGGTCCAGAACATCTCAGATACATGCACAAGGCCCTCGACTCCCGGTTCAATTTCAACAAATGCCCCATAATCCATAAGGCTTACAACTTTCCCCTCTATGATGGACCCGACGGAATATTTCTCGATAATGGCGTCCCACGGATTTTCTGTAAGCTGTTTAAGACCCAACGACACCCTTTCTTTTTCTCTGTCAAAACTGAGAACCTTAGCGGTTATCTTGTCCTCCCTTGAGAATGTCTCCGATGGATGTCTTATCCTTCCCCACGACATATCGGTAATGTGCAATAATCCGTCTATACCTCCGAGATCTATAAACAGACCATAATCGGTTATATTCTTTACAATACCTTCTATTATTTTACCTTCTTCCAAAGTTTCAAGTGTTTCTTTCTTTTGCTTTTCTCTTTCTATTTCCAGTATGGCTTTTCTGGACAGGACAACATTGTTTCTCTTTCTGTCGTATTTCAGAATCTGGAAATCCATAGCCTGCCCGATATACCTGTCGAGATCCTTTCCCGGATGTATACTGACTTGGGAACCTGGAAGAAAGGCGGGGAATCCGATATCAACAGAAAGCCCTCCTTTTACTCTCTCTACAATCGTACCTGGTATTGTGCCGCCATCTTCGTACACCTTTATAACATCATCCCACATTTTCATTCTGGAAGCTTTTTCTTTCGAGAGGATCAATTCGGCATCTTTTCTCCGGTCTACGAGGACTTCAACCTCATCACCTACAGAAATCGTTATATTACCATCACTGTCTGTAACCTCACTGAGATAAAGAACTCCTTCTGTCTTGTAGCCAACATCAACCATCGCCGCATCATCATTTATCTGGACTACTTTCCCCATTACAACCTTGCCAATAGCCACATCCTGCAGATTCTGCTCATAGAGCTCTACAAAGCTTATATCCTCTTCCTCCTTCTGAAACACCACCTCCTCAATATGCTCTGCTTCTTT
>CAYLXS010000123.1:0-1141 GCA_964387765.1 uncultured Syntrophaceae bacterium
AAAAAGTGCAAAAAACAGCTACAAGATCATGAAAAAGGATCTCGATATGTTAAGAGGCGCAGGCTACTCGGATTCCCAGATTCTGGAGGCGGTAGCCATAGTTGGCTATTTCAACTATATCAATACCGTGGTTAATGCCATGGGTGCGGAGAAAATCTAACTATCTTCTTTGCTGTAGACAATAAGTCCATTGGATATGATATGGTATAAATCCCTCCTCTAAAAATCTCATCCAGGCAGGTGAAATCCTAAGAGAGATAGAAGGAGGACTTCTTGGAAAAGCTGATAGCTACTGATCTTTAAAAGGAAAATTTACTGGTCTAAAGAAATGTAGGGTCGGAGATTATCGTATAATCTACTCTCTTATTGGCGATACCATTGTTATCTTGAGAATAAAGCACAGGCGAGGAGCATACAGGTAAAGTATAACGAATCATTCCAGGGCAAGTTGGGGGCAGCCGTTGACTATTGACTATATTGGAGGATGGACCAAGCGAAGCTAATTCACCGAGAGAAGAATATCAACATTTCACCAACGTCCCCTTTGCCCCTATCTGTTTCTTATTTTAACTCTCAAATATCGACATTATCAATTGATACACCGGTGCCAGATACTTTGCGACCTGCCCTTTTTCGGGAATCATAAATATGAACCCTTTTCTCTGTTTTGGAATGATTGCGATATGTCTGATAATGCCTGGTTCAGGGTTATTATTGACAAATTCCACAAAAAAGTCATACATCTTTGTCATCTCATAATACAGGTAAAAATTGTATGCTCCCCATTTAATTTCCTCTCTATACAACCGGTGAGCATTCGTTATTTCTGATCCTCGTAAACCGGAATATTTTGACTCAATCAGATGACCTTCTCCGGGGGGATCATGTCTCATGTACAGTGTGATAAATAATTTATCATATTTCATTATGAGTTTCGATATGGGCATATAAAGCCATGCATGTCTCGGAAGGAGGGTAATGGTGGCGTCAATCTCGGAGACAGGGCCCTTTTCTCTGAAAAAGAGATTGGCGTGGTATCCCACGATTCCCCCGATATTGGTGAATGTCTGATCATCCGGCTTGATCACGTCCAGGAGGTCGTTGAACGCTGAGAGAAATACCTTTTTATTTTCTTTCTTTC
>CAYLXS010000123.1:1241-3669 GCA_964387765.1 uncultured Syntrophaceae bacterium
TTTCTTTCTTTCCCCGTGAGAAACCGATTACAATCATACCGGCAAATGCAAAAAGAAATAAGAGGAAAGGAAGCGTTACAAATGCATTCATATTAAGACATTTTTTCTCTGATGTATCTTTGGTGGCGGTTGGGGGGGGTGGGTCGGACCAATCTAACTTACTAATATATCATTACTTATGTTCCATAAATAGATGTTTTCAGGCGTTAGAACATACTCTTTGGGGTCAAAATAACTGTTCTATGGGTGAAATAAAGCCTTCTTTTAACCCATTTATACATTATTTCAATTAGTCGTCCTGGTCCGGCCCCATTATGATTATCCCTTGCGACCCCTTCCAAATCCTCCTTTTTAATAAGATGCGATTTCTAAATATACTCTCTTTAAAAAACTCTCAATTTTTATCGCCACCGTACTGTTATTTATTCCCATACATTTTCCTAAATCTCTCCAGTTGCTTTCTGGGTGTCACTGTCTGTCTTTCATAGCGGGGCAACTGTTTTTCTATGCCAAACAGATATTTAGATATGCTCTTCAAACTTTCTGTATCATACCTTGCCATCATCGAGATAGTCTCCATCTGAGGCGAACCTCCGCCATGTAACCCTGCTACCTGCATTACACCGGCGAGATCTCCAACGATCAGATTTTCTAAGCCTCTAAAGCACCTGTGCTGATTTTCTGCAGATATCTCCGGATTTCTCATTATATACTTGTTTGCCAGTTCTCCTACTTCCTTTGAAAAGAATTCTTCCTCAAAGGGCATGGTAGCACACAGACCTCCAGCAAGATCAGCCACAATTTTGTACTCATCGTAAATGGCCTCTCCTGCAAGTCTTCTCCCCGCATTGGTCAATACCTCATCGGGAATCCATGTCCCTGATTCCGACCTCTCGGCACGATATGCACTCATCTGACCCGCGGCAAATACGAGCTCAGCAGTTCCTATGAGATGAGATATTTTATCTCTTGCATGGTCTTCCTTCTCAATCCCGCTGTACTCTGCGACAAGGGCAGCAGCACTAGCTAAAACCTCCGATACCGCAGGCTTACACCCTGTGTATGAATGCCTGTGATAATGAGCAAAAAGTAGTGCAAGAAAACCGGCAAAGGCTGTCTGTCTTGGGTCGCCTTTCCCGTCCATGAATACCCTTTCTCGAGATACAAAAACATCATCAAAGATGGTGAATGATTCGGCATCACCCATCTCCGCCAGGGGGGCCTGAAGCTGTTGTCTTTTAAAATTGAACGCAGGCCTGGTCAGAAGCTTTACTCCATCCGTATCGGCAGGAATGGCAAAAGCTACTGCATACTCATTATCTTTATCCGTCATGAACCGGGTGGGTATCGCCACTATCTCGTCACCAACGGGGGCTACTGTATTATCAACCTTTGCGCCTCTTACAACAATGCCATCAGGCCTGCTTTCTATAATCCTTAAATAAAGATCTGGGTCTTTTTGTTCATGGGGTCTCTTGAGCCTGTCGCCCTTGGTATCGGTTTGAGCACAATTAGCCGTTATGTCATTGTCTTGCCAGTATCTTAGATACTTCAAAAAATTCTGATTAGTCTCTGTTCCTAACATTTGATCCATTTCATACGTAACAACAGAAATAGCATTCATGGCATCTATTCCCATACATCTCATTATGCATCCACCGACTCTGTGACTTAAAAGCTTTGTCATTAGTTGCTTTTTCAGAAGGTCATCTATGCTTTGATGAATGTGAGTAAATCGGTTTATCTTCTCTCCCGTCAGGTGAGATGTTGCTGTACATATGTCCTCGAAATCAGGGTCATTCGCACGATCATATGTCTCTTTTATCACGCGCAGCTGTCCGTTGAGCCTCTCGTCATCCCTGCCAACTCTCTCTCCGCCCATATAGAGATTTCTTTTCATTCTCTTAATTCTGCTGTGATAGTCATCAAATGTTTTAATACTCATTCTTGATTTCCCTCCTTTTCTCGTTAATTTTTCGAAATTTATACCTTGAATCTAAGCAACCGCTGAGAATAAACTTGATGTCACTGCTGTCCCAACACGGACGCGCTTACGATGCCAATATCCTCGATCAGCTTATAATCGAAGCCAGAGCCACATACATCATGGATCGGGGCTATCTCGATTTCGCTCGTCTCTGTGCTATTCATCAGGATTCTTCGTGATACGGGCCAAACGCAATTTCAATTTCAGTAGACTGTACTCTCATACCATCGACAAATCAAAAGGAATTCAATACGGCCAAACCATTGTGCCCCAGAACTTCCATGCTCAAAAGAACTACCCGGAAAAACTACGGAGAATTCGGTATGTCGATGTGGGTAAATTCCGTGGGGAAGTTCCGGGGACACAATACTAAATTATTGAGTCGGGTATAACTCAAGCCAGCCGACGGATAAAGATAAAGACTAAAAAAGAGAATTCGGT
>CAYLXS010000124.1:0-3659 GCA_964387765.1 uncultured Syntrophaceae bacterium
TGGACTGGTTTCCCAACATAGACCACCTTCCCATCTATGTGGCGCAGCAGGAAGGATTTTTTGGTGATGAGGGGCTCGATGTTACGATACTGACACCCTCCTCGACTACAGATGCCATGAAGCTTGCCGCTTCCGGTAATGTTGATATCGCCGTTTCGTACGAACCACAGGTGATTATCGGCGCCTCGGCCGGTCTTAATATCAGGGTTGTTGGAAGACTGGTGGAACATCCCCTCAGTGTTCTCCTCTTTCTGAAAGGAAAGGGGATCAAAAAACCGGCGGATCTGGAAGGCAAGACAATCGGTTACACCGTTCCGGGTATGATGGATGTGCTTATGGAGGCATTTGCCAGGATCAACGGAATAAAAAGCTATGTGCCGATCAATGTGGGCTTCTCTATTGTCCAGTCTCTGGTATCCGGCAAGGTGGACGCTATTATGGGACCATACAAAAACTATGAGACTGTGGAGCTTGAAGAAAGGGGGTACAAGCCCGGGTATTTTGAGCTGAGTGAGTGGGGTATCCCGGACTACGACGAGCTGGTCTTCATAAGTGGAGAGCGGACGGCGAAGGAAAGGGCGGAGGTCCTCAGGGGCTTTACCCGCGCGATAGATCGCGCTATTTCCCGGGCGAGAAAAGACCCCCGGAAGGCCCTTGAGGCCTATTTCAGTGCCGTTGCGGAGGCCCCGAGGGAGATGGAATCAAAGGCGTTTGAGATAACGCTTCCAATTTACGCCCACAGTCAGATGTGTGACACAGGAAAATGGCAGAAGTTTGCCGATTTTGCCCTTCGCCACGGACTTATTGAGAAGAAGGTAGATGTGACAACCATACTTGGGAAATAGGAGAAAGTTATATGAAGATTACAGCAAAGGATATTTGTCTGGATATTGAAAAGATCAGAGAGATATCTCCCCTGATCCACAACATAACCAATTACGTGGTGATGAATACAACCGCCAACGCCCTACTGGCGATAGGCGCATCTCCGGTTATGGCGCATGCCATAGAGGAAGTGGAGGAGATGACAGGTATTGCCCGTGCTCTGGTTATCAATATAGGTACCCTGAGCGAATCATGGGTAAAGGCGATGCTGTATGCCGTCAGACGGGCCGGTGAACTGGGCATACCCGTTATTTTGGATCCAGTAGGAGCCGGAGCTACATCCTATCGAACAAAGACCTGCCATGACCTCATCGATGCGCTCTCTCCGGCTATTATCCGTGGGAATGCCTCCGAGATCATGGCGCTTGTAATGGGGGAAGCAAAGACAAAGGGGGTAGACAGCTCCGATCCTTCGGCTGCCGCGCTGGAGGCGGCAAAGAGTCTGAACAGGAATACAGGCAGTACCGTTTGCATAAGCGGAGAGGAGGATTATATCGTGGGTGGGGAGAGTGTGATAAAGGTTGAAAACGGACACCCGATGATGGGAAGGGTTACCGGCATGGGTTGCACTGCCACCGCCCTGTGTGGTGCCTTTGCCGCCGTCAACCCCTTTTTTCCGGCCGCGGCCGCGGGGGCCATGGCAGTGATGGGAATTGCCGGAGAGATTGCCGCTGAGGGTTGCAAAGGGCCGGGCAGTCTTCAGGTTGGTTTTCTGGATGCCCTTTTCCGCCTGACCGAAGATGACCTGACAAATCGTATCAGGATAGGGGGGTGACAGTGAAGGGATTATATCTGGTTACCGACCGTGCTCTTTGCGGCGACAGATCGCTCGAAGATGTAATATTGCGATCTGTGAGGGGGGGCGCACGTTATGTGCAGATACGGGAAAAGGATCAGTCCACACGGGATTTCATCGAAGAAGCCGTAAGAATCAAAGAGATTCTCACGCCCTTTAGCGTGCCCCTGATCATAAATGATCGTGTTGATGTGGCGCTTGCGGTAAAGGCGGATGGCGTGCATGTAGGACAGGACGACATGCCGTATAAGATGGCGCGATCACTCATGGGTCCAGGTGCGATTATCGGCCTGTCTGTGGAGAAATGGGAGGATGTTGAGGAGGCCGAGGTTCTTGACTGTGATTACATCGGCGTCAGCCCTGTCTTTGAAACGCCCACGAAAACCGATACAAAAGGTGCCTGGGGACTGGACGGCCTGTCTAGGATCAGGGCCTTTTCACGCCATAGTCTCGTTGCCATCGGGGGACTGAACGCATCCAACGCTGCGGATGTGGTAAAGGCGGGCGGCGACTGCGTTGCCGTGGTATCCGCTGTATGTGCTGCGGCCGACCCCGAGGCGGCGTCAAGAGAACTGGTCGGTATAATATCAGATGCGCGGGAGAAAATGGATCGTGTATGATGTTTGAAAAGCTTGTCATATTTGATTATTCAGGTACTCTAAGTCTGGATGCTGTCCGGTTTGGAGAAGACGACAATCTGACAGAGGAATTGCATCGAAGCGGTCTTGCGGGTCTGGGTATAGCGGACCCGGAGACATTCTGGAGAGAGATAGTCAATCCTGCCTGGGAGAAGGGGAGCACCACATCCATCGGCTACAGGGAAGTCATCTTCCGGAGGATTAAAGAGGTGTTCTCCCCGGCGGTTTCGGACAAAGAAATACACCTGAGCGCTGCTCGTTTTGTTGACAGTTACCTTGGCCATTCCATTGTCGACGGTCGGTGGCGTTCCATCCTGCAGAAATTGAACAGGGAGGCTTCTGCTGTTACTGTTATTGCCACCGATCATTATGCCGAGGCTACCGGTTATATCGTCGGCTTTCTCAAGAAAATGGGTGCAGGGGCGATATCGTTGAAGGATGCGTCCGGCGCGACTGTATCTCCGAAATTTGTCGTCGCCAATTCCGCTGATACAGGTATGCACAAGGTCGATCCGGGATTCTGGAAGATGGTCGGAACTGTTTTGAAGCTGGACGCAATTCAGAGCATCCTGATAATAGATGATTTTGGGTTCAATGAAGAGGCCGGTGACAGCTACGCGGACCGCCGGAAGGTAGAAGACAGAAAATGCAAGACCATCGACCTGCTGAAAAGGGCTTTCAATGTTCCGGTTTACGCGATACCCTTTGTTCTTGCCGGCAAAGACGAAAAGACCTGTGGGAATCTCATAATGCAGACATCTCTGGCAATAGAACGGTGGTTAAAGTAATGTGCCCTCTTTGTGGGGCACAGAGACCCCACGCTACGCTTGTCATTCCCGACTGTCCCCGACTTTGATCGGGGATCGGGAATCCGGTTTTTCGTTCCCTTCACTCCGGCATGGGCCTTACCAGCTCGCGGATTTTTCCGGTCTGAACAGCGTCAAGAAATTCCTCTCCCAGCCGTTCGCTCTCTTTTATGGCCCTGTTCCAGTAATCCATCCGTTCGTTATCCCTGCCGTTGAAGAGACGAAAATCGTTCCGGTCGGGTATCTTTCCATATGGTAGCCGTTTTATAAACTCTTCAGACGGATGCAGCAGGAGCACGTTTTCCATGTTTGACGGGTCCGGCTTTCTCCACAACAGCTTCTTGTCAAACCACCCCGGTATGACGCGATTTGTGTAGTGGGGAAAGAGCACTATGCCGTCACTGTCTTTCATGAAGGGTATGTCCATATGGTAGTCTATTACGCCCCCATCCCTGTAAGTGCCCTTTCGGGCACCCGGTATATCGGTGACGCGGGACATGGCTACCGGGATGGATCCGGATGCCAGGAGGGCCT
>CAYLXS010000125.1:0-3654 GCA_964387765.1 uncultured Syntrophaceae bacterium
ACAGTGGTGTATCCCGCTTCCTTTGCCCGTTCAATGGTTTCCAGGGTTTCTGTCAAAGTGCCTATCTGGTTAAGTTTGATCAGGATGGAGTTGGCCACGCCGAGGGATATGCCCTTCTCAAGCCTTTCCCTGTTTGTTACGAAGATGTCATCTCCTACGATCTGGATACTTGCACCCAGCTTGTCCGTCATCATTTTCCATCCCTCCCAGTCATCTTCCGCGAGGCCGTCCTCAATAGATATGATCGGGTACCTTTCGACCAGGTCACTATAAAAAGCGATAAGCTCTTCGGGTGTTTTCTCCGGGTTTTTCTCCGCGGAAAGCGTATATTTTCCGTCCCTGTAGAATGAATTTGCGGCAGAGTCGATGGCGATGACTATATCGCTGCCCGGCGAATACCCGCTTTTCTCAATAGCCTTCATAATAAGCAGGAGGGCCTCTTCGTTGGATTCCAGGTTTGGAGCGAATCCTCCCTCGTCTCCCACTGCCGTGCTGTAACCCTTTTCCTGCAGAACAGATTTGAGATAGTGGAAGACTTCGCTGCACATCCTGATGCCCTCCCTAAAATCGGGTGCACCCACAGGCATAATCATAAATTCCTGTATATCCACGTTGTTATCGGCGTGCTGTCCGCCGTTCAGGATGTTAGTCATGGGAACAGGAATATCTTTAGCGGAAACTCCTCCTATATATCTGTAAAGGGGAAGCCTTGTTGCCTCCGCTGCCGCCCTGGCACAGGCGAGCGATACACCCAGCATGGCGTTGGCTCCGAGGGAACTTTTGTTGTCCGTTCCGTCCAGTTTGAGCATTGTGTAATCAATTTCTCTCTGAAAGAGGCAGTCCATGCCTATTATTTCTGGCCCTATTTTATAAGTTACATTTTCGACGGCTTTTTCTACACCCTTCCCCAGATATCTCTCCATGTCGTTGTCTCTGAGTTCCAGCATTTCGTGCTCTCCCGTTGATGCGCCCGATGGAACGGATGCCCTTCCCACTATTTCCGAGCTGAGGGTTACCTCCGCTTCCACTGCAGGATTCCCCCTTGAATCAAGGATCTCTCTCGCGTATACATCGATAATCTCCGTCATGATTTCTCTCCCGTTTGATGATTTTATGAAAGGCAGGAAACACCCCTTCTTTCCCTTCTTTATTATACTTATGTGCAGGGATTTTCAAGACAATAAATGTATGGAATGAGGCATGTTGATCCGCAGAATAACCCGGCGTGTTTTTCAGGTGGGTCTGGTATTCGGTGATCTTCCAGAGGCAGATCACCGAATACCAGATTTCAATTGATTCCTCTTATCTGATCTACCATAGATTGTGAGAAATCGTCTGTTTTTGCGGAAACCTTCAATATGATTTGTTTGGATGTCTCTTTTGATTTTTCTATCTCTTTTTTTGCCTCTTCTTTAGCTTCAGAGACAATCCTGTCACGCTCGCTTTCTACTTTATCCATGAGCATTCCAGATGACAGGATTTCCCTGGCCTTTTTGTTGGCATCCTCCAGGATGCCTCTTGCGTCCGTCCGGGCCTTCTCTATCAGTTTTTCGGCTTCGCCTTCTATCTTTCTTATCGTTTCACGTATTTCTGCCGGCATAGCAGTCTCCTTAACGTTTCTCGAGTTCGCCGTACTTTTGGGTGACTATATAGATACCATGATCGAATATGCGTATTGTCTTGTTTATTGTTTCAACCGCCTGCCGGTGATCTATGGCACTGAGGAAGGGGGCTTGAAAATCTGCGTAGAGCCACATATGTCTCCTCATCATGATGAGGGCATAAAGTGCTTCATGCAGAGGCAGGCCGTTTTTGTAACTGACCTCAGCGAATTCTGAGAAATACTCACGTACCTCGCTATAGGGCTTTTCGCTGAAGTACATCTTTATAATGTTTTTATAAAAGAGGACCGCTCTCTTGAAACATTCCTTTTCCGGCATATTGTTGACTGTCGGTGTCCTGGGATTCTGTCTTACGGCCTTGCACCACTGATCCGCGATTTCTTCTCTGTGATCTTCCAGAACATCGATCAGTCTGTCAGCGAATACTTTCATAATGTACCTCCTTATATCTGTTAAGTTTCTGCCAAATTTCTCTCATGTGGTGAAAATATACTGTGTAGTTGTCTTCAATACTTTTCTCAATACATTTAACTGTGGTCTGAATATGGTTATTATATCAGCTGTGCAGGGTATGGGCATATCCAGGATCTTTGAAAATACCTTTGCTTCGGTTCCAGTTTTGGATCTTACTGTCATATTTCCTTCGGCAGACCCCACCTCTATGATAATCGGCAACATCAACGTTTGCTTTTCACTATCATTTAACATTCCCGCCAGATATTCAAGCTCTTTTTTCTTAAAGAAGTCTGTGTTTCCATCACCACATTCAACATGGGGGTGTTTTTCCTCCAGAAGTTCGCTTAATAATTTCCGTCTCCGCGGCAGATGGGCATTCAGTGTCTTAATGTCAGCTTTCAGGCAGTCTTCAAATATCTTGTCCGGGACTGGATTATTAATATGCATACGCTTCTCTCTGTTCAATCAGCATCTTGACATATTTCAGCCGGGCAATCTCTTCGCGATCACGCTCCTCGAACTTCATCGTCAGGTATTTTATGGTGGCATCAAGTCCGGGTATTACAATATGCTCCAGCGCGTTGTTTATTCTCTTCACCTTGTTTATTTCCGTGCCCAGAAGTTCCAGGGAATTCTGAAGCTCCGCCAGTTCTATTATGGCCTTCAGACATTTTCGGGAGAGAGAGGTGCTGTTGTCTATTAATGAGGATGTGTCGGGCGTGTTCCTTACGGAAAAACTGGGTGCATCTGTCTCTTCCGTTTCAAAGACAGGCAGTCTTACCCCTGCCACATTTCTTGTAACGGTGTTTATCTTAAATGCCATTTCGGATGCGAGGAGTTCCTTTTCCAGGAGCGCGTATCCATGGTATCCTGTGGCAACAGAGAGAGCCTTGTAAGCCTCCTTGAAATCCGCAAACAGTTCCTCTTTGGTAGAAGCGCATTCCTTAACGGTCTGTAAGAATTCCATGATAAGTATAGAGAGCCTGTCCTTGACGATCTTCTGGATCCTCGTGGCAAGTTTCATGCGGCGCTTCAGGCGCGCAAGCTCGATCTTGGTTGGTCTTGTTACCTGTACTTTTGTTGACATGGCATCACTCTTATCTGTCTTGTTCCGTATTCAATCCGGCCTTCTGCGGAGCCTTGAGATATTTTTTTATGTATTCTTCCTGGATGAGCTTGAGGTCTTCTGTGGGGAGCATGGAGAAGATGTTCCACGCCCGCTCCAGAGTTTCTTCAACGGTCCTTCTCTCCTTTTCGTCCTGCGATATGAATTCCTGTTCAAACCTGTCCGAAGCGGAGAGATACAGCCTGTCTCGGTCACTGAGCGCCTCGGAACCGATAACGGTGGATATTTCTCTCAGATAATTTCCCTCCGCGTAGACGGCATATGACTGCATGAACACGTTGTTATGGTCTTCCCTTGTATTCCCCTCGCCGATTCCCTCCTTCATCATCCTTGAAAGGGAAAGAAATACATCTATGGGTGGATATATCCTTTTTCTTTCCAAGGCCCTCGATAGCACAATCTGTCCCTCGGTTATGTATCCCGTAAGATCGGCTATCGGATGCGTGATGT
>CAYLXS010000126.1:0-3599 GCA_964387765.1 uncultured Syntrophaceae bacterium
CCCCGTGAGCGAAGTATGGCTGGAGAAAGTTGGAAGATTAACCCCCGTCAAGGCCGCCATGTTCTTTTTCACGAAACCAGCCGGCCGGATCGGAAAGGTAGAACTTCATATCTGTCAAAGCAGCGTGATGCCCTCTCTCTTCAGTGACCATTTTCCTGATGAACTCTTGCTCCGGGGGATTAATGGCCTTTGTGAGTTGTTTCTCATAAAACTCAACGGATCTTGCCTCGAAGTCAATTCCTGTATCAAGAGCCTCCAGATCACTAGTATCCACGTCTATCTCAGGCCCCCGTTTCTTCGCCATCTTTTCGAAGATTAAACCCAGATCATGATGTGCTACATTTAATTCTTTCCAATTTTCTGACCAGACCTGTTTGCCGCTCAGGGTTTCATATATAGATCTGATACGAACCATGTGAACATCTTCATCTTCCATCAGTGTCTGAAAGATCTCTTTCCCCATGTCGTTTTTACATGCCGAAACGGCACGTTGATAAAAGGCTTTCCCCTTTTCCTCCATTTCGAGTGCGGTGGAAAGCATCTTCATCGCTCTTTTTATATTCTCACTCATGTCATCCCCCTTCATCATCACTGACCATCAAAAAAGGGGATTCGGCTACTTTTCAACCTTTGCCCCCGGTTTAAGTACACCATCCGCAACAAGCGGTAACACGTTGTCGATGCGGAAGAAAACAACATATTTCGATTCGTTGTCGTACTTTATCGTGAAAATGGGATATCTTTTCTTTCTCAGTTTCTCAATCAAATCGGCATTTTCTTCCTCGTTGACCTTTGTGAGATACAGTCTCTTTCCTCCGTAACTGCCGCCATGCTCAACAAAATAATACGCCGCATGAGGATTGGACTGCAGATTGTTATGGGTCAGGTGTCCCGCCATGATAAATGCGGCCGTTCCGTCATCCATCATTGTCGGTCTCGATAGGGCTGCTACGTTTACCTTGCCTTCAGAATCCGCCGTTGCAAAAACACCGAATCCCTTTGTTTTCTCAAAATATTCAGCTAAATCCATGGTCAAAGTCCTCCTTTAATCAGATTTTCCACAGACCGTGCAGGTTGCAGTATTCTCGAACAGTAATCTGATCACCTTCAACATGGAATTCGGCTTCCGGCGCGTCTCCCGGTTTCAGGAACTGCCTGTATGCCTTTCCGTCTGAAATGATCTCTATCCATTCGATGTAATGTTTTTCCTCCATCGGATGGGGGACATCGCCGACCTTTACTTTTATGACGCCCGCCGCAACCTCTTTCACGGGAACATGTTTTTCCCTGGCCGCATCAACGGTGTTTTCCTTGTAAAGTTTCATCGGCTGGTTGCAGCATATGAGCTCGCCTTTGCCCTCATGCAACATCTCTACAATATTTCCACACACCTCACATTTGTATATCTGAAGTTTTTCTGTCATGATCCTTATATCTCCTTTTCTATTAAACAATTATCCCTGGTCTTCAGGGGGTTGTTTCGGGTGTGAAAACGCGACCCCCCAGCTCCCTGTCGAGCATCAGCAAGCCGTTTCCATTCTCGCCGATAAGTTTTAGCTGGTTTATAATATCGTTATCGTTTCCCTCTTCTTCTATCTGCTCGGTTACGAACCATTGCAGGAATATCTTTGTCGCATGATCCTTTTCTTCCGTGGCAAGATCTACCAGTTCATTTATAGATTTCGTAATAAACTTTTCATGATCGAGAGTCTTCTCGAACATGTCCATGGGAGATTCAAACTCCACAGGCGGTTCATCAATTGCCATGAGTTTCACCTTCTCACCCTGATCGTTAACATACGTATAGATTTTCATGGCATGTTCCATCTCTTCATTGTACTGAACCATGAACCAGTTGGCAAATCCCTTGAGGCCGATAAACTGGCTGTACGCGGACATGGACATATACAGGTAGGCGGAATAGATTTCCTTGTTTATCTGTTTGTTCAACGCATTTAACATAGTCTTGCTTAGCATTTGTATCATCACCTCCTATTGGGCATTTTTTCGTTTCAAGATGTATCTTGAGGTGTCTTTCGCCTCAGCAATGAACTTCCTTAAGGTTTCCAGACCTTCCAAACTTTACCTGCCAGATCCGGTCCCGGTTTAAGGGTCGGTTTGCCTGGTGTCCAACCGGAGGGCATAACCTCTCCTGTCTCACGAACATGCTGGAAAGCCTGTACCTGGCGAATTGTTTCCTCAACATTTCTGCCTACCGGAGGAGTCAGGACTTCCATAGCCACTATAACGCCATCGGGATCCATAATAAATCGTCCTCGAACGTTAACTCCCGCGTCTTCATCATAGACTCCGTAGATTCTTCCCACTTTGCCCCCTGCGTCGGATAACATGGGATAGGGGACTCCACCCTCTATCATCTTGGACAGTTCCTCTTCCTGCCAGATTTTATGACTGAAAACGCTGTCCACACTCATAGAAAACACCTCAACACCCAATTTCTCGAATTCTTCATAACGAGCGGCAACTGCCGTCAATTCTGTTGGTCAGACAAAGGTAAAATCACCCGGATAAAAACAGAGTAATACCCATTTCCCCAAATAATCAGAAAGTTTGATTTGCTTAAATGTCCCTTCATGAAACGCCGGAGCTTCGAAATCCGGGGCCTTTCCTCCAATCTTAATCATGGTTTTTACCTCCTTTTTCTGAATTTCTTTTTCGTTTATGTTCTCTTCAGGAACCGGCTCGCCTACAACGGCTCCAGTTGGCCTGCCACAACCAATAGCTTTTTCAGCCATATCAGCTACCCCCTTTCTCTTATTCCCTATTCAAATCCGGCGAATTTTTCTTTTCCTACCCCGCACACGGGACACTTTTCAGGCAATATCCCGTCAGAGACATAGCCACAGACCTCGCACACATAGTATGTGGTTTCCCTTTTCTCCATGACATGGTTCATCGCCTCTTTGTATAACTTCGCATGGATTTCCTCCACATCTTTGGACTGACTGAAATACAGGGATGCGGTCTTGTCACCGACCTCTTCTGCACGCTTTATGAAATTATCGTATGCAACACCTGCAACCTGGGTTTCCGATTCAAAACTGTCTGCAAGATTTTCTTCAGTACTTTTAATTTCCCTGAGTAACCGGAGTGCCCTCTTACCGTGAATCTCTTCGGAAAAAGAGATCACCCTGAAGAGTTTGGCAAGTGGCGGGTATCCCTCCTGCTCTGCCTTTTCCGCAAAGACCTTGAGTCTCAGAGCAGCCTTTGACTCACCGGTATATGCCTGATGCATGGCATCCTTGATTTTGTCATCCATGACAACAACCCCTTCACACCTATATTATGTTGAAACCTTTGAAAAGCGAACCTTTTATGTCATTCCCACGAAAGTGGGAATCCATAACGAGTTGAAATTGCTGGATTCTCGTTTGCACGGGAATGACCATGGAAAGCATTCAAAATAAAATTCAAAGCGTTCATGTTTAAAATTTTTAATAATTCTCCGCCAACACCTCAAAATAGGCCTGAGGATGGTCACAGGCCGGGCACTTTTTGGGAGGTTCCGTACCTTCATGCACGTACCCGCAGTTGAGGCATCTCCACGTTACCACCTTATCTTTTTTGAAAACCTTTTC
>CAYLXS010000127.1:0-3542 GCA_964387765.1 uncultured Syntrophaceae bacterium
TTGTATGTCAAGCAGAAAGCACCACAAGATGTTGTGGCCACAAACCATCAACTGCTAATCGAAACGGCGTTTATTTATTTTTACCTGCGCCCCATTCCAACTCTATCTTTCCAAGCACACCTGTGAAAATAAGTGCCGGTCCATCTGTTGGCACTGGATCATTCTTCCCTGAAAGTGTCGGATTAGAGAATTTCACACTGTAGAATTTTCCATAGGGTTTCACATAGGGGAAAAATTTTGTAACAAGAGGTGTACTGTCAATCTCTCTTATATCCAGAGGTTCCAGCCTCTTTCCTCCTTCACCGAAGGAAAATACCTTCCAGATGGAATCAGGCTTTGAGAAATCGTTGGTGTCCCTGTCAGGAATATACGCGTAAAACAGGAACTCCCTGAGACCGGACGATGTATCAGAGAGGATTTCTCTCCTTTGCTCTTTATCCGCATCAGTCAGAAGATAGAGCCTGGAATATTCCGAGAGGTACGCGTCCATAAATTCTCTGTTCTTCCACGTGGCGACAACGCTAATACTTGTTTCGAACTCGGAATATAATGTCTTCTCTCTTGTGCACTTGTTCAGTACGTTAAAATATTCTCCTGAGATGGTATCGTTATCGGCAATTTCAATATATTCCTTCACATAACTGCACCCAAAAATTCCCACCAGGAAAAACATTATCAGGACTATCCTAAGCGTCTTCATCTTCCCCTCCAAATACCCTGTCAAATATGAAATCTATATGTCCAAGAAAATTTTCCAGTCTGAACACGTTCTCGATATCTTCCCTGTTCAGGTACGACATAACTTGTTCATCTTCGAGGAGCAGTTGTTTGAAGTCCAGATCTTCGCTCCACGATTTCATGGCACTCTTCTGGACAATCGCATATGAATCTTCCCTCGACATTCCTTTTTCAATAAATTTCAACAACACCATCTGCGAAAAGACCAAACCCCTGGTCATATTAAGATTGGCTATCATCCTTTCCGGATACACAAGAAGGTTCTTCATGACATCGGTAAACCTGCTCAGCATGAAATCAAGGAGTATCGTGGCATCAGGAGCGATAATCCTTTCAACGGAAGAATGACTTATGTCCCGTTCGTGCCAGAGGGTCACATCTTCCATGGACGCAAGCGCGTATGACCTCATAAGCCTCGCAAGGCCGGAGAGGTTCTCTGAAAGCACAGGGTTTCTCTTATGGGGCATCGCCGAAGATCCCTTCTGGCCCGGAGAGAAGAATTCCTCTGCCTCTCTGACTTCCGTTCTCTGGAGATGTCTTATCTCCGTGCAAAATTTTTCAATGGAAGAAGCCGTTATGGCAAGGGTTGAAAAAAACTCGGCGTGCCTGTCCCGCTGGACAATCTGCGTGGATATGGGTGCAGCTGTCAATTCCAGTTTTTTGCATACATATTTTTCAACACCCGGATCGATAAAGGAGAAGGTGCCAACAGCCCCCGCTATTTTCCCGCAGCTGATCGTTTTTTTAGCGCTGATTAACCGCGCCTTGTTCCTTTTCATCTCCTGATACCAGAGGGCCATCTTGAGACCGAAGGTGATCGGCTCCGCGTGTACTCCATGTGATCTTCCAATCATAATGGTATCTTTATATTCAAACGCCCTGTCTTTCAGGACAACCAGCAACTTATCCAGGTCCACGATAAGCAACTCTGACGCCTCTTTTAGGAGAACGGCAAGGGATGTATCCAGGATATCGGAAGAAGTAAGACCCATGTGTATGTATCTCGCGTCCTCCCCTACCCTTTCCGAAACAGAGGTAAGAAAAGCGATCACATCGTGCTTAACCGTTTTCTCAATTTCGTCGATTCTTTGCACATCGAAACCGGCCTTTTTCTTAATGTTATCAAGCGATTTTAACGGTATTTGCCCATTGGCGGCAAGTGCCTCGCACGCGAGGATCTCTATGTCCAGCCACTTTTGGAACCGTTTCTCAGCGCTCCAGATATAAGTCATTTCGTTTCTTGAATATCTTGGAATCAATTTTGTTTCCCTCCAGTTAATTGCATTAGAAGCTTTATTATTACGAGCTATATGGGATAGTCAAGCTTTTAAGAGTCTTTATTTACAACAACTGTGTTTTGTAACAGTTTACGGGTTACAGTTATCAGTTCAGAGTTAAAAACAAAGGACACCCGCCCATCAGCTCATCCCTCCCCCGTACACCATGCATCTTCCCACCTCGCACCATACACCCTATACCTTGTCTCTTTTCCCCTTTTCCACAATCTGTAAAAATATTACGCACTCTTCTATTTTTTTATCGAATAAAATGGCTTGCCTTCAACTCTTTTTTCACAATGTTGCATCCTGCAAAAAATTCCCCTTGACAATATATAGTATTGGTACTATCCTTCAACCACAATATGTTGTGTTTATATAATAGAGAGTGGGGGGGATAATTCATGCGCAGCAAGATAAGAAAGAGAGACGGACATCTTGCCAGGTTTGACGCGGCAAACATCACAAGCGCTATCGCAAAGGCGGGGGTGGCAACCGATGAATTCGGTGAAAGAGAAGCGAAAAAGCTTACGATAAAGGTACTGAACCTGGCTGAGAAACTCTTCGACAATAAGATTATGACCGTTGAAGAGATACAGGATATAGTTGAAGAGGTGCTCCTTGGCTCTTCGTACCGCAAGACCGCCAAATCATATATCATATACAGAGATCAGCATGCGAGACTGAGAGAAATTACCAACAAAATGGAGGTTGATCTTGTAGATCAGTACCTGGAAAAGCTTGACTGGAAGATAAATGAAAACAGCAATATGGATTATTCACTCCAGGGTTTGAACAACTATCTCTCTTCCGAAGTAAGTAAGGTCTACTGGTTAAACAAGATATATCCCGATGAGATTAAAAATGCCCAGATTAATGGAGATTTTCATATTCATGATCTCAGCATTCTCTCCGTCTATTGTGTGGGGTGGGATCTGCATGACCTCCTGATGGAAGGTTTCCAGGGAGCTTCCGGAAAAGTGGAGAGCAAACCTGCGAGACATCTTCGCAGCGCCCTTGGCCAGGTAGTCAATTTTTTCTATACGCTTCAGGGAGAGGCGGCAGGCGCGCAGGCATTCTCAAATTTCGACACACTTCTTGCACCCTTTATAAGATACGATAAGCTCGGGTTCAAAGAAGTAAAACAGGCCCTCCAGGAATTTATCTTCAATATAAATGTTCCAACGCGCGTGGGCTTCCAAACACCCTTTACCAATGTCACGCTGGATGTAAAGGTGCCGAGGTACTATGCTGACCAGGGCGTCATCATCGGTGGGAAACCACAGAATGAAACATACAGTGAGTTCCAGGAGGAAATGGTCATGTTCAACAAGGCCTTCCTCCA
Organism: uncultured Syntrophaceae bacterium; assembly: GCA_964387765.1. GTDB lineage: Bacteria > Desulfobacterota > Syntrophia > Syntrophales > UBA2210 > UBA2210. The sequence goes on from CAYLXS010000127.1 coordinate 3,361, forward strand.
GGTGATGGCAGAGGGGGACGCCAAGGGGCGTGTCTTTACCTTCCCGATTCCCACATATAATATCACTAAGGATTTCGACTGGGATAATCCCGATCTCGAATACTTATGGGAAATGACGGCAAAATATGGAGTGCCCTACTTCTCAAATTTCGTCAATTCCGACATGAATCCGGAAGACGCAA
>CAYLXS010000128.1:0-3517 GCA_964387765.1 uncultured Syntrophaceae bacterium
TTCTTTAAACTCAAAATCACGGCTGTTTGTACATAATAACTATAATATAAGATACTGTCAATAATTTTACCCGACAACATAAATTTGCATGACAATGTTATTTAAAAATTAAAAGTGAACACCTGATAAAAAGATATAACGGAACAGAACAAATGTATTGACTGAGGGCACAAAATCATTATAGCTTTCCTGAATATTGAGGGTGTTTATTCTAATTTAACAGAATAACAATCCTTTCCTGTCAGGAAAAACGAAAAGGGAATTTAATGATTGAGATAGCGCAGTTTGAGGAGGTCACTCAGATCAGGATGAGTCGGGTGATAGATGGTGTTCCGATATACTGGGTCTCCGCCTACCTTGTGGATGGTCTCCTGATAGATACCGGATGTGACTATACTGCTAAGGAACTGGCTTCATATCTCGAAGGCAAGAGGTTGGACATAGTCGTAAATACTCATTTTCATGAGGACCATATTGGGTGCAATTACCTCATTAAAGATAGATTCAACGTGGACATATACGCGCATTCCGAATCCATCCCCCTGATAGGGGAAAAGGCATTTCTGTACCCCTATCAGGAAACGGTCTGGGGCTATCCTGTGCCGACAGAGGTAAAACCGATACCCGAACTGATAAGAACGGAGCATTTCACCTTTGAAGTGGTAGAAACACCCGGTCATAGTGTGGGGCATGTAGCCCTTCTGGAAAGGGAGAAGGGCTGGTGCTTTTCCGGTGATATATTTTCAAGAGAGACCCTGAAGTTTATAAGGCCGGAGGAGGATATGGGTCAAACCATACAATCAATGAAAAGGCTGCTGGATTTTAAAACGGAGAGACTTGTGCTGTTTACATCCGTGGGTAAAATAATTGAAGACGGCAGGACTGCCCTTGAAGGGTGTATAGATTATCTGGAAAATCTTTCAATGAAAGCAAAGCATTTGAAGGACAGAGGCTATACAGTAAAAGAGATCATTCAGGATATTTTCGGGGGTGAGCATAACTTTGCCCAGCTCACGAACGGTCAGTATACGACGGAAAATCTGGTACGTTCTGTTCTTAAACTCTGAGGAATAGAGGCTAATCTGCCGGAAGGCGCACGGGTGTTTTTGTCGATTGAAAGAAAAAGGAGGGAATTTTTTATGTCGAGATTGTTGGATATTCTTGGGTGCAAATATCCCATTATTCAGGGTCCTATCGGGGCCACGAACAGCCCGAAACTTGTCGCGGAAATCTGTGAAGCCGGGGCATTTGGAATGCTGGCAATGGGATTCATAGGCAATGCGGAAGAGGCAAGGCGGCTTGCAGAAGGGGTGCGGGAGCTGACTGATAAACCGTTCGGCGCAAACCTGATGACGATGAATCCCGCAAACCCGGAGATTCTGGAAGTCCTGGCCGAATCGGGAGTAAAAACAGTAACCACCTCTGCGGGTTCCCCGAAACGCCTGTATCCGCTGATCCATGAACTGGGCATGAAAGGTCTTCACGTGATGCTAACCTGTTCATATGCCATGAAGGCGGAGGAGGCAGGTGTTGATGGGCTGGTTGTTTCCGGGTCGGAATCGGGGGGATTGCGCTCCGTCAATCCGGAATCCTCGAATATGATCCTTATTCCTCTCGTAGTGGATAATGTGAAAGTTCCCGTGGTAGCAGCCGGAGGCATTGCCGATTCACGCGGCTACAAGGCGGCACTTGCCCTGGGAGCGGAAGGTGTTCAGGTAGGAACTCGATTTCTGGCTTCAGAGGAAAGCTCCGCGCCCAAGGAATGGAAGGAAGCGATCATCAATTGCTCGGATGGCGGTACAACGCTGCTACCATTGGGAAATATGATGATGAGGGTTATTGTAAACCCCAGGCTCAAAGAACAGATGAGCAATCCGGAAACAGATTTAACCACCGAATACAATCTCATGAATGCTCCCGAGGCATGGGGTACGGGAAAGTTCGATCTTTTCCCGGCGGGTGCGGGTCAGATCAGCGCCCTGATTCACGAGATCAAACCCGTAAGGGAGATTATAGAAGAGATGGTATCGTAATAGGGGTATAATAATATGTATGCGGTAATCATGGCGGGAGGAAAGGGGACCAGGTTCTGGCCCCTGAGCAGAGAAAAGAGACCAAAGCACCTGCTGAACATTACAGGTGATAAGAGTATCATACAGTACACGGTGGACAGGGTAACTCCCCTTGTGGGGAAAAACAACATCCTGATTGTCACCGGCGCGAGCCATTCCGATGAGATCAGAGAACAGCTTCCCCAGCTTCCGGATGAAAACATACTGATTGAACCGGTGGGAAGAAACACCGCGCCATGCATCGGCCTCGCCGCGATACATATAAGAAAGAGAAACCCCGATGCCGTTATGTTTGTTCTTCCCTCCGATCATCTCATCGCGGGCACAAAGAGCTTCCTCGATTCACTCACTACCGCGCGCGAAATGGCGAAAAGAGGTGATTGTCTCGTCACCATAGGCATAAGTCCCAAATGGCCGGAGACAGGATATGGCTACATGGAAAGGGGCAGGCTTGTCGATACTATACAAAAAACCAGTATATATGAAGTAGAGTCGTTCCGCGAGAAACCGGATTCGGCAACCGCGGAGGCATTTCTCAGAGATGGGGGATTCTTCTGGAACAGCGGGATGTTCATATGGAAGGCATCTACCATACTGAACGCAATAAAAAGGCTGCTCCCCGACCTGTACGAGGGGCTTCTGACAATAGAAGACTCCCTCGGCACAAAGCATGAGGAAGAGATCCTTTCTGAAGTTTATCGAGATATAAAGCCGGTTTCCATAGATTATGGCGTGATGGAGAAGGCACCTGGTGTATCCATGATAGAGGGGGATTTCGGGTGGAATGATATAGGAAGCTGGGACGCGCTGTGGGATGTTTTGGATAAAGATGAGGGAGGCAACGCGACGAGGGGAAATACCATAAGCTTTGACACCTCGAATTCTCTCATATACAGTCCCAAAAAGATGGTGGCGCTGATCGGGGTGGAAGACCTTATTGTAGTGGAGACAGAGGATTCGCTCCTCATCTGCAGGAGGGGGTCTTCACAGGATGTCCGAAGGGTTGTGAAACGCCTCGAAGAAAAAGGCATGAAGGAATATCTGTGAACACAACCGAGATAATCGGATTTCTGGCGGCTTTTATATGCGCGGTGTCCATGACACCCCAAGTTGTCAAGATATACCGCACAAAAAAGACTTCCGACCTGTCACTGGGTGCGTTTTCGGTGCTGGCAAGCGGCCTTTTTCTGTGGTTCATCTACGGCTTGCTGATACACTCTCTCCCGATAATAGTGGGGAACGGCATAGGGTTCAGTTTTACCCTGTACATCATAATCATGAAAATACGACACGGGTGAGATATTCATTGCCCGGCATACACAAAAGGAGACAACTAATGAAGATATTCGCGGTAAACGGAAGTCCAAACATGAAAAAGGGGATGACCCATATACTGCTGGAGAATTTTCTTGAAGGGGCCCGCGAGGCAGGCGCGGAAGTGGAAA
>CAYLXS010000129.1:0-3515 GCA_964387765.1 uncultured Syntrophaceae bacterium
GTGAAGATTGTTCCAGCTCGTCCGTATAATCTTCAAATCTATATCCGGGTGCGCCTCTTCGAACGCTTTTTCAAGCTGTTGCGTGTATTCCGGTGTATCTCCGTCATATTCGGCCCAGAAAATCCTGACCGTCTGTCCCGCGTACAAGTTGACACCGGAAAGCAGAATCAAGATAAGGCATATTCCCACTACTCGACGTATCATAAGAACCCTCCTGGGTTGGGCTGGAGTAAAAGATTTAAAAATAGGGCCGGATTTTCAATCCGCGGTTAGAATCCCTATCCTGAACAGGCTGAACCCCGAGGCCTGAAACCGGTACCAAAATCGGCGAAGACAATCGATAAGAACGGGTGCGATAGATTTTTCAGTCCTTCCGAATAAGGACTTCTTTCCACACAGGAGGTATAGGGAACATGGAATTGTATGTCAATGAGAAACTGGCGGCAAAATGGGAACAATGTATCGAAAATTACGGGGAGGAGGTGTTGGGGCAACTCCTGATCGAATTCCGGGAACACCTTCCAGATGCTCACGCAAAAAAAGCTTGATCTGCTCGGGTAGAAGGGTGACACGATCCTTCATACCTTTTCCATCCCGAATGATGATCTGGTTTTGTCCGAAATCAATATCCTTGACCCGCAGACGGATGCATTCCACTTTGATCCGGCAATGAACCGTTCGTAAAGACATGGAAGTTCATAATAGAAAAGGGGGCTTATAAGCCCCCTTTTCTATTATGAAGAGGATACCCCCTCCGCTATATTTCCCAAACCCTTTTTATTCCATGACAACCAGAAGCTGGTCGGTTTCCACCACGTCCTTTACCTTTACCTTTATTTCTTTTACCGTTCCATCTGCCGGGGCGCAGATCGGGTTTTCCATCTTCATTGCCTCAAGGATCAACAACTCATCGTCTTCCTTTACCTCGTCGCCAACGTTAACCATAACTTCAATAATGTTTCCAGGCATTGGAGCCAATACTTCTTCCATTTCTAGACTACCTCCTATAATAATTTAAAACTGCGGGCACGCATAGTTGCGTACAGAGTTGCTCTCACTATCATACTTGATTCAGTTATGTCACTATAAAAAACCTACCAGACCGTTTTTTGCCATTTCTGTCATTCTGCTTTTTTCGGGCGATCGAGACCGGTTACGATTTGAGACTGGATGAGTCTCGGAAGCATCATATGGTGACGCGGACAGATTGATTTTGGATTCTGATAGACTGAATCGGTAAATGCCACCATGTAGTCCCTCAACTTTTCGAAGCGCACAACCTCATCCACCAAACCCGCCTTCGCGCAGTACATCGGGCGTGACTTATCATAGTAATGCTGCACCATATCATTCATCTTTTTGAGAACGGGATCGAGTGATCTGCCGGCATCTTTCTCTTTGACAAGTCTTCGGGAATAACTGGCTGCCGCCGCTGTTTCCCCGTGCATGACGTAGATCTCTGTCGCGGGGGTTCCGAGTGAGAAGGCATTGGTAGTATTGCCCTGGGGGCCTCCCATCACATAGTGTGCCGCGGCTGTGCCTTTGCGGAGGATAATCACCATCTGCGGTACATTGCTCTGTTCAACTGAATAGATAAGGGATTGTCCCAGCCCGAGGAGTTCCGCCTTTTCCGCAATGTCGCCAACATCAATGCCGGATGTATCCTGGAACCAGATGATCGGAATACGGTCACGACCGCATTGTGTTACGAACTCATTCATCTTGATCAATCCCTGGCGATAGAGTTTGCCGCCGACACCGTTATACTCATTGGTGTACTCCGGGTAGTTAGGCAAAAGCCCCTGGCGGTTTCCGATTGCACCCATCAGGAAACCGTCGATCATGACGAGTCCAGTATAGACCTCTGGGCCAAAACCAGGTCTGAATTCAAGATGCTGCGAATTGTCGACCAGTCGTGCAAGAACGTTATCGAAATCATAGCCCGCTTTCTGGTTAGAGGGAACGATGGATGCAATTTCAGAGGGAGAAAACTTCGGATCCGCCGGTTCGGCCAGTCTGAAGAATTTGGGATTATAGGCAGGCATCCCTTCCACGTACTCTTTCAGGGCATCAAGAACCTGATTTTCTTCTTCAAACACATATCTGAAGTAACCGGTTATATCGTGATGGATCTTGACGCTCCCGGGGGGCACTGATTTGAAGTGCCGTGTCGCCTCAATCAACTGCTCAGCCCCTTCCTCGTCGAACCCTCCCTTGGGGCTCATTCCGCCAACGATTCCGCCGCCGCCTACCGCAATGTTGCAGTCCTTGTGAGCCAGGAGTATTGTGGGACTGATTCCCTGGTAGCCGCCACCGGCGGGGTTGGTTCCATAAATTCCAGCCAGGATAGGAACACCTGCCACTTCCAGTTCCGCATGGCGATAAAAACAGGTCCCCTGCCCGCGACGATTAGCATAGACCTTTTCCTGCTCGGGCAGTTTTACACCGGAACAGTTGACCAGCCATACAAGCGGCAGGTTCAATCTCTTGGCAATGTCGGTCACACGGAGGTTATTGTCCGCCTGTCCCGCGATCCATGCGCCGGCTATCCACTTGTTGTTGAAACCGATAAGCACGCACCATTTGCCGCTGATCCTCGCGATACCGTCCACAACACCGGTACTCCCTGATTCTTCATGTTCCGGATCATATATGGTGTGAAGCGGAAAGAACATTCCCGGATCCACGAGATATTCGATCCGTTCCCAGACGGTCTGCTGCCCGCGTTTGTGAATTTTTTCAATGGGAAGTCCGAAGTTCCGGATTCGCTGATCTTCCGCCTCGATCTCCTCCATTACCTCATTCGTCCGGGCAACGCTTTCCTGCATCCTCTTTATCTGCGAATCCCGCAGGGGTTTGCCAAATTCCTTCATCTTTAAATAGGGTATCATTTTGCGGCCCTCCTTTTTTTCGTTTTATACTGTCAGGGAATCATATTTGATAGCGTCGTAAAAACTCGAGATCTGTTTCTGTTTGTCATTCCCGTGGAAACGGGAATCCAGTGTTCTCAGGTACTTAACCCTTTATAGATTCCCGCCTACGCGGGAATGACAGCCTTTTTACAAAGCCATCATATTTGGGTTGACGGATATTCGTTTACCGGCTCAATTAACTCTTGTGTTGTTTCCCGGGTAATCATACCAAATATATATATTTATTCCGTGAAAATGTAAAGTTGTATTTCATATTTCCACAATCTTTTTCAGTCGGAGCGAAAGAGAATAATACCTTTATCTATTGCCTTAATCCGTCTCCCTTTTGACGAAACTGTCTGGGATGCCGCTGGTGATTTAGACGTCTCGCTACGCAAAAAGGCGTGACTATCCCGCCAATGAATGTCGTAATCGCCCAGATATGCCTGCATCACAAGGTTTCTCTTTTTACCCTGGATGAACATTTTCATTCGGTTCACGGATTGAAAGTGTTCGAACCATAAGCTATGGTTCATGGGTTTACCCCTTTCCCCTTCCTTCCCACCGATAATAGTCCATAACTATGGAAAATGGTCTTGACAA
>CAYLXS010000130.1:0-3417 GCA_964387765.1 uncultured Syntrophaceae bacterium
AACCAGCCACGTCATTGTGCGCGCCGGCAAAGTGTGATATCAGTGCGCAGCAATGGTTATGGTTATTGATGGTCTTGAATAAACAGAATCAGCAATATGTGTGCACTTATCCACGAAAGAGAAACAGATGAACACTATTATGGCAGGAGCCTTTTTTCTGGGGATGATACTTGTAGGTATCCTGAGTATAAAGAAAATCAGGAACGCCTCGAGTTATTTCGTCGCGGACAGGAAGGCCAATACTCCGGCAGTAACGGGTTCACTGCTAGCCACCATTATAGGTGGTTCGAGCACCATCGGCATTGCCGGCCTGGGTTATTCAAAAGGTCTTGTGGGGGCATGGTGGATGCTCGTAGGGGCAATAGGTTTGTTATTACTTTCTGTATGGTTTGCCGAACGGGTCAGAAACTATGAAGTATATACCCTTCCCGAAATCCTCAGGAAGCAGTACGGAGGAAATGCGATAAGGATTACCGCATCTGTTCTAATCGCCGCAGCATGGCTGGGAATAATCGCGGCGCAGATCATTGCAGCGGGTAAGATACTGTCGGTATTATGGCCGGGGCAGTCCGTCCTGCTGATGATCATTGCCGGATCTGTTTTTATCATTTACACCCTTCTTGGCGGCCAGTATTCCATCCTGCGCACAGATCTCATACAATCAGCATTTATCATCGCGGGCGTTATTGTCAGTGCGATTGCAGGTGTGTCTGCCGCTGGCGGGCTTGCGGGAATGGCAGAGAATCTTTCCCCTTCATACTTTTCATTCCCAACGTCTCCCGATTTCGGATGGGTCGATCTCTTGACGTTTCTCTTCTTCGTTGGCGCGACGTACCTCGTCGGTCCGGACATATACTCCAGAATCTTCTGCTCTAAAAATCCCAAAGTTGCCAGAAGGTCTCTTGTACTGGCCGCATCTGTTATGATTCCTACAGCCTTTCTTATAACATTTGCGGGGATTGCAGCACGGGTACTCCTGCCGGAGATTCAGCCGGAGAGTGCGTTGCCCGCGCTTGTTATGAACACAATCCCGACAGGTCTGAACGGTCTCGTAATAATCGCCCTCCTCGCGGCGGTAATGTCCTCGGCGGATACATGTCTGCTCACCACAAGCACCATCATTACCTCGGATATACTGAGCCCCCTGTTCAAGATCGATGAAAAAAATCTGCTCAGAATATCCAGAATATGCGTAATCGTTACGGGAGTTGCTTCTCTCGTGATTGCGCTGAGAATGCAAGGCATAATCGTCTCTCTCCTGCTGGGATATACAATTTACTCAGCGGGCCTTGTTATCCCGATTCTGTTTGGATTTTACGCAGAAAAGTTTGGCCTTAACGCCGCGGGGGCGATGATCGCCATTGCGGGAGGAGGTATGTCGGGACTCTTTCTGAAACTCTCAGGCCATAGCGCCCTGCTTTTATGCACCATGCCCCTTTCGGCGGTTTTGCTTTTCGCCGGAAGTTATACATGGAACAGGGCACACAAGACCGGATAGGGATTATATTTTGGACACCGATTGCATGCTTATAGACACCCCGCAAAAGCTTGAAGCGGCACAAGGCGATATACTGAACGCGCGGCGTATAGGAATAGATACCGAATACGATTCCTTCAGGTATTTCCGGGAGAAGTTGTGTCTGATACAGATATGCACAGAATCGCGCGCGTATATCTTTGACCCGCTTCTAAATATGGATATCTCTTTTCTGGGTCATGCCTTCATAAATTCCTCAGCCGTTAAGATCATCCACGCATGTGACAACGATATACGCCTGCTGAATAGAGACTATGGGTTCAGGTTCAGGAATATATTTGATACCTACAGGGCAGCTTCCATTCTGGGAAGCACATCCCTTTCTCTTTCGTCAATCGTCTGGGAATGTCTCGGGGTAGAACTGAAAAAGCCAAGGAAGATTCAACGGTCGAGGTGGGATATACGGCCCCTGACAGGTGAGCAGCTGAATTACGCGGCGCTTGATACCCGCTATTTGCCGGGTTTATACTTACATCTTAAAGAAGGCCTGATGCGCAATAATCTGGAGGAAGAAGCTGAAGCGATCTTCCATAAGATGGCGAATGTGAGGTGGAGTGAAAAAACCTTTCATCCGGGAGGGTCTTCCAGAATTGAGGGGTACGACGGCCTGAAGGGATCTCAGAGGTGCCACCTGAAAAGCCTTTACCGATGGCGGTTCGAAACGGCGAAAAGAACCAATACAGCCGTTTTTCTTGTACTCTCCGACAGGAACATCATGGATCTGTCAAAAGGAAATGGCCAAACCATCAGATCGCTGAGTGAATCCGGTATAATATCCGCCGCAAAGTTAAAAACCTTTGGGCCTGAGATCATAAAGATACTCGGAAATGCGGATATGTAAAAAGAAGGGTTCGAGTGAAAGGGGAAAAGACAAACCCGGGGCCCTTCTTTGTAGCTTTTTAGCATTTCACTTGACTTCTCGAACTCTTGGATCCTGTTTTTAGAGATTTTATAAGTATTTCCGAAGGATCAATAGCGGGAATACCCGAAAAATGAGCCAGCTGCATCCTGCACGCCCCGCAGTCCGACACCAGCATGTCCGGATCAACATCTTTTACCGCCCGTGCCGCAGTGATACCCAGCTTCACGGCAGTATCCTCATTGCTTCTTTTAAAACCATAGCTTCCGGAGAGTCCGCAACAATTATCCTCAAGAATAACAGTCTCAAGACCGGAGATCTTTTCGAAAAGCTTTGCAGCCGGATAACCAATACCCAGCGCCCTGAGATGACAGGGTATATGATAGGCAACTTTTCGATGGACGGGTTCAAAGGCCGGCTCTATATAATGTTCCTCCATAAGTTTAAGCACATATTCGTGCAGATTATAGGAGTTCTCAGATACTTTTTTACCGTCGGGCACATCCAGTATACCTGGATAGTCCTGCGTGAGCGACAGACCGCATGATGTGCAGCTGTATATCACATCGTATCCTTTGTCTATGTACCCGGCAAGAATGCGTGCATTTTTTCTCGCGAACTTCCTGGCGGTTTCTATGTCTCCATTACCCAGAGCGGGCAGACCGCAGCACACCTGTCTCGGCATGATTACACGAACCCCGAGAGACGCCAGAAAATCCCGTATATCTCTCCCCAGGTCGGGCCGGTTGTAGTTCAGAAAACAGCCGTAGAAAAACACCACCTTTTTCCGGCTCTTCCGGCGCCCTTTCCACCTCCAGCTCCTGTTCATGGAATGGAAGCGATATTGGGGGAACGGGATGGACGTCGATATTCCGAATACATTCAGCACCCTTTTCACGAATGCTCGTGGGGTCAGGATGTTGACCACAGGGGCAATAAGGGAACCGAGAGCTCCAAGCCAGTAGGTATTGGCGAATACGCGGGATGCAAGTGGCCTGAAATGTTTCCCGCCATATCGTAC
>CAYLXS010000131.1:0-3404 GCA_964387765.1 uncultured Syntrophaceae bacterium
TCCGATAAGTGGGAAGAAAAGTCCTGGGAGTGGATGATTGACAAGATTGCCAGGAACGTCAAGAAGAGCAGAGACGAGAGCTTTACCTTTAAGAACGCAAAGGGCCAGGTAGTAAACAGAACCAATGGTATCGCTTCCATAGGCAGCGCTGCCATGGACAACGAAGAGTGTTTCATCTATCAAAAATTCTTGAGGGGGTTGGGCCTGGTCTATATTGAACATCAGGCCCGTATCTGACACTCCGCTACTGTTGCGGCTCTGGCAGAGTCGTTCGGACGCGGTGCAATGACCAATCACTGGATCGATATCCAGTACAGTGATTGTGTGTTAATAATGGGAAGTAACGCGGCTTCCAATCATCCCATCTCATTCAAGTATGTGACCAAGGCCATGGAAAACGGCGCGAAGCTGATCAATGTGGATCCGCGATTCACGCAGACCTCTTCTAAGGCCGATATCTATGCCTCCCTGAGATCGGGAAGTGACATAGCCTTTCTGGGTGGTATGATCAAATATATCCTGGACAACAAATTGATCCAGGAAAAATATGTCAAATACTATACCAACGCTCCATTCCTGATCAACCCCGACTTCAAACTCCCCGGAGATAATGATGGAGTATTCTCGGGTCTCAATGACGCCAAGTACGACAAATCTTCTTGGTCTTTTCAGACGGATATGAACGGTGTTATCAAGAAGGATATGAGCCTCAAGGATCCCAACTGTGCGTATCAACTCTTGAAGAGACATTATTCCCGGTATAACCTGGATATCGTGTCCAGGATTACCGGTACGCCGAAAGAAAAACTCCTGGAGGTCTACAAAGAGTATACTAAAACCGGCAAGGTAGGGAAAGCCGGGACCATCATGTATGCGATGGGATGGACCCAGCATACGGTCGGCGTTCAGAATATCAGGACGATGAGTATGATTCAGCTTCTGCTGGGGAATATGGGAGTTGCCGGCGGTGGCGTAAATGCCCTCAGGGGCGAGTCCAACGTCCAGGGTTCCACTGATCACTGTCTTCTGTACCATATTCTTCCCGGGTATTTGAAGACCCCCACGGAATCACTGCCGACTCTGTCCGTGTATAATGCCAAGCACACGCCCAAATCGGATGAGCCTAAGAGCCTGAACTGGTGGAAGAACTATCCGAAGTATGTGGCAAGTCTTCTGCGGGCCAATTACGGAACAGGTGTCTCTCTTGAGGATGCCTATTCATACCTGCCGAAGCTGGATGACGGTAAGGACTACTCCTGGCTGAGCCTTTTCGACGCAATGTATAAGGAGAAGTTTACCGGATTTTTCGCATGGGGGCAGAACCCCGCCTGCAGCGGCGCCAGTTCCAACAAGACCCGGCAGGCCATGGGCAAGCTGGACTGGATGGTAAATGTCAATATCTTCGACAGCGAAACAGGATCTTTCTGGAAGGGGCCTGATATGGATCCGAAGAAGATAAAGACGGAGGTCTTCATGCTCCCCTGCTCCGCTTCGATTGAGAAAGAGGGCAGCATCACAAACAGCGGTCGCTGGATGCAGTGGCGGTACAAAGCGGTTGATTCACCCGGTGTCGCGATGCCCGATGGAGAAATCATTACGGAGCTCTACTACAAGATCAAAGAACTGTACGAAGAGGAAGGCGGTCCGCTGAAAGAGGCCATCGCCAAGATGACTTGGGATTATGGACCCAAGGGTGCAGACGGCAAGATCCGGCACCTGGATACGCATTATATAGCCAAAGAAATTAATGGATATTTTCTTGAAGATAAAACGGTCAAAGGAAAGCTGTTTAAAAAAGGCACCCTCGTTCCCAGTTTCGCTTATCTGCAGGATGACGGGTCCACCTCTTCCGGAAACTGGCTCTACTGTAATTCCTATACCGAGAAGGGAAACATGGCGGCTCGCCGGGGCCAAAAGGATGAATCCGGTATCGGTCTCTATCCCGAATGGTCGTGGTGCTGGCCGGTCAACCGCAGGATTATATATAACGGTGCTTCCGTTGATCCGGAAACCGGTATGCCTTGGGACAAAGAGCATCCCGTTATTATGTGGAACGGTTCCAAGTGGGTCGGTGATGTACCGGACGGTGTTGCCGCGCCTGGTTCTGGACGGCCGCCCTTCATTATGAAGCTCGATGGTGTCGGTTCGATTTTCGGACCCGGGCTGGCGGATGGTCCGTTCCCGGAGCACTATGAACCGCTGGAATGTCCCGTTGAGAAAAACATTATGTCACCGCAATTGGTCAATCCCACGATCAAAAGGTGGGATGAGGACGGAACCGGGACCAACGTGGATGCTCGAGCTACTTGCGATCCGAGGTATCCTATCGTATGTTCAACCTATCGGGTGAGTGAGCACTGGCAGACCGGTCTTATGACTAGATGGTGCCCGTGGCTTGCTGAGATGCAACCCTCTATGTTTGTTGAGATGGGTACAGAGCTTGCCAAGAATAAGGGGATCAAAAACGGCGAGATAGTCATCGTGAAATCGGTCAGGGGACAGGTCGATGCCGTTGCGATTGTGACAGAGAGATGGAAGCCTTTCAATATTGATGGCAATACGGTTCATGAGGTTGGTATCCCGTGGCATTACGGGTGGATTACAACAAAGATGAGGGAGTACGTGCATGGTGACAAAAAGCCGGAGGTCTTTACCTTTGGTGATTCCGCCAACATTGTTACACCTTTCATCGGAGATGCCAATACCATGATCCCGGAGAGCAAGGCCTTCATGGTAAATGTCGAAAGGAAGGAGGTGTAATCCATGTCTGAAAAAATCAAATTGTGTGATCTTTCAAAGTGTACCGGTTGCAGAGCCTGCCAGCTTGCATGCAAGCAGTGGAACGGGCTGCCTGCAAAGCAGACTGTCAACACCGGAACCTATCAGAATCCTCCTGATCTCCAGCCTAACACCTGGAATCTTATCAGGTTCCAGGAGATATCTGACGGGAATGGCGGTGTAAAATGGTTATTCAGACATGATGCATGTATGCATTGCACCGATGCGGCTTGTGTGAAGGTCTGCCCGAGTGGCGCCCTTTATCATACGAAATACGGCACGGTCGCCCTTGACAACAGCAAGTGTATAGGATGCAAGGAATGCGTCTTTGCGTGTCCATTCGAGGTACCCAAATATGATCCTGAGACCGACAAGATTCTCAAGTGTGATATGTGTTATTCCAGAATAGACAACGACATGGAGCCGGCATGTGTCAAGGCATGTCCCACCGGCGCCCTCCAGTTTGGTGATAAAGATGAGATGCTGAAACTTGCCTATAAGCGGGTTGAAGAACTGGGTGGAGATGCCTCTGTATATGGTGACAAGTTTGTCGGCGGGACCCATATGATATATGTTCTCCAGGAAAAGGCCGGTGTATATGACGGCCTGCCGGAAAATCCGAGGGT
>CAYLXS010000132.1:0-3390 GCA_964387765.1 uncultured Syntrophaceae bacterium
GCGATCGATAAGTATTAAGGATATTCACTGGAGGGCCGATGGAAGTCAATATCTCTGATTTAACCTGGGACCAGTTTATCTACCCGAGAGGAAACAAGAGCGAAAAGACCATCAGCTCCTATGTTGAAGCCCTTGAGATTGGCGCTCAATTTCCCCCAATCAAGATTCAAAGGGTCTTCAACTATGCAGATGGCGATGAAACAACAGTCCAGTCTGCCGGCAGGCATGAAGCGACTATAATCTTAGATGGTATCCACCGCTGGTTTATGTTTAAGGAAAAGGGGATCAAGAAGATTGCGGCAGTTGAATGGAAGGACAAGCCCCTTGATTACGAGAAAAACAAAGTAGCACTCCTCCTTGAATCGGCAGCATGTAACATTAGCCATGGCGACCGATTAAGTCCCGGCGATAAAAAGCGGATCGCCCGTGATATTGCATCAACAGACACTGAATGTAAGTGGACCGAATCGGCCCTTGCAGAAAAACTGGGGGTTATCCAGCAGACCGTCAATACCTGGATCTCAGATATAAGAGGACGGCAGAAGGCAGGTCGAAACACTGTTATCCTCCGGCTGGACCGCCTTGGATGGACACAGGAAATGATCGCGAAGGTGGTGGAATTAGATCGAAGTGTAATTTCAAGAAATGTGCAAAATACCAAAATTAGTGATATGCACAATCTGCTTTCTCAGGGCCATGACATGGAATACATTGCCAGTCATTATCACATGGATCTTGCGCTGGCCTGGTCCTTACGTTTGGAAGGGAAAACAGATCAGGAGAAGTTCAAAGAGCTTGGCTGGGGATTGCGTACATGGGATCAATGGAATTTTAACGAATGTGATGAACGCTTCGGAGACGACTGGCCCGGCAGGATACCGGCCCAGCTCGTCGCACATACACTGTTCTATTTCACAAAACCCGGTGACCTGGTTCTTGATCCAATGGCAGGCGGTGGAGTTGTCTCTGATGTATGCCTTCTCTTTGAGCGAAAATGTCAATCCTTTGATCTTGCCACAAGGGACAACCGACCAGAGATCCAATATCATCACTGGGATCAGCAAAGTAATGATTGGCCTGTAACCAAAAAACCTGACCTTATATTCTTTGACCCGCCATACTACAAGAAGAAAGAAAAGGCATACAGAGAAAAGACAACGGAGAAAGTCCCTTCAATTTCATCCTATTCCAAGGAGAGATATGGAGAGTTTATTGAAGGCTTTTTCATTCTTGCCTGCAAGAACACAAAACAGACGACCAGGATGGCCTTCTTAAATGCCGACTGGCGTGATTTTGAATCCACACCCGCTTCAAAAGAGAATTCCGATAATTCAATCACAATATTTGATTACCATAAGTTTTTATCTAAAACAGGATGGAAACCAACCCATCGGATAGAATGTCCGCTGTCCTCTGAACGCATGAGCGGGAACCAGGTGCAGAAAATGCAAGACAAGCGTATTCTCGGAACTGTTGGAAGAACCCTGCTGATCGCAAAAAGATCGTAATGGAGTCGGGAAGATCAGGGGACAGGATATATAATGAACTACCCCGCAGCAAGCAACTGGGTATCTTTAAAAGCAATGAACGCCCCAAGGGACGGGGAATAAAACCCTTACGAAATTCAACCTGTCGGGACACAGTCCCATTCATATGAGCTTGCCAAATATAAGCTGAGCGAAAATGCCATGGAGCTTATGGATGATTTACTCCAATGGATCATTTGGAGTGGAGTCCCTGCTGACAGCCTTATTTTAGATCACAGAAAAGAAATTGAATCTGCTTTTGGCTAACATATATGAGCCGCTTTTGCATGTTGCAACCCGCATTCAATAATTTGGCCCGATCAGCCACAGTGAAGTTTTGTATGTGAAAGAGGAGGAGAAACCGAATGCAAACACTGATCATCACAAAGAAAGAGATTGCAAAGGTATTGACGCCTGCCGTTGCCAACAATACGGTTGAAAAGGCTTTCAGGGCTTACGGGATGGGGCAGATCGACATGCCCTCCAAGAGTTATATAACTTTTCCTAAGGGGGATATGCGCTCCATGCCCGCATATATTCACGGGCAGGGGTTTGATGCTGCCGGGATCAAAAGCGTGAATGTCCATCCGGAAAACGGCAGGAAACATGGTCTTCCTACGGTTATGGCGGTTGTTATTCTGACCGATCCGGAGACAGGATTCCCCCTGGCAATTATGGACGGGACCTATCTGACCGGCATACGGACCGGTGCCGCGGGAGCGACAGCAGTTAAATTATTAAGCAGAAAGAACGCTATTTCTGCGGGGTTTGTGGGGTGTGGTGAGCAGGCGCGCACACAGCTTGCGTGTTCCATGGAAATAAGAACACTGAAAACCATAAAGATATTGACGGCACCGGATGAAGCCCTCGCCCGAAAATTTGCCGGGTGGGCAAGGCGAACCTATAAACTGGAAACAATCCTGTCCGAGGTTATTGACGATGTGACAACGGGTGTGGATATCCTGATTACGACAACGCCGTCGAGAACACCCCTGGTGAACACTGTCTCTCCGGGTACGCATATTAATGCCATCGGCGCTGATGCCCCTGGAAAGCAGGAACTTAACCCCAAGATTTTCAAAGGGGCAACCGTGGTAATCGACAACTGGGCACAGGCATCCCACAGCGGTGAAATCAATGTTTCGCTGCGGGAAAGTTACCTTTCTGAAAAAGATATTTATGGAGAGCTGGGAGATATTGCCGCCAAAAAGAAGAAAGGCCGAACATCCGAAAAAGAGATTACGATCTTCGATTCCACCGGCCTCGCCATCCAGGATATTTCCTGCGCCTCTGTCGTGTACGAGGAACTGAGGGATAAGAAGGGTATCAGATCGGTTACGTTGTTCTAATTGTTTCTGATTGGTACCGCATTATTATTAGAGAAAAGCAATCTTCTTGAATTAACAGCCTTTAAATCGTTACCGGGAAAGAGAGGTTTTATGAGTACACTGATTAATTTTTCCATATTTCCCCTGGACAAGGGTGAAAGTGTGAGCGTGTATGTGGCTAGGGTGTTGGAAATTGTCAGGGACAGTGGACTGGCTTACAAGCTCAATTCTATGGGGACCACCCTCGAAGGTGAGTGGGACGAAGTTATGGGCGTTGTGACCCGTTGTTTTGAAGAGATGAACAAGGATTGTGACCGTGTGTATATGACGGTTAATGTCGATTACAGAAAGGGTAAATCGGGACGTATTGAGAGTAAGGTAAGGTCTGTAGAATCAAAGCTATAAGCGTAACAGAGTAAAAAGGGTGTTGCCCTGTTGTTTTATAAGGTTACTATTCCGGAACTGTCTCCGTTTGAGACGGTTTTGTCACCGATGGATGTCCCGCAATAAACGCACGTGTAGTCATATCTATCTTC
>CAYLXS010000133.1:0-3386 GCA_964387765.1 uncultured Syntrophaceae bacterium
CTTGTGCTGATCATCGGTCTGGCCGAGTGGCCCCAGTATGCCAGGACGGTGCGGGCCTCCGTACTGGGTGAGAAAAATAAGGAGTATGTGGAGGCCGCGCGTGTTATTGGGCTGAGTTCAACGAGAATCAGGTGGAGACATATTCTCCCCAACACCATGTCTCCGGTGCTTGTAATTTCCACTATACAGGTAGCAAACGCCGTCATGAGCGAAGCGGCGCTTTCCTTCCTGGGGCTTGGCATGCCGATCACCAAACCCTCTCTGGGGTCCCTTATAAACTCCGGCTTTGAGTACATTTTCAGCGGTTCCTGGTGGATTACCCTCTTTCCCGGGATACTGCTGGTAGTCTTCGTTCTGGTAATAAATCTGCTGGGCGACTGGTTGAGAGATGTGTTGAATCCGAAACTGTACAAGAGGTAATAGCCTGTCATGGACCACCTGCTGGAAGTAAAAGATCTGGAAGTCAAATTTGCCCTCAGAATGGGTGACCTTACGGCCATAAACGGCGTGAGTTTTACCCTGGACAGGCACGAACGGCTCGGTCTGGTAGGAGAAAGCGGGGCAGGTAAATCGGTGACGGGGTTTGCCATCATCAACCTGATAAGCAAACCCGGTTATATCTCCGGAGGCAGTGTCATCTTCGAAGGCAAAGACCTGACCAGGCTGACGGACGAGGAGATGCGTCACATCCGCGGCAATCTTATCGGTATGATATTCCAGGATCCGATGATGACCCTCAATCCCGTCCTTACCATAGGCACACAGATGGTTGAAACGCTGCAGGCGCATATGAACATATCGAGAAAAGACGCGGAACAGATCGCCCTGAAAAAACTGCGAATGGTTCAGATCCCCTCTCCTGAAAAACGTCTGCAACAGTACCCGCACGAGTTCTCGGGGGGAATGCGCCAGCGTATTGTAGTCGCCATTGCCCTCCTTGCCGATCCGGCGCTTATTATAGCGGATGAACCGACAACCGCGCTTGACGTCACCATACAGGCGGAGATCATGGAACTGCTTCTTGAACTATGTGAATCCGAAGGAACGGGACTTATCCTGATTACCCACGATCTTGCCGTGGTATCGCAGGTAACTCAGAAGATTGCGGTAATGTATGCCGGCAAGATAGTGGAGGCGGGACAGACTGAAGACATTATCGACAACCCGCTGCATCCCTACACGCAGGGGCTCATAAAGGCCCTCCCCGACGGTCGAAACCCCGGAACAAGGCTCAACCAGATACCGGGAGTAATGCCGTCACTCATCGATATTCCTCCGGGATGCTCGTTTCATCCACGCTGCTCGATCCGGGGCGACATATGCAGGCATGAATCACCGGCACTGAGGGAGATACCCGGATACCGAAACATGGCAGCCTGCCATATGCTGGGCTTGAAAAAGGGACAGCCGGAGAAGGACAGGACGAAATGAACGACAGGCTGATAGACATAAAAAATCTTGTCAAACATTTTGATATATCCGGAGGCCTGCTGGAGCAGCTGGCATTCAGCGGGGGGCGTATCGTAAGGAAACGAACCGTGGTAAGGGCGGTCAACGGCGTAAGTCTTTTCGTGCATCCCGGAGAAACACTGAGTGTGGTGGGGGAGAGCGGGTGCGGAAAATCAACCCTTGCCCGCGCCCTTCTGGGGCTGTATCCGCCCGACGGCGGAGAGATCTATTACCGCGGTGACAGGATTGACGGGTTGACACAGCAAGAGATGCTGCCCTATCGCGCAAAGATGCAGATGATCTTCCAAGATCCTTATGCCTCGCTTAACCCGCGCAAGACGGTACAACAAACCCTGGAAGAACCGGTCGTCTTTCACAACCCTTCCATCTCGGGCAGCGAGGCGAAAGACCGGGTGGCCGAGGTTATGAAACAGGTCGGAGTGGACCCGACGTGGGCTGACCGTTACCCCCATGAATTCTCCGGCGGACAGAGACAGAGAATCAGCATAGCGAGGGCGCTGATGGTCGACCCCGAGTTCGTGGTGGCCGATGAGCCCGTCTCCGCGCTTGATGTATCCGTGCAGGCACAGATACTGAATCTTCTCATGGACGCGCAGGAACAGCGGGGACTGACCTATATGTTTATCACCCATGATCTCTCTGTCGTGAGACATATCAGCTCGCGTGTAGCGGTTATGTATCTCGGAAGAGTATGCGAACTGGCGCCGGCAAAGAGTCTGTTCGAATCGCCCAGGCATCCCTACACGCACGCGCTCCTCAGCGCCATTCCAGACCTTTACGACCGCAGGCATACATACATAAAGCTGAAGGGCGAGGTTCCCACACCCATCAATCTGCCGCCCGGATGCATCTTTCACGGGCGATGCCCCCACGCGAACGAACGCTGTCTGCGTGAAATCCCCGCTCTGGTTCACCAGGGTTCGGAAGTATATGTCGCCTGCCACGCGATAGAAGAGAAACGCCTGTAAAGACTCAACCCGGACAGTCCGGAGGAGGACACATGAACATTGAGAACATCGAGCTGCTGATCAAAGAAATAAAGGGATTCATCGCGCGGGAAGAAGCCATGCGTCTCTATGAACTGGCAAGAGAGGCAAGCCTCATCGGCCCCTGCCTGGAGATCGGAAGCTACTGCGGAAAGACCGCCTCTTACATCGGCATGGGTTGCAGAGAAAATGGGGGCATACTCTTCTCTATTGACCACCACCGGGGATCGGAAGAACAGCAGCCGGGAGAAGAATACTTCGACCCGGATCTACTGGATAAAGAAACCGGGATGATAGACACCTTCAGAATATTCAGAAAGACCATAAGTGATCTCGGGCTGGAAGACACGGTGATTCCCATAGTTGCACGATCGGAAGTCGTGGCCGGATCATGGGGCACACCGCTCGGCATGGTATTTATCGACGGAGGTCACACCTTCGAGGCGGCCATTGCCGATTACAACTGCTGGGCTCCACATATCCTTCCGGGCGGATTCCTCGCAATCCATGACATCTTTCCCGACCCGTCAAAAGGAGGACAGGCACCCCGGCACATATACAATCTGGCCCTCGCCTCCGGCCTCTTCACCGAACTGCCAATGATAAACACTTTAGGAATTTTGAAAAGAAAAGAGATCAGACCCTAATTCACGTCGATTCTGTTGTTATGCGTCCAGTACCACGCAATATTGTCTCCCCTGCGCTCCGGCTTGATGTAGCCGGCATCGACAAAATCTTCTATGGTATTGCGAACCAGCCTGGAATCAAATCCGGTCACCTCTTCGATTTTCCCGCACAGCATCCCGACTGTTCCATTATCAGACGCGTGATTCACGGGGAAAAGTCCACAGGTCTCGATCAGGTCTTCGGACAGGAGCCTGTAGACAAGCTGCATCCTGAAATGCCCTTCAACCCTGAAGTTGTCTTCCG
>CAYLXS010000134.1:0-3312 GCA_964387765.1 uncultured Syntrophaceae bacterium
CCATCCCTGTACGCCCTTCGGACGCCTTCCTGTACGGCTTCATTAAAATCACCTGTTATATGAACATCCTGTCCCACCTCCACAAATACAACTGCAAGTCCTGTGTCCTGGCAGAGTGGAAGGGATGTGTCCTTCGCAATTTTAGCGTTTTCAATAATCTTGTCGAGGGCATATCTACCAAGTTCCGAATCTTCCGACTCAGCGGCCCTCTTGATGGCGGAAAGAACATCTTCACCGAGATCGGTGCTCGCCTCGATGAAAAGGCCTCTCACTGTATCCACAATAATGTCACAGGAAATTTCTCTGATGGTATTCATGAGGCGGTTTCATACCCCCCGGCGGAATTCGATGGCCTTTGCCATGGTCATCCTGTCCGCATATTTCAGATCGCCTCCGATCGGGATGCCGAAGGCTATTCTGGTGATCTTTACATCTTTCCCCTGCAAAAGTTTTGTAATGAGGAGTGCCGTCGATTCTCCCTGAACGCTGGGATTGGTAGCCAGAATAATTTCTCTGACATTGTTGCCGGATATCCTGTCCAAAAGTTCCTGAAGTTTAAGGGCCTCTGGACCGATGCCGTCAGGGGGCGAAAGCACACCATGAAGCACGTGGTATGTACCCTTGAAGCTCCCACTTTCCTCTATGGCGGCAAGAGAATCAGGGTCTTCAACTACGCATATAACACTCTTGTCCCTTGTGGGATCGCTACATATTTCGCAGACATCATCTTCCGTTAGATTAAAACAGATGGAACAGAACCGGATCTTTTGCTTGACCTCGATAATGCTTTCAGCAAGACTGGCGGCATTTCTCTCGGAAGAATACAATATAAAAGTGGCCAGCCGCGTGGCCGTTTTTTCACCTATTCCGGGAAACCTGGACAACTCTTTTATGAGACGCCGGATAGGGGGGGCGTAACCTGTCATATTTTAAAAACCCTTCACTGCAAAAATTGTCAACCCTTTACTATCATTTTAAGAAGCAAAGCAGTCACCATTTACGATTGTCGGTTTACGGTTTACAGTTACCCGCTTACGGTTGAAAAAACAGGAAATAAAAATCAATATCCAAAAGGCTTCACACTTTGAGCTTCGCCAATCGTTGCATGGTTTATCGAAAAAACCGTAAACTGTGAACCGTCAACTGTCTTACTACGCCAGACCGGGAATATTGAGGCCACCTGTTATCTTCGACATCTCCTCCTGGGCCATTCCCTGCGCCTTGCGCACCCCTTCATTTATTGCCGCGACTATAAGATCCTGTAGCATCTCGATGTCTTCCGGATCAACCACATCTTTTTCAATCTTCAGCGATATCAGTTCATATTTTCCGTTGACCACAGCGGTTACCATTCCTCCACCGGATGTTGCCTCCACCGTCTTCGCTTCCAACTCCTCTTGCACACGCATCATCTTTGCCTGCATCTGCTGGGCCTGTTTCATTATTTTTCCCATGTTATTTGCCAATTTTATTACCTCCTTGATCCATTTACCCTGACATTCACTATTTCAGCGCCTTTAAACACATCCATGATCTTTTGCACAAGGGGATGTCTCAGCGCCTCGTTTTTGATGTTGTTTGTTGTGCTCGCGGTATTTGACACCGTGTTGTTGGAATTGCGCGCGTCTTCTTCCAGCAGCTTAATATCTATTGTTATGCTTTTTCCTAAAAATTCCGCCGCCATTTGTGTCAAGAGATTCATCTGCGGCGCGCTCCTGATGTCCTCCAGAAAAACGTAATCTTTCGGAAATCCTATTTTAAGACAATCGGTCTCATAACTCAGAAATTCTCCACTGCCTATTTTTGAGCTTAAGGGAGGATTTTTTTCTTTTACAAAACTCTTCAAATCCCGCCACAAATCATCGCCATCTGTTATCTCATCCACTCTGCTCTGGTTATTTTCAGTAACCACTGCCTCCTGACCAGTGCGGGTCTGTTGTGTCGCGGGAATATTCTCCCTTTCACTTTTGCCAAGTCTCATTTCGAGACTTTCCATCCTTGAAATGATTTCATCAACGGGTATAAGTGGTTCCAGATACGCCATCCTGACCACGGCGTATTCCAGGTTTACACGTGGCTCCATACTTCTGCGTATGTCATCCTCTTCCGCCATCAGTATATCCAGAATACGCTGCATGGTGTCCTTTGATGTCCCCTGCGCCAGTTTTTTCAGGTCCACTATTTCATGGTCGGGGATATCACCCAACACACCATTGCCATCCGTTATCTTCATCGTAAGCAGATTCATAAAATGTCCCAGAAACATCTGATAAAAGTGCTTTATATCCACGCCGGAATAGTAGGCTTCGTCAATAATCTTCAGACACGCGCCGGCGTCTCGTTCAAGAACGGCACCGGAAAGTTCGAATATAAGACGTCTGTCTGCAAGGTCGAGAAGCTCTTCCACATCGGCATCTTTGATGTCCGTTCCGGCGTACGAGATAACCTGGTCGAAGATGCCCTGAGCGTCTCGCAAACTTCCTTCACCTTCTCTGGCAATCCAGGACAGGCCGGCATTGCTTATGTTTATCCCCTCTTCCTTTGCTATATGTCCAAGGTTGTCCGCTGTCTGTCTGACGGATATTCTTTTAAAATCAAAATGCTGGCATCTGGAGAGAATAGTTGCCGGAACCTTATGTATCTCTGTCGTGGCAAAGACAAAAACAACATGGGCGGGGGGCTCTTCCAGTGTCTTGAGGAGAGCGTTAAAGGCAGCCGTGCTCAACATGTGGACCTCGTCAATAATATATATCTTGTAGCGCGAGGACGCAGGAGAAAACTTGATATTTTCCCGGAGTTCTCTTATTTCATCTATCCCCCTGTTGGATGCTCCGTCTATCTCGCGTACATCCAGAGATACTCCCTCTGTAATCTCTCTGCAGTTCACACACTGATTGCACGGCTTGTCTGTCGGTCCCTTTTCACAGTTGAGTGACTTGGCCAGTATACGAGCTACCGATGTCTTGCCCGTTCCCCTGGGGCCACTGAAGATATAGGCATGGGCTACGCGATCAAGTTTGACGGCATTTCTGAGTGTCTTGACAACGTGGTCCTGTCCTACAACATCTTCAAATATCTGAGGTCTCCATTTTCTTGCAAGGACAAGGTATTCCATGGGTGCACCTGTGTGGTGTTATTAAAAACTGACAGCCGGGGAGCCCGTAGCAAACGCCGAAATTGCTGCCGCTGCTTCCTTCCAGATCTGACGGAGTTCACAATCCGTCGTTCCACGGGGCCCGGCTGTCATACTGAAAATATATGGCGGAGAGAGGGGGATTCGAACCCCCGGTACACCTTTGAGGGCATACACAC
>CAYLXS010000135.1:0-3271 GCA_964387765.1 uncultured Syntrophaceae bacterium
CGAAGAAGATAAGCATAACGGCGCAGGTGCCGATAACTCCACGATATATTCTATCGCTTATATGCTTCCTTCCACGTGAAACAAGCAGCGACACGGTACTGTACCACAGCAGATCAGCCAGTATGTGTCCAGCGAAAAAAACCGCTACTCCGATGAATCCCAATTTCATCGAGATGATGACGTAACCCAGGCCGATTGTTGCCCACCATATTATCCAGTAGGGATTTGCCAGACTTGTCAGGATACCCGCTATTACGGGACCGCCCCGGGCACTTTTTCCGCTTGAAAGATCAAGTGTGAGTTGTCTTATGCCTTTCAGCATATCAAAAGATATCCAGAGCAGAACAAGCCCTCCCGCTATTCCGACAATCCCTAACAGGGCAGGGTTATTGATCAGATCCGCAAATCCCAGGACAAGTAGCACAAGCAGCGATATTTCGAGAATGGCATGGCCAAGGATTATCAAGGGGCCGGCAATAAAACCTCTCTTTATGCTTTCACTGATGGTTATGGTCAACACCGGCCCGGGCATCAGAGCGCCCGACAGTGCAATGATAAAGGATGATATAAATATGGCTGTCAGTTTCTCCAAGTTTCAGTTCTTCCCCGTATATTTTTGACTTAACGGCCCGGATTATGTAGTATCACTCTCCCATGGAGGATGCCAGATAAAATGAAGGAACAACCCGCAGACATTCGTGTTTTCAGTATTATATTCGCTCTGTTTTTATGCGTGTTTATGTGGGTAGTACCATGCCCGTTGCGGGCCGCTACGCCGGGTTTTTATTCGTCGCCGAAGGACGGTGGCGTGAGGCTGCTCGAAGACAGGGAATATTTCCCCGCGTTTATGAAGGCAATCCACGGCGCGAAGGATGAGATTGTCATGTCGTTTTTCCTGTTTAAGACAAACGGCTACAGCAAGAGTTACACGGACAGGGTCCTCGCCGGACTTGTCCGCGCGGCCGGGCGGGGGGTAAGGGTAAGGATCGTTCTTGAGGGGGATAACGGCTCAAGGGGTTCTCTCGCTGATAAAAGCAACAGGGAAACGGCCGCAAGACTGAAGGGTAAGGGCATAGATGTACGCTTTGATTCTCCACATGTCACTACTCACGCGAAGGTGGCTGTAATCGACAGAAGGTATATATTCCTCGGAAGTCACAATTTGACAAATTCCGCGCTCAAGTATAATCACGAGCTGTCTGTTTTTATTGATTCCCCGTCAATGGCAGTGGAAATACTAAGATATATCGACTTACTGCACAAATGAGATCGTGATGAAAAGACAACAAAAGATAATATGCGTCCTGTGCGTCGTGCTGATGCTGGTTGCCGCCGGATGCGCGAGGGTTCCCGTGGGGGAAATCCCCCGACTCGTTCCCGAAGGGATGCCGGCAGGAAAAATAGAATCACTGACGGGTGACAACCTTGCAGAGGCAGGCAAAAACAGGGCGGCACTCGACTGGTACATGAAATCGTTGAAAAGCGGCCCTGATACAGGGCTTGAAAAATCTGTAAAAAAGAAGATCGAAGATATTATCGCCGATGGTCTGTCACTCTACCAGCTCAAAGAGGTAAAAAAAGATTACTGGTGGGGATACCCTTCGGGATATCTTCTCTACGCGCTCGCCGTGGCATCTTGCGATGTCAGGGAGTTCGAAAAGGCGGATGAGTATATAGACAGATTCCTCTCGGGTTACAGGGGACATCCTCTGTTCGAAAAGGGAGAGGCCCTGCGCCGGAGAATTACCGCCATAAAACTGGTAAACCGCTATGCGGTCGGGTGCGTTCTTCCCCTTACCGGGAAATATGCCATCTATGGAAACCGGGTGCTTGATGCTGTTGTTCTCGCTTCAGGTGTATTCGATCCGGAGCGTGACAGCCCCATACAGCTCTTCATAGAAGACTCGAAAGGTGATCCCGATACGGCGAGGGAGGCCGTAAGAAGGCTGGCCGATGAACATCATGTTATCGGTATAACAGGTCCCCTCGGAAGCGCGGCGGCCCTCGAAGCGGCCAGAGAAGCTCAGCTGCTGGGCGTTCCCATAATAACCCTGACACAGAGGAGGGATATTACCGAAACAGGCGATTATGTTTTTCGGGATTTTCTCACCAGTGATATGCAGGCAAAAGCACTTGTTACATATTCCATCAATAACCTCGGCATAGAGAATTTCGCCATCTTATATCCCGACGATAATTATGGAACAGAGATGATGAATCTGTTCTGGGATGAGGTCCTGCGGCAGGGTGGACAGATACGCGGGGTGGAATCATACAGTGGCAAGCAGACCGACTTTGGCAGGGAAATAAAATCATTGACCGGTCTGAATTTTTCTGAAGAGGATGAAGCGTCAGGAGAAAAGCCGGTGCCGATCGTGGATTTTGACGCGCTTTTTATACCGGACTCCTGTTTTACCTTGAGCATGATAGCCCCCCAGCTGGCATTCTACGATATCACCGGCGTTCAGCTTTTGGGGACAAGCATCTGTAATTCTCCGGATATACTGAAAGAGAACAGTGAATATCTTGAAGGTGCCGTTTTTACTGATTGTTTTTTTCTCGACAGCGCCCGCCCGGAGGTCAGGAACTTTATAGATTGTTTTTATGTCGCGTGCGGCAGGGAACCGGGTAATATGGAGGCACTTGCATACGACGCGGCAAAAATAATGACAGATCTGATAACAGAAGATAATGCAGAGACCAGAGATGATATGAAAGACGGCCTCTCGCACGTCAAGGACTATCCCGGAATAACAGGGATGACTTCATTTTCCGGGACAGGAGACGTGGAAAGACCCCTCCACATACTCATGGTAATGGAGGGTGAGATTGTTCAGATAAGATAGTTTTATTTGTAATCGTGAACGGTTATGCTCACTCCACACCTGTCGGTATAAGGCACATAAAGCGAAGAATCCCTTCGCCTTTATTTATCAGACAATGTTCCTCACCGGGCGGGATGAAGATGGTGGATCCTTCCCCTACAGGAGTTTCATCCCCGAAATTGTTTCTGGCCGCGGCATTTCCCTTCAGCACGAATATCTCATGTTCCCACGGATGGTCGTGCAGGGGACTGGATGCTCCCGGCTCCAGCTCAAATATCCTCATGATGAAATTGGGGGCACCTTCCTGTTCTCCTATGACAACCCTTTTTTTCACGCCCTCCATTATTTCAACCGCTTCCACATCTTCATAATGACGGATAATCACTGTTCTGTTTCCTTTCTCCTCAAATTTGCGTCCAAGCCTCCGGTTTCCAGGTATCCATTTT
>CAYLXS010000136.1:0-3247 GCA_964387765.1 uncultured Syntrophaceae bacterium
ATACGCTTTCATTTGGGTGCTGGTGTCCCTGTATCTTCGGTTCGCAGGTGGTTTCTTTGTTAGACAGCGCATTTTTCGAGTCAATGTTCTCTAACCGTTGTTATCAAACTTAGCTCTATCGCAGCATTTTTTAGAGCAGATATTTGTGATCAGTGCCGGTAGGGTAGTATGGGTAACGATACATATAATCTGAACTAAAATAAAAAAAGCGAGCAATAGACTGAAAAATATAGAGATAATCTTGATTTTTGACGCCTTAAATCTTTTTGATATCATTCACTCCTGTGCTTACCAGCTTCGCCCTTGATCATATCCAGCTCCGGATTGCCCACCCACCCGCTTTTTGCATCCGGTTTGTTGTCAAACAGAGAGACATATGGTTTAATATCCAGAAGCGGAGTGCCATCCAGTATATCCACATCTCCAATCTGCAATATATTGCCCTTAACATTTTCTAATTTAACAATAGAAAGGCCTATGGGATTTGGCCTGTTGAAATGTCTTATGGAGAAAATTCCGTGTTGTTCGTCCTCTAAGAAAGGCATTGAAATTAAGGAATATCCGTTGGACAGATGAAAATGGTAGATGAGGATGAGATGAGAGAATTGCTCTATATCCTTGAGCCCATCCGCGTATTCCGGGAATACCTCTACTGAACCCTTTGCATCTTTTGCAAATGTGCCTTGAATAGGTGTATTTGTTTTATCAGTAAATCCTGAATGTATAATCCCAATAGCCTTGTATCTTATCTCATCTATATTGTTCAACTTTTCATCCTCACTTTTTACACAGGTCTAAGTTATGTGGTTTCACAATATATACACAATAAATATCTACTCTATTCCTACCCAACATTTTGAACGTTACCAATAATTTAATATTATGTCCCGGTAATTTTCCCATTTTACTTTGAGTGATGGCATGAAACCGGGAAGGGCAAAAGATTCAAAGAGATTATTTCACGCCTGACAATCTAATTTAAAGATGAAATAAAACGAGGAACTGATAATGAGCATGAATAAAATGAAGAACATTGAAAATCCAAACTGAGTTATAACCCAACTGCTGACGAGTGGAAAAACAACCGGGAGAACGCTCCCTGCTCCGACTATTCCTGTGTATAATGCCCTGTTTTCATTAGTCGACACTTCAAGCAGGATTCCGCTTACAGCTATAGTATGAAGTGTAAAGACAATGCCACCAGCTAAAAAT
Organism: uncultured Syntrophaceae bacterium; assembly: GCA_964387765.1. Lineage (GTDB taxonomy): Bacteria > Desulfobacterota > Syntrophia > Syntrophales > UBA2210 > UBA2210. The sequence goes on from CAYLXS010000136.1 coordinate 1,213, forward strand.
GCAAGGTTAAGGGAAAAATGCCCCGGCAATATCAGCACAAACAAGGGGATAATTAAGGCTAACATTGAAGTAAGATACAATAAGTGTTGATATTTCACTTTCTTAGAATGATAAAAAAGCAACGCACCAACAAGAACTCCTCCAATTACTTTAAAGATCAGATAATTACCAATATCACTGCCGGTGGCATTTAAGGCATCTTTTGCGTAAAGTATTAAAAAGGGCATCAGAGCCAAAGAAACCCCCTGGGTATTACTAACTAAAAGATAATACAGCAATTTTTTATTCGCCCGAATTTCGCGCAAAATAATGCTAATGAAATTCTTATATTTATATATCTCTTGTCTTGATACTCTTGCTTCTTTCAGTCGCCAGAAACCTGCAGATGCAATTGTGAGCATCACGGTTGCAATAACAAACAGAAACGCGTAGTTGTCTGGATATGGTTTTAGCGTCAGAACTCTACTCGCGAAATAGGCTGATGCAAAGAAACCCGCACTTACTATTGCCTGCTTAATCGAGAAGAAAGATTTCCTGCTCTCCAGTAAAACTGATTTTCCGAGTATATCTGTATAACCGATGTTAGCAAATCCCCCGCTTGTCGAGAACACAGAGATGAATAAAAAAATCATTATAATTAAAAAGCTGCCCGTTATCCATGAAGATAAAAAGAAAAGAAACGCCAGGCATGCCAAAGCAAAGATCCTCGCGTTTATTCCAAATAAAAGGCAACCTTTCTTCATCGGTCGATTATTAATGAATGGAGCAAAAAATAACTGGCTGAGGTGAGAGCCTCCAAGCATTATAGCCGTTAACAGGCCAATATGCACAGAAGTGCCTCCGGCATCGACCATCATGGCAGGGATAATCGTATCAACATCCATAAAGTTCTTAGCTAATGCGAGAAACAAGGCATGCCATAAAAGAGCATAATAATTGTGTCTGGATATTTTCTTTGTTAAATTCATTTAATAAGAGTGTACCAGAGCCGTTAACCTCTACTTCTTTTTATTTTTCATGGCCTCCTGAAGCTTGGCCCCCAGGGAACCAAGTCCGCTGGTTGAGCTGTCTTCACTGTAAACCACCACGTTTTCCCTGTCGCCCGGGGCACCGTTGAAATATTCACCCAGAACTTCCCGGCTGTGTATATCTTCGTGGCAGTAGGCGCACAGATTTTCCCAGTTGCTGCCATCCGGGGGATTGTTGTGATGGTTGCCGTCTTTGTGATGAACGGTCAAGAGATGTCTATTAGTATGATCAAATTCTCTGCCGCACCGCGCGCATACCAGGCCGTGAATCGCAAGCGAGCGTTCCCTGTAGTCTTCCCCCGCCGGCTTTTTCATGCCCTCTTTCATTTCCCGCACAACGTCACCGACAGACTTCTGCGTCTTCGGTTTGTCGCTCCTGACTCTCGATCTTATACGCCCTGTCCTGTTGTCAAAAGAAATCTTTGCCAATGCCCGCAATCCTCTCTCTTCAGTCCATCGGGAAAATCTGTATATGATAATCTTCTTATAAACAAGGGGAAAAAGATTGTCAATGGAAGGTCCAATGGAAGTGAATTCCCGGAATTCCTACTCCAGCAGATTTGTTTAGAATTTCTTGTTGCATTTTTATTTTTTTCGTGTCTAATCATGCCTATGATATCTATGGTGTGTATGACTCTTTTCAGCAAGTTGGGGTCTCAAGTTGGTCCCAGTCGTCTATTATTGACTATATTAGATGGTGGACTAATCGAGGCGAATCCACGAGAGAAGAATATCAACATTTCACCAACGTCCCCTTTGCCCCCCCATCGATGATTGGTATCATCCTAATCTCAACTTGTAAAAAATACCATATGTGTGCATAAAGTCCTTGCAAAAAGTATCATGTTTATGGGTAACAGGGGTATACGAGCAGTAGAGGGCATCCCCTGTTTTAGTGATCGAATGATTTTTTGGATGATGGTCAAAGAACCGGGACGATCAGAGCACCCGCAAAGAAGAAAGTAAATTAATATGAGAAGTGTCCCTAATTTAGTACAGATTTTTTC
>CAYLXS010000137.1:0-1640 GCA_964387765.1 uncultured Syntrophaceae bacterium
AACGGACCGAAGGGGATGGCATATTTTATGTCTTTTCCCTTGCAGATCATGGTGGATATGCCCGCTACCGCTCCGATGAGGGAACTTGCCATGATAATAAACCACAGAGATTGCCATCCCAGAAATCCCCCCAGCATGGCCAGCAGTTTTATGTCGCCTCCGCCCATTCCTTCTCTCTTTGTCAGGAGCTGATATCCGAGGGCGATCAGGTAGAGAAATCCTCCACCCGCCAGTATGCCGATCAGGGAATCCCTTGGAGTAACATCCATAAAAAAGATGGCCGCCAGCGCGAACAGGGGTATCCCGGGAAGTGTGATCACGTCAGGGATAATCTGGTGTCTCAGGTCAATAAAGGTTATGACGATCAGGGCACACGTGAACACAAAAGAAAAGAGGTACTCGAAGGACAGACCATATTTTCTGAAGAGAAGGAGAGATATTACAGCGGTCAGCAATTCTATTGCGGGATAGATCGGGGATATTCTTTCATTGCAATTCCTGCATTTCCCCCTGAGTATAATGTAGCTGATAACAGGTATATTGTCATAGACCTTTATGGGATGTTTACAGACCGGACAGTGGGACGCGGGGAGCACGATAGATTTTCCCGAGGGAATTCTGTAGATACATACGTTGAGAAAACTCCCCACGATGGCTCCCAGAACTACTGATAAGATTCCCAAAAGGTATTCCGCGTAGAACTCCATTGCTGTGACTCCCTGTTATGTATGAAGAAATCCTGAAAATTCATGGCAAACAGATCGATTGTCAATTTTATACTAAAGATTATGGGTGAATGCAATGAAACGCTTCATTCTTTCGGTGTGAAATATATCACATGGATTCTTGCAGATGGGCACGCCTTTCAAGCTGTTCCATGTTGAGGATATGAATGATGTTCTCTTCGGTGCTGACTAATCCCTTTTCACGCAGAATCCTCAATTCTTTATTGATGCTCTCCCTTGTGGCCCCAACGATACTGGCCAGATCATTCTGGGTCAGGCGCAGGTCAATCTGGATAGCCCCCCCCTCTTCTTTTTGGTGACCGTATTTTTTTGACAGTTCTACCAACCTTCTGGCAAGCCTGGTAGAGATATTGAGAAAGTGAGCATCTTCCAAAAGATCGTCTGTCTTGCGCAATTGCATTGAGAGAAAAGAGAGGATCGACTGTATAGCGGTTTCATTGCCCTTCAGAAATGCCAGGAAATCTTTTTGATTCAGGGCCAGCAATTCGGAAGATTCGAGTGCCACAACATCGGCCGAACGAGGCATTCCGTCCAGAAGTGCCATTTCGCCGAAGACATCTCCTTCAGACAGTATTGCAGGTGTGACTTCATCCCCCATGTCTGAGGGAAGAACAATCTTGACACTACCCGATTTTACTATATAAAGTGAAGTTCCCTCGTCACCCTTGCGGAACAGAGCTTCTCCCTTCTTCAGGGAACGATGTTTCAGCGACGCGGCGAGATGTTCGCTGTCATGAGGATTGAGAGATTGGAACAGGTGCACTCCCCTTAAGAAGATTTCAGGTTTCATGGTATGCCTACCGGATGTTCTTTATGTGCTCGGATGCAGGCAAGCACATCTCAACGCGTTTCGGGGGATAGCTCAACCCCGTTGGTATTACAGTGAGGGTAAAC
>CAYLXS010000137.1:1740-3216 GCA_964387765.1 uncultured Syntrophaceae bacterium
TTGAAGCGTTCTGGATATTGATTTCATTTTTTTGTTTTTTTCAACCGTGAACTGTTAACTGTAAACTGTGAACGGTTACTAATAAGGGAAGTATAGACAATGCAGCATAAGAAGTCAAAAGGTATATTTGGAGCGGGATTTCCCTCTTGGGGCCGCAATGCTTTTGGCTCCCACTGCTGCCGTGGAGGACGATATGGACCAATTCACTGTAAGGACGCACTCAGGATTTGAAATGATCGATATTACGGGAGCGATAACCTCTGTCTTGAGGAAGAGCGGAGTGAAGGATGGAGTGTGCTATGTATTTGTGCCCCATACTACCGCGGCGGTCACCATAAACGAAAACGCGGACCCCGATGTGCCGAGAGACATACTGACGGAGCTGGACAAGATTGTTCCCCTGGATGATACCTACCGGCATATCGAGGGGAATTCCGCCGCGCACATCAAGGCATCCCTCTTCGGTGCTTCCGAGGTTGTTCTCGTGAAGGGCGGCAGCCTTGTGCTGGGCACCTGGCAGTCGATCTTTTTCTGTGAATTCGACGGCCCCAGGACGAGGAGCGTCATGGTCAGATTTCTTCCTGATGCCGTCTGAATGTTTGATTGATCTTATCCCACTGAGAGACAAGGAGACATGAAAAATATGAACATGCAGGCATCCTTTATCCTCGCTTCAGCCTCGCCCCGCCGCAGAGAACTGCTCGGCGCGCTGATACCGGATTTCGAGATTATTCCAAGTGATATCGATGAGGAACCTCTGGACAGGGAATCCCCGGAAGACCACGTTCTGAGGTTGTCGAAAGAGAAGGCCCTCGCGGTGTCCTGCGCGCACCCCGGCAGATGGGTTTTGGGTGCGGATACCGTAGTAATAATAGACGGAACAATGCTGGGCAAGCCATCAACGCCCGAAGAGGCCGAGGAGATGCTTGGTATGCTGAGCGGCAGGACACACAGGGTAATAACCGGCTTTGCGATTATAAAGGGGGACAAGGGAGTAATCGTAAACGATGTCGTTGAATCCTCCGTGATATTCAAGGATATTTCCAGAGATGAGATGGACTGGTATATAAGAACAAGCGAACCTTACGACAAGGCAGGAGGATACGCAGTCCAGGGGAAAGCGTCCTTCTTCATAAAGGAAATCCGCGGTTCATACACCAACGTGATTGGCCTTCCGCTGTGCGAAGTGGTAACCGCACTGAAGAAAGTTGGCGCACTGAAATTGGCGTGATCAAGAGACATATTTGACCTTATTTCTACCCTATTTACGGCAATCTCTTAACAATTTACAAAGATGTACTAATAACCTACAAGAGTTTACCAAACTTTTAAATCTTCAAAAGAGAACCCCATAATTCTCCCCTACTTTCTGTTTTTTTCAACCGTGAACCGATAACTGTAAACTGTGAACAGTTACGTTATTTCTAAACATTTCTTTCAACCGGTTGTACGTTTCTTTTAATCAATCGCGTATCT
>CAYLXS010000138.1:0-3210 GCA_964387765.1 uncultured Syntrophaceae bacterium
TTATAACCGATACCGATGGGAGCGGGTTTTATCCCGTGGAAACGACTGCTGATGACAGGAAGCGCGTCCGGCACATACAGGAAGGTATATGGCTGTTCCTCCGCGAGTATCTCCTGAATCCTGTCGTAACATCTTTTCCTTTCAGTCCTGTTAAAGGTACTCCTCCCCTTCTCCAGCAGTTCATCCACCTCTCTGTTTTTAAAAGATATAAAGTTCAGTTCCCCGGGGCTTGTCTTGCTTGAATGCCATACATCATAAAGATCGGGGTCAAGGGTAATAGTCCAGCCCAGAATTGTTGCGTCGAATCTTTTTTTGTTAATAAATTCATTGATGAAGGCAGCCCATTCAATAACCCTGATTTTCACCTCTATGCCTATATCAGCAAGTCTCCTCTGAATGATCTCGGCACACTTTGCCCTGACTTCATTTCCCTGGTTCGTTATGATCTCAAAGACAAAAGGTCTGCCATCACGATCCAGCACACCGTCTCCATCCGAGTCTTTCCATCCCGTCTCTGATAGAAGCTTCTTCGCCTTCTGGGGATCGTAAGGATATCGTTTGACAGCGGAATTATATGGCCATGTCCCCGGCTTGAAGGGTCCTGCGGTCTCCTGTCCCAGGCCGAGCAGAACGCCTTCAACTATTTCCCTCTTGTCGATTGCATAACTGATAGCCTGCCTGACCCGTCTGTCACGGAAAAAGGGGTTTTCCAGATTATAGCCAAGGTAGGTATAGGAAAATGACAGGTAGCGATACTTATTGAAATTCCCGCGAAACAGGTTGTTTTCCGTCTGTCTGGTATACTGCAGCGGAGTAAGGCCCATCCTGTCTATTCCCTTTGCGCGAAGCTCCAGAAACATGGTGGCCATATCCGGGATAATCCGCATAATGTACCCATCAATATAAGGTCTCCCTTCAAAATAGTCCGGATTGGAGATGAGCACTATCTTCTGACCTGTCTTCCATTCCTTGAACATGTATGGTCCCGTGCCTATTGGATGACGCGCAAATGGCGTTTTTGTTATATCCTTCCCCTCCAGCAGGTGCCTGGGAAGCACCGAGGCGCTCCAGCTTGTGAGGGCGGGGGCAAACGGTTCTCCGTAGGTAACGCGAAAGGTATGGGGCTCGATTACCTGCGCACTCTTTACCCTGAGAAAGTCTCCTGCGTACGCGGTTGGTGTCCTGGGATCTATGGTAAGCCTGTAGGTGAACAGAACATCATCAGCGGTAAAGGGGTGTCCATCATGCCACCTGACACCCTTCTTTAAATGAAAGGTAATCTCCAGACCATCATCGGAGATATCCCACGATTTTGCAAGATCGCCTGTTACCTTCATGTCCTTGTCATATTTCACAAGACCATTGAAGATCATGCCTGCGATACTGTGAGATGTGCTGTCCGAAGAGAGTATGGGGATCAGGTTGGAGGCATCCCCTATGGAACCCTCGACCATAATGCCCCCATAATCGGCACTGACCGTGGATAATTCCCCCGCCGCATGAGAGTCGCCTTCCGGCTTATCACCTTCACAACCACACAGCGGCAACAGGGTGGCTATAATCAGTACCGGAATAATGCGGTTTATATATGTCATAACAGATTTACAACTCATATTTGCTCACATCTGATAAATGGAAATTGGTATTGAAAATACAATGCAGTGTGTTATATTACGTACAAGCCAATAATACAAGAGGGGGTGGGTTTCCCGTGAAAAAACAAATCCTTGTTGTGGAAGATGAGCAGGTTATCGCCATGGATATCCACAACAGGCTGCAGGATATGGGGTATGGAGTCGCCGCCATTGTCCCTTCTGGAGAAGAAGCAATCAGAAAAACAGAGGAACTTCGCCCGGACCTGGTATTGATGGACATAACTCTGGGAAAGGGCATAGACGGCATAGAGGCCGCAAACCGGATTAATGCCAAATACAACATACCGGTAATATATCTCTCTTCCAACATCGCCGAAGACAGGATGGAACAGATAAAAGCGACAAACCCGTTCGGTTTTATCATCAAACCTTTTGAAGATAGAGATCTGCGCATTACCATAGAAATGGCCCTCTACAGGCGCCGGATGGAAGAGAAGCTGAGTCGAAGTGAAGAAAAGTATCGCACCATCCTGGAAAATATCGAGGAGGCGTATTTTGAGGTTGATCTTGCCGGAAACTTCACATTTTTCAATGATGCACTGTGCAAATTGGCAGGATTGCCAAGAAATAAACTGCTGGGAATGAGCAATCTACGATATGCCAACCCCAAAACTGCGCAGAAAATGTATAAAACATTCAACGAGGTATACCGGACGGGAAAACCAGCAAAGGTAGGTGACTATGGGGTTATCAGGCTGGATGGAATCGAAAAAACCATCGCTCTGTCTGCGTCCCTTATAAAAGATTCATCCGGCAACCCCACGGGGTTCCGCGGAATCGCCATGGATATTACCGAACGCAAGCTCGCGGAAGAAGCTGTGCGCAAAAGCGAAGAAAGATACCGCGCACTGTTCGAAAACAATCCCATTGAAACCATCATCGTGGATAACAGGGGAGTAATTACGGGGTATAATCATGAGAAGATAAAATCGGGTGACAGGCTACCCGGTCCCGGAGACGTTATGTACAGGGATTACGCCGGAAAGCACAGGACTGATATGTACTCCGAACTTATGGAATGCATCGGGTCGGGCATATCAAAGGAGTTTCCCGATGAACAGTACGGCGATAAGTTTTTTTATATAAAGATATCTCCCTTCCCCGAAGGGGCAATCATAACATCAATAGACATGACCGAGAGAAAGAGGGCGGAGGAAAGACTTTCCTATCTGGCCACCCATGATCCACTCACCGGACTACCCAACCGGATATTGTTTAATGATCGCCTATCGCTTGAACTGGCCCATGCGCAGCGCAGTGGTAAAAAGCTGGCTGTAATGGGACTCGACCTGGATCATTTCAAGGACATAAACGATTCATGGGGACATAACGTGGGGGACGAAATACTAAAAACTGTCGGCAGACGTCTGCCGGGGTTCCTGCGCAAGAGCGATTCAATCGCCCGGATGGGGGGAGATGAATTTCTGATACTGCTGCCGGAGATAGATGAGGCGGAGGATGCCCACGAAATCGCCCTGAAAATACTGAATGTTTTCAAGGAACCCTTTGTTGTAGGTGCAAGAGAACTCTATACAACGACCAGCATAGGTATTGC
>CAYLXS010000139.1:0-3188 GCA_964387765.1 uncultured Syntrophaceae bacterium
TATTCGGGAGACAACGTCATGCCCAGAAGTCCAAGTTCGGCATACTTTTTCAGCAGGTGGTAGGGGAATTCCCCCGTCTTGTCTACCTGTGCAGCAAGTTCTTTGAAGTTCTCCCGATTTCCCATTGTCCGCAGGGTATCAATCAACATCTGCTGCTCTTTGCTAAAACTGAAATCCATATTATCCGGGTACGTTAAAAAGCATAGTGACGTGCCATCAGGATCACTCAGACTTTTTAAATACCATCCCCCTTTCTTTCTGTTTTATTGTCATGCTGTCGGTAGTCGGACAGATGTCATCAGATCTCATGCAAGAAAAAAGACACGGCAGCAAAACAGATCAAAGACATCTTCCGTGATGGCAACCAATGTTTTTTAGATTAATTCCGCCAGATCTTTGATGTTTTCAAGATGATCGATGTCAAGTATCATGCCGATTACCTTTTCCACCTTTTCCTTGTGCTTATTGCCGGCAAAATACCTCACCTTATCTGAGATCTCCTTTTCATCCATAGGGTCCCGGGGGTCCCCTTTCGGCACATCAACCTGCTTTACCAGCGACTCCCCGCCTTTGAGGATTATCTTCACCCTGCTTGATGTCATATCGGGATAGACCTCGTTGAGGGCATCATCCATTATGACCTCCACCTTCCGTGAAAGTCCGACGATGAGTGGGTCTGCTATTCGGGTCTCCTTCATCTGCAGGGGACCGAATTCTTTATCTATAATGCATGCCGCAACACAATACGGGATTGAAAACTGGGCCGATACAAAGGTGTCTCTGTCGTTCACCCCTTTGCCTACGGCAACGACGGCGATCCCGTAGGTAGAAACCTCGACTTTCTCAATAGCTTCAGGAAGAATTTCCTTTTCTCTCACCATATCGAGGGTGGCCTGAATCGCCCCATGGGTATGACGGCAGGAGGTATAGGGCTTGAAATAGATATCCATGATGGTAAAGTGTGTGCCCAGGTCACCGGTTATTTTATCCTTGTTCGGGTCCGTAGCCGACGTAATCTTCGTAAAGCCTCCGTTTAATTCGGAGCCTTCCAGGATATACGGGGCCCCCGTGATATCCAGCGCCGCGAGATCTGTTGCTGTAATACCCGCGCTCGCCGCCTGTCCACCCTGGACAATTTTTATCGTATATCCACCCATTAAGTTCTCGGCCATGGACAGGGGCAGGAGGTATCCCGCGTTGCCCAAGGCGTTCAGCATACCTTCACTGCTGAAACCGTAGAGCTTTGATGCAGCAACGGCCGCACCGAAGGTGCCGCATGTTCCCGTGGGAAGAAAGCCGGAAAGCGTATGCCACGGGTGCATCGCCGCGGCCGGTCTGTTGGCCGCCTCGTACCCTGCCACCACGGCCTCGATCACCTCCTTGCCCCCGAGCCCGAGGTGTTCGGCAACCGCAAACGCAGCGGGGATCACCGCGGCTCCCGGATGATTGCCGCCAAAACGAAGGCCGTCCTGGGCCTCTATGGCCTCAGCCGACGTACCGTTTATAAAGGCTACATCCTTCAGGGTACCTTTGAAATTCCACCCCAGGGCCGAGACCCTGGGAGGTCCTTCGAGCGATCGGATATACTCCGCCACCTTTTTTACGGCCCCCAATTCACGAGAACCATAGATATTGGCAACACAATCCAGGATACACAGTTTCGTCTTATGGACAACCTCTGAAGGAAGGTCCTTGATGGAAAATCCGGCACAAAATTCTGCCAGTGCTCTCGTTTCGTTCATATCTCACCTCTCCCCTCTATAATGCACCCGTATACCGATTGGACGGGTCAGTCGTTACACATACCCGCGCCCCTCATAAATCTTGATCATCCCATGGGGATCAAGGACCTCTCGTAGTACCCGGATCTCCTCTTCCCTCGGCGGTTCCGTCTCATGCACGTCATCGGCCACCTTGAGGTCCCAGGGCGTGAGGCTTGCCACTTCATCGACAGAGCTGCCGGGATGATAGGAAAAAAGATACGCCTCTTTCGTATCTTTGTCGAAGCGCAGTATGGCCTTGTTCGTAATGATGACCTCCGGGCCCGTTCCCGGGGCAAAACCACATTTTTCTCTCGCGCCGGGTCCGTCGACATAACCTGGAGTTGTAATAAAATCTATCTTTTTGGCAAGCCTACGCTTATCGTGAAGGGTAATAATAAGCACCTTTTTTGCCAGTGAGCCGATCGGGTTCGCGCCGCCGCTTCCCGGAAGGCGACTCACGGGATTATCGTAACTGCCTATTGCGGTTGTATTAATGTTTCCGAATTTGTCAACCTGGCTTCCCGATAAGAACCCCACATCAACCCAACCTGCCTGAAGAAACATTCCCATAATGTCGGCAAGACTGCCGATCATGGCGGCCCCGGGATTAAGACAGGGGTCCCCGACCGACAGGGCCGGTCTCACAGGTCTGGCGTCGCAGACCCCCGATTCCTGCATCAGTGTGGCATTTGGGGCATGTGTGTGCTTGGCAATATTGGCCGACATTGCCGGGAATCCTGTTCCGACGATAACGACATCTTCGTCCGCGATCTCCCGTGCACCGCAACAGGCCATCAACTCGGGTTTTATGTAATCATCAGGATGTGTATGCATTATCTTCTCTCCAGTATATAAACGGTTTATTAATAATCATTACATCAACTACCCGTATTGAAGATTGGCGTCCGGAGCTCTGTCACTACAGCCCAGGGACGCGCTTCAATACACAATTGATTCAGTAGGCGTAACTGACCGGATAGCTATAATCAAAACCGGCTTCGAGTCTTTTAAAGCCGGGATAACCGAAGCGCTCGATATAATGTCCGATATAGGCGGTCCTGTCTTCTATGTCGAAAACCCACTCTTTCAGGAACTCCTCAAATCCCTCAACCGTATTGGAGGCCTGCTGATACTGATACCCAAAGCCGAAATCCACATCATAGAACCCCGGTGTATACCCGGGATGGGCCCCAAAGGGCTCCTCCACCACGGCCACAACCTTGAAATCGGGAACAATGGTGCGGGACGGGTCCTTACCGATTACGTCCCTGCTCACGATCCTCTCGCAACTCACGATTACCTTTTTTGCGGCATTGGCCCCAACCTTACAGTCGCCGCCTATCCCCCATATCTGGGCATTGCCCGATTCATCGGCCTGCTGAACATGGATTATCGCGACATCGGGATTAAGGGCCGGCACGAGAA
>CAYLXS010000140.1:0-3165 GCA_964387765.1 uncultured Syntrophaceae bacterium
CACTGCTTCGGAATTTCACTTTCATCTAAAAATACCTTTGTCTGTCTCATAACATCTCCTCCTTTGTAAAATTGACTAAAATTCACTATCCGGTGATCAAATATCATTCCACTCAAATCCAGTGGCATGATAAAAGCAAAAACGCCATGGGAAAACCCCATGGCGTTTTATGACTGAATAAAAAACCGTGGGGAACTCCGCCCACGGCCGGTAAATACTCTGGCACCTATGTGGACAGATCCGGACAAACCTGCCACCACCAGAAAAACTTGTTTTTTATTTCCAAATGAACCATCAGAACAACTCCTGTCAAATTGTTTCTACGCATAGAAACACAGCCAAGATCAAATGTCAAGCAAAAAAGCAAAAAAAATAATAGTGAAAATGGCAACCTGTTATAAACAGCTTTCTGAAAGATATTTGACGAACATATACTTTTTGAGTATAGTGCCGTGACTTATTGCAGAATCAATAGCGGGAGGAAGATATGATCAGGATACTGTTAATCGGAAACGGCGCAAGAGAACATGTAATAGCGGAAGCTGTAAAACGATCGGCTCACAATATCGCGCTCTTTTCCTGCATGAAATCCAACAATCCCGGCATTGCATCGCTTTCTGAAGATGTGTTGACCACAAGGTATGATGATAGGGAAAAGATCGGACAGTTCGCGCGGGAAAACAACATTGATTTTGCGATAATCGGACCGGAAGATCCTCTTAATAATGGCATTGTCGATTTCCTGAAAAAGGAAGGCATTCCATCCGTGGGTCCGACAAAAAGCCTGGCAAGGCTGGAAACATCAAAAACCTTTACGAGAAATCTCCTGGAAAAGTACAATATCCCCGGAAATCCCAGATTTAAGGTATTTTCTTCCATTGCAGGGATTGAAGAGTTTATCAGCGATCTGAACGACGTCGTCATAAAACCGGATGGCCTTACCGGAGGAAAGGGTGTTGTGGTTCAGGGAGATCATTTCCAGACAAAAGACGAGGCAATAGAACATTGCAGGGAAATCTTGGAGAAATACCCCTCGCTGATCATAGAAGAAAAATTTGAGGGAGAGGAATTCTCGCTGCAGTGTTTGTGCGACGGTATGACCGTTGTTGCGACTCCACCGGTTCAGGATCACAAAAGAAGGTTTGTTGGTGACAGGGGACCGAACACAGGTGGCATGGGTTCATACTCTTTTGAGGATCATTCCCTCCCATTTCTGAAGGATGAAGATGTCGCAGAAGGTCTTGCCATTACGCAGAAAGTAGCGGAGGCAATCCACCAGGAAACCGGTGAATATTACAAGGGCGTAATGTATGGCGGATTTATTGTAACAAGAGACGGTGTCAGGCTGCTGGAATACAACGCGAGGTTCGGCGATCCGGAGGCCATGAATATTCTTCCCCTCCTGAAAACGGATTTTGTGGATATCTGCAGGGCCATTATAAATGGGACGCTGAAAGATTTAGATGTAGAATTTGAGAAAAAAGCCACTGTCTGTAAATATATCGTCCCAAAGGGGTATGGACTTCCAAAAGATCATCCCGACGCAAAATCAACGTCTTCAAAAATTGAGATATCAGACATAAAAGACGTAAGGCTGTACTATTCTTCCGTTGATAAAAGAGAAGACGGCCTCTATATGACTGCTTCAAGGGCAATCGGTGTGGTGGGCATCGCTGATAACATTGATCGTGCAGAACAGATGGCGGAAGACGCGATATCATCAATAAAAGGGCCGGTGGATCACAGGCCCGATATAGGAACAAAAGAGCTGATAAATAAGAGAATACAGCATATGAGAAAGATAAGAGGATAACAAAAGATGAGCAACAGGATAAAGAAGGCATTGATAAGTGTAACAGATAAAACGGGAATCGTTGAATTTGCAAAAGAGCTGAAAAAGTTTGATGTAGAAATCCTTTCCACGGGGGGAACTGCTGCACAGTTGAGAAAGGCCGGAATAGAGGTCACCGACGTCTCGGATTACACGGGATTCCCGGAAATGATGGACGGCAGGCTTAAAACCCTTCATCCTAAAATCCACGGTGGTCTTCTCGCCCTGCGGGATAATGAAGACCACGTAAAATCGGCTCGGGATCATGGCATCGACATGATAGATATGGTCGTCACCAATCTATACCGGTTTGAAGATACGGTGGCAAAGGAGAGTTGCACACTGGAAGATGCCGTTGAGAACATCGATATAGGTGGTCCGACCATGCTGCGGGCGGCGGCGAAAAACCACCGCTTTGTATCCGTGGTCACCGATCCGGAAGATTATCCCGTGATAATCAAGGAAATGAACGAGACGGGAGGCATGATATCCGAAGCGACAAACTTCGCCCTCGCGACCAGGACATTTCAGCTCACTGCACGCTATGATGGTGCCATCTCCAACTATCTTGGGACTATAGAGGAAAAAGATAAAAAGAAAAAGTTTCCGGACACCTTCACCCTGCAGTTTGACAAGTCTCAGGACCTGAGATACGGGGAAAACCCCCACCAGGACGCGGCCTTCTACAGGGAAAAGAACGCGCCCATCTCATCCATATCATCGGCGAAACAGCTGCACGGCAAGGAAATGTCTTACAACAATATTATGGACAGCGACGCGGCATGGCAGATGGCATGTGGCTTCGACCTGCCGACCGCGGTCATCATGAAACATTCCAATCCCTGCGGTGCGGCGACATCGGATGGCAGTCTCAAAAACGCGTACGTCAAGGCCATGGCAACCGACCCGGTATCGGCCTTCGGCGGTATTGTCAGCTTTAATAGGTCCGTCGACATGGAAACGGCGCAGGAGCTCGCGAAGACCTTCCTGGAGGTTATTATCGCACCCGGTTTTGATAAAGACGCCTTCGATATATTGACCGCAAAGAAGAACGTGCGACTGCTGGAAATTCCGGCTCCATCCAGAACTCAACCGGCAGATCTCGATTTCAGAAGGGTCGCGGGAGGTCTTCTCGTACAGGAAAGAGATCCCGGCAGAGACGATATCATGAAGGCGAAGGTGGCAACCAAAAGAACACCCACGAAAGAGGAATACCAGGCACTCGATTTTGCCTGGAGGGTAGTAAAAAATGTAAAATCCAATGCCATAGTCTTTGCGACAAAAGACCAGCTGGTCGGAGTGGGCGCGGGACAGATGAGCAGGGTCGATTCGGT
>CAYLXS010000141.1:0-3074 GCA_964387765.1 uncultured Syntrophaceae bacterium
CCCCGTATAGATCAGGGCTGCCACATCGTCCCAACGGGCCAGATTCTCCACGGGATCATCGGAATATTCTTTAATCAGATCCATAAACTGATAGACGCCCTCCTGAGGTTCTACCTTCCGGTACATACCTTTTTTAACAAATGGGAATAACTGTTTTACCGGAAAGGGAAGATAATCGTTGATGTGGCACGTAATGATGGTTTTAATCTTTGTCTTATCCATCAGTTTAAGCGCACGCGGGAGGAGAAGATCAAGGGTCACGAGAACTGTGGCATCGGAATCGTTAAGCTGATGCTCCAGTTCACTCTCCGTATAGAGGGGGTTGTTCATAGCCGTTACCGCGCCCACCCTGTACGTCGCATAATCGGCGATGACAATCTGAGGTATATTGGGAAGCAGCATGGCGACTTTGTCACCGGGTCTTACACCAAGATCGAGAACCGCCCGGGTAAAACGGTTCACCAGTCTTTCGAGTTCCCGGAAAGTAATCTTCGTTCCCATGTAGATAAAGGCCGTACGATCAGGATACTTTTTGGCAATCTTTGTCAGCACCTCGGGCATGGTAACCTTTTCGATATCAACTTCGGCAGGTACCCCCGGCGCATACGATTTGTGCCAGCTTCTTTCAAAAGGCATGATCTTTTCCTCCTTTCATTGAGTTCAGACACTCCCTGTTTTTATCCCACTTTTTTTATCACTTTTCAGCATCCGTCTTCCATCTCTCTCTTAACCTGAATAGCGGTGGCAGCGCATTTCCCGCTGCCTGTGGCTCTCTGATTAATCGCTACCTGCCATATTTTATTTCTTTTGTGTTTAAACTTTGATTCTTAATCCGGGCTGCCTCGAGTCTTGCTTACAATTGTACACCGCACCCTGGCTCCTGATAAAGCTAATTTCCTTTGAATATCGGCTCCCTTTTTTCCCACATTGCCGTCACCGCTTCCATCATATCTTCATTCGGTACGGCAGCAGCATTTTTCTGGGAAATATAGTCAAGTCCCGCATACACTCCGTTATCGCGACTGTAATTGATAACTTCCTTCACACCCTGAACGGCCAACGGCGGCAGCTTGGCAAGTTCTTCAGCCAGTTTCTTGACCCCGGCATAGAGACTTTCCTGATCATCAAAGAGTTTCGTGATAAATCCCATATTCAGGGCTTCTTCACCCCCAAAGTCACGACCTGTAAGGGCAAGTTCCCTGAACAAGCCATGACCGGTAATGTGGGGCATGCGCTGCAGAGTACCAATATCGGCGATGATACCGATTCTCGTCTCACGGATCGAGAAGATCGCATCGCTCGAGGCATAGCGAATGTCGCAGGCACTCGTCAGATCGATTCCGCCGCCGATACAATGGCCGTGAACCGCGGCGATTACCGGTTTCAGACACTTTTCAACAGCAGTCATGCTTTTCTGAAGCAAAGATATCCTTCTTCTCAGGGATTCACGCCAGGCGGCCGAGCCGTCGCCCATGAGTTCCTGTGCCTCCACAAGATCGAGTCCTGCCGTAAAGCTCTTCCCCTCGGCCTTTATAACGATAACCCGCACCTCGGGATCTTCATCGAATTCCCCCATAATCTTCTGCAATTCGTCGAAAAACTCAAAGGTCATCGTATTTCGCTCTTTAGGGCGATTAAAGGTCAGCCATGCAATGTACCCTTCCTTTTCAATCTTGAACACATCCTCTCGACTCATAGCACACCTCTCTCCTTTCCTTTTACGACGCGAAACTCTCGTCGACAATTTCCATAATGGACAGATTTTCGCTCTTGATCGCCTTCGCCGCGGCCTCCGCCTCGGGGAGTACGTTCTTTATAAAATACCGGATGTGATTCCACATGGTAATTTATGATTCTGTTGATTAATGGCCTTTTCGCCCAATCTCTGCGTTATGCTCACTTCTGTGACGATCTTTCCGATTCCAGTTTCTTTAATATATCCGCCCTGAGTTCCTTTTTAAGCACTTTTCCCACGGGATTTCTGGGGATTTCGTCTATAATCTCCAGCCGCTCGGGAAGTTTGTAGACTGCCACTCCCTTGTCTTTCATGAACAAAGTTATTTCGTTAAGGTCAATCTCTTCACCTTCTGTGGGTTTCACATAGACACACACCTTTTCACCGAGGACATCATCCGGCATTGAAACAGCCGCGACATCCGCTATCCCGGGATGCCCGAGAAGAAGGTTTTCCACCTCCTGGGCACTGATATTGAAGCCCCCCCTGATGATGATATCCTTGGTCCTGTCAAAGAACCCCACACAGTCTCCCTCTTTTATCTGAAACAGGTCACCGGTATTGAAGAAGCCATCACTGTCGAATGCCTTTCCCGTAATATCAGGTCGTTTGAAATAACGTGGAATAGTATTCGGGCCCTTGTAGTGAAGCTCACCGATCCCACCGATTTCTGTGACCTCTTTTTCCGTGAGCGGATCGATGATCTTCATCTGAATGAATTTCATCAGGGATGACATTGATGCCCATTTTGAACCGGGTTTGCCATATTGTGGGAAATGATCGATCCTCATCTCCATATCCGGGATATTAAAAGGTCCTGCAATGTTGGCCGGGCCTTCATTCATTCCCCATATATTACCAAACTCTATGCCCCATCGCCTTTTCAATTCTCGAACAGACCAGAGTGAAGGCGGAGCCGAGCCGAGAGTAATGGCCCTCATCTTGCTCAGGTCAAAATCGTCAACTTTCGGATGTTTCAAAAGGGCATTTATAACGGCCGGCACAAGAAGCGTGTAGTTTATCTCTTCCATGATAAGTTGCAGGATAAATGTAGGGCCATCAAAAGGGTGGTGTAAAACCAGCTTGCCACCCCCCTTCAGCCAGGGCATGTATACCGTCCCGATTGAAGCCATATTGACCAGCGGCCCGGCAGTAATCAGATTGTCCCCTGGTTTCATCGGCGCCATTTCATAGCTGAGTGAAGCCTCATACAGCCAGTTGTTATGACTCAACGGACACCCCTTCGGCTGTGCCTCCGTACCCGACGACCAGCAGAGTGTAAGAATGTCATTGGCATCGATGACTATATCATCCAGTTTGCCTGTAATATCTCCTTTGC
>CAYLXS010000142.1:0-2990 GCA_964387765.1 uncultured Syntrophaceae bacterium
GTGTGTCTTTTCATCGGGATTGGTGATGCACTGGCATACCATCCAGTCGCAGACGCTTCCATTCGTAATGAACGTCTTGCTTCCGTTGATTATATAGTCACTACCGTCTTTCACAGCCCTCGTTCCATATCCGGCCACGTCCGTTCCGGCATTCGGTTCCGTAAATGCGCCCGCGCTCACCTGCTCGCCGCTGCACACCGGAGGCAGATATTCTTTCTTCTGTTCTTCCGTGCCGAAGTAATAAACCGCTTCGCATCCAAATCCGGCTGCCACTATATTAAGGCCGATGCCCATGTCGACTCTTGAGACCTGTTCCGTTACCAGGGAATTACCAAGTATTCCAACACCTGATCCGCCATATTCTTCCGGTATCCACGAGCAGACGAGGCCGTTTTCCGCGCCTTTCTTCCGGATCTCTGGCGTATATTTTTCCTCCTTGTCACATTCTTCTGCGATAGGCGCTATTTCCGCCTGGGCGAACTTGTAGGCCATATCCTGCAACATTCTCATTTCTTCGGGCAGTTCAAAATCCATTTTTTCCTCCATTGTTTGTTTATAAATTATCCTTGTTATTTACTGTAATCGTATACGCCTTTGCCTGTCTTCCTGCCGTATCGCCTTGCTCTTACCAGTTGCCTTAATATGGGGGCAGGTCTGTATTTGTCACCCAGTTCTTCGTGGAGTCCTTCTATAACATGCAGAAGTGTGTCCAGGCCGACAAGATCGGAGAGCGCCAGAGGTCCAATCGGATGATTACATCCCAACACCATTCCCTTGTCTATGTCTTCCGCGCTTGCGATTCCTTCGCCCAGGGCATAGAACGCTTCGTTCAGCATGGTGCACAGAACCCTGTTTACAGCAAAGGCGGGAGATTCCTTTACGACGATGACCTCCTTGCCGATCTTTTTCCCCCAGCCTTTCGCAATCTCCAGTGTCTCTTCGGATGTTTCATAACCTTTTATGATTTCCAGAAGACGCATGACCGGCACAGGATTGAAGAAATGAGTGCCTATGAATTTATCCGGCCTTTTTGTAACGGATGCTATCTCCGTGATGCTGAGGCCGGATGTGTTGGTGAAAAAGAGGCACCGGTCCGGCACTATCTCTTCCAGCTCGGCATATACCTTCTTCTTTACATCCATTACCTCTATAATCACCTCGACAACTATGTCTGCGTCACCAGCAGCCTCTTTCAGGTCCAGAGTGGGCTTAAGCCTCCCAAGGACGGCATCCATTTCCTGGGATGTCAGCTTTCCCTTTGATACGCTGCGAGAGAGATTCTTTTTTATGCTATCCATACCACCGTCGATAAAACGCTGTTCTATGTCCCTCATGGAGACATCATAGCCCGCCTGTGCGCAAACCTGAGCGATGCCGCTACCCATCAGACCTGCGCCCAAAACGCATACCTTCCTTATTTCCATCTTTTCCTCCTGCATGATTTATTTCCGGCAACTACTCATGTATCAAATGCCACTTGGTGCTTTTATTGTGCGGGTAAGAACCAAAGTTGCGCTTACACACCGTTTTTAAATCCTCGATCAGTAAACGCTTTTACTATTATAAGAGCAACTGTTGTGTCAATAATTTATAACAATTTTTACCCATAAAAGAGAAAAGTTTTGAATCTCGGGCTGAAAGCCATTGAAACCTTGCTGGCAGAGGCGACTTCAGCTGTCCAGTGTAATGAATGGAGGCTAAAGTCTCCCGGTATAGTGAGAACACAGATTAGCAACTGTTTCCTATACTTCCAGACTTCTTTTAATCCTTTTCGCTATCTTTCTTACCCGCTCCATAGCCTCGTTCTCGTTGATTGTAAGAAGCCGGCGATTTTCCATCACTATCCTGCCGTTTATCATTACAGTTTCCACGTCTGATCCTCCCGCCGCATAAACAATGTGGGAATATTCATTATACATCGGGGTAAGGTGAGGTTTGTTGAGATCAATAATTATAATGTCCGCCTTCATGCCTAACTTTAGAGATCCTGTAATATTTTCCATTCCCAGCACGTGAGCGCCGTCTCGAGTTGCCATTCGCACTACTGTTTTCGCGGACATTACCGTGGGGTCGAGCATTTCGGCCTTTTCAAGCTTTGCGGCCGTACTCATCTCACCGAACATATCAAGATTATTGTTACTGGCGCAGCCGTCGGTTCCCAGCCCGACGGTAATACCATGTTCCAGCATGCTCGATATGGGTGCGGTTCCGGAAGCCAGTTTCATATTACTTTCGGGATTGTGAACGATCTTGCAGCCGTGGTCGGCGAACATTTTTATATCTTCTTCATCCATGCAGACACAGTGAAAAGCTAAAAAACGTTCATCAAGCCAACCAATATCCCTTAAGAATGCAGTTGCTCTTTTACCGAATTTTTCCTTTAATTGTTTTGCTTCCATCTTATTTTCAAGAAAATGGGTTGCTAACGGAAGGTTGTATTCATCGGCCAGAGCCTTGGCATTTTTGAGAAGGGAAGGCGAACATGTGTAAAGTGAATGTGGCTCCACTATAATGCTGACAAGTGGGTCGTCGGCCCACTTGTCGATAAGCATGCGGATGTATGCAAACCCCTCTTCGGGAGTTTTTGCGTTGGGCGAGGGAAAATCGAAGAGACCTTCTCCAAGGAGGCACCGCATCCCGGCCTGGCGGGCAACCTGAGCAGTTTCATCCTCAAACAGGTACATGTCACAGAAGGTCGTTGTCCCCGATTTTATCATCTCAGCGCATGCAAGCATACTGCCCCAGTAGGCCAGTTCCGGATCAACATTTCTGGCCTCAGCGGGGAATATGTAATTGTTCAGCCAGTCCATTAATGCCATGTCGTCTGCTATGCCTCTGAAGCACGTCATCGCCGCGTGAGTATGACTGTTGATGAGGCCGGGCATGACCAGACAATTGCGGGCATCTATGGTCCTGCGGCCTGAAAAGCTCACTTCTATATCTTCGGACCTGCCGATGCCGGCAATCGTATCTCCATCTATGGCGATAGA
>CAYLXS010000143.1:0-2983 GCA_964387765.1 uncultured Syntrophaceae bacterium
CGGATTATCCCCTGCCTGAACTGGGAGGGAAGACCCCCCTTGAATATGCCGACACGCCCAATATGGACAGAATGGCGGCGGGAGGTACTGTAGGACTGATCGATACTATCCCCGCTGGATTTACACCCGGAAGTGATGTTGCGAATCTGTCCGTGCTGGGATATGATCCGAAAAAGTACCATACCGGGCGAGCACCCCTCGAAGCGGCGAGTATGGGTGTGGATCTGGCCCCTGATGATGTGGCTTTTCGCTGTAATCTTGTAACTTTCAGTTCAGCGGAGGATGAAACCGTGATGGAAGATTTCACCTCCGGCCATATAACATCGGAGGAAGCATCTCTGATTATAGCCAGTCTTAATGAGAAACTTGCTTCGCTGGTTATCAATTTTCATCCCGGTGTTGGATACAGACACCTGATGGTCTATAAGGGCGGTCCTGTCTCACTAAAAACAACTCCCCCTCACGATATTGTTGGAAAGCCGATTGCGGGCTGGCTCCCAAAGGGGAAGGGTTCAGAGGAAATCAACAGTCTCATGGAGCGTTCAGGCGATATATTAAAAGATCATCCTGTAAACCTCGCGCGTGCGTCGAAGGGCAAGAAAACCGCCGACTCAATCTGGTTGTGGGGAGAGGGCAGGGCACCCATGCTGGAACCGATGACCGCGAGATATGATATACATGGTGCGATGATATCAGCTGTCGATCTCCTGAAGGGGATTGGAGTCTATGCGGGCCTTGAAACCCTTCACGTTAAGGGCGCCACCGGCTATACAGACACAAACTACAGGGGAAAGGCAAAAAAGGCCCTCGAGTATCTTATTGATGGTGATTTTGTATTTCTCCATGTAGAAGCCCCGGATGAAATGGGACATGAGGGAGATATGAAGGGGAAGATAAAGGCCATAGAGGATTTTGACAAAGAGGTGGTGGGAACGATATTATCCGGGATAGACCCATTGGGAGATTTCAGGATTATTGTACTTAGCGACCATCCTACACCGATAAGCCTGAAGACACATGTATCGGACCCGAGTCCCTTCGCGGTGTTGTCCTCTATCGACGGGGAGAACATTGCAAACGGCGTTTCTTATAGTGAAATAGCAGCTAAAAGTACAGGCATTATGGTTTCTCCCGGCCATCTGTTAATGAATTACTTTATGGGAGACTGGGGGAAATTTGTTGAAGAAAAAAGGTGAGTTCAGAATAAGAGTGATCTACGCCGATACAGATGCTATGGGCATAGTATATCATGCCAACTACATAAAATGGTTCGAGGTAGGTCGGGCGGAGCTGATGCGTGAAATCGGCATCATTTACTCCGAACTTGAGGCATTGGGATATAAGCTGCCGGTAACAAAAATAGGGTGTCACTATTTTTTGCCTGCAAAATATGATGATGTGCTGGTGATTGAAACAGAGATAACCGGTCTTAAACAGGCCAGCATAAGGTTTGATTATGTCATAAGCGATGAAAAGAAAGAAAAGGTTCTTGCTGAAGGATTTACGCTTCATCCTTTTATAAACAAAGATGGAAAGGTAGCAAGGGTACCTCACGATATAGCGGATAAGATAAAGGATTCTGTTCATTATAAATCAACAAAATCATGAATGAAGCAACAAAAGGAGATCTTTAATGGCAGCTAATTTAACAAAGAAGGAATTGGAACAACCGGATGAATTCCATACTATCGGATGGGAGGCTATGCAGTACATATCCGAGCACAGGAATAAATTTTACATAGCCGGGGTAGTAGCACTTGCTATCATTATCCTGTTCATGGGATGGTATTTTTACCGCTTGAATTATGAGAACAAGGCCGAGCGCATGTATTCGTCGACGTATGATTCGTATTCTCTGCCGGGCAACTCCAGCGATATGAAGGACGCGTATCTGAAAGCTACCCTGATGTACGAAAATCTCGTAAAGGAATATCCCGATAGCCGTGCGGCCACGCGTTCTTTTTATAATATGGGGAATGTCTATTTTAATATCGGCGAAACGGAGAAATCGATAGAGGCCTATAAAACATTCCTGAAAAGATCCAGGAAAAATAATATCCTGATCGCTCTTACCTACTACGGGCTGGGTTATTGCTACGAAAAGAATAAAGATTATGATAATGCCCTGAAATCATTCGAAGATTCTAACAACGGCATAAAAGGAACGCAATTTGAATCTATAAATTACGCCAACATCGCAAGGATATACGAAAAGATGGGCAAGCAGAAAGAGGCCCTGGAGTTTTATCGTAAGGCTGTTGAAAAGACGAACGATCCGCTTATGCAAATGATGGTGAAGAGCAGAATAGCGGCTCTCAGTTAATCACTGTTCACAGTTCTCGGTTCACAGTTTACAGTTTACAGTTTTTTCAATGAACTATGCAACGATTGGCGAGACCCAATGATTAAAGCATTTTGGATATTGATTTCAACTCTCTGTTTTTCCAACCGAGAACCGGTAATTGTAAACTGTGAACTGTTACTTAATTAGAAAGGTTACACAATAACATGAAGAAATTGATGTCAGGAAATGAGGCAATAGCGAGGGGGGCGTACGAGCATGGCATTACCTTTGGTTCTGCATATCCCGGAACCCCGAGCACCGAAATAATGGAGGTATTTTCCAAATATGATGGTGTTTACGCCGAGTGGTCCCCGAATGAAAAGGTAGCCCTCGAGGTGGGAATAGGAGCGGCGCTGGGAGGCGCAAGGGCCCTCGTGGTAATGAAACATGTGGGCGTTAACGTGGCCGCCGATCCTCTTTTTACCGTGAGTTACACCGGTATCGAGGGAGGACTGGTTATTGTCAGCGCAGACGATCCCTTCATGCACAGTTCCCAGAACGAGCAGGACAACAGAAACTATGCAAAGGCTGCCAGAATCCCTATGCTGGAGCCTTCAGACAGCAGCGAGGCAAAGGAATTTATAAAGATCGCATTCAGAATGAGCGAAGAATTTGACACGCCAGTCTTTCTGAGGACCA
>CAYLXS010000144.1:0-2971 GCA_964387765.1 uncultured Syntrophaceae bacterium
CTTCCGCTACTCTGGTGGGCATGCACCCGAAGGGACCTATGGCGATTACACCGCAATAGTGATCGAGCACCTCATTGATTGACGTGCCGATTGTCAGAATAGCCTCACCGGTAAGTTCCGGATTTATAAGATGACGTGTGTGTTTTATGACATGGTCGACACTGTCCAAGGTGCTTTCGCAGAGATTGGATTTTGATAATATGTCTCTGATAACCTTCTCATATTTTTTCATAAAGATGCCTCTGGCAGAGAGAGACAGTTTTTCCTTAAAAGAATGACTGAGGGTCGACAGATCGTTCTTGACCAGCCAGTCCGTGTAATAAAACCACTCCGAGAGCGGGGAAACTTTCGTGGCGATTCCGCGATCGGCAAGCTCCTCCACAATATATTGCCGTGAAATATCATCGTGGCGGACAAAGATCTCCCCCGTGAGCAGGATTGTCGGTGTATCTTCTATGCTTCTCTTAACCGGGATCTGTTTCAGGTTGTTCGCAACGATTTCAAGAGCTTTTTCAACGTCCTTCAGGGTGTGCCGCGCTCTTAGAACACCGAGTATTCTCTTCCACTCCTCCTCGAGAAGATCCATAGCCGAATCCCTATCAACCGCGTTCGTAAGCAAATTAGAATATATTTCATCAAAGGTATCCGCTATGATCGTGCCGAACCAGAGTGTAGCAACGAGGTTAAAACTGCCGAAACCAGCATAACTGTTTTCCGAAGAGAGAGAAAATACGGCAACATTTTCCAGATGCAACTTATTTATAAGACCCTTTATGAATTCAGAATATTGACCGAATCTGCATGGACCGGAAGCGGTAGGCATAAAATAGATCAGCGCTTCATTGCTGCTTTCTCTTTCATTAATATATTTGAGAAGGCTTCCGACGGTCAGTAAAAGAGGCAGGCATTCTTTGCAGGAGGTATTCCCCCTGCCAAGTTTAAGGGCATCTTCACCGGCAGGCGGCAGAGCTGATGTATGAATGCCCGCACCTCTGAATACGGCGGCGCCTGCTTCGCTGGTGTATCTCCCCATTGAAGGGATGATAAGATGAACTTTACGGTCAGAGAGAGGGTATTCCTCCCCCGTTGATTCAACAAATACCTGCTGATCATTTCTTGTAACTACTTTAGCAGGCACAAATTTTTGGGGATCATCAACAGGCTTTTCCCTCTTTCCCAGCTCCCGATACCTTTTGACGATATCGATAAATGCCTCTATTCTTGTTTCCAGACCGGCATCGGCTACATGGCTGTCTAACTCCAGGGTCAGCGAAGGCTTTCTTCCCATAATATTTCTGAAATATCCAACGAGAAAAGAATCAGGTCCACAGGAAAAATTTGTTATGTAACACCCGAAAAGCTGGGGGTGTCCCTTGACGAAATTCGCGACCCTCAGGATACGCTGTCCCGCGGCCCAATACATATGTTCGACCCCTGTACTTTCTGTCATTGGAAGACAACTGAATGGTATAACCTTAATGTTCCTCGAGGCAAACTTGTTTGGTATACCCATGTGTCCCTCTGTTACCAGAGCGTTGTAGGATCTTCCAAAAATGACAACGGCAAATTCGTCCGGGTTTTCTTCTATTCCCCTTAGCTCTTTTGAACAGATCTCCTCCATTTCGTTAAACAGATTATCCTGGATCTCCACCGCCTTTGTATATGCTAGTCGGGCCTTTTCTTTATTGATTCCAAGCGGTTTCGCTAATCCTGTAAAAGCAGATTCTGCCGGTTTATATCCGTCGGAAAAATCGATAACAGGGGAGAAGATCCTGCCCCTTGCTTTCAGGTTTTTATATACTTCATGATTCTTAAATGCCGTGTTGAGATAGAATGGTTCACCCTGTGAAAGGGGACAGGTTACACCCTTTTCATCCGATGATTTCACATATTCTCCCTTAAACTGTGGAAGAAAAAGATAATCAGGTCTTTTCTCCAAAAGGTTAAAGAAAAATCCATGGGCAATCTCACCGGGATAACAGAAAGGAGCGTTAACCCTGTCCAGCCCTCCCTGTTCCAGATTATCAGAGAGAATAACCCTGAAGCCGAGTTGAGAAAAAAAGTTGTAATACAGAGGGAAATAGGTGTTGACCAGAAAAGATTTATTTATTCCTATCGTTTTCGAATTCTCATGCACACCGGAGTCTTCCAGAGATAAAAGACTTTTATCAAATATCCTTTTCTCATAATCGGCAACGAGATTCAGCTGCTCGGTATCTATCTTGATCTTTGACCTTAAATTATACCATCGGTTACACGCGCCGCCAAAGGGAAAGGTTTTCCCTTCTATCTTAATCCTTGCGATTTCACATTTTCTGTCGCATTTCTCTTTTCCGCCATCGCAGATAAAGGGAGCGCCGTACTCGATTTCCCGGTCTCTTAATTTTTTCAGAAAGAATACATCTTCTTCCATCAAGCCGGAGGCCAGTCTTTGTTTTATCTCCAGGGCCACTCCGAACGCGCCGATAAGCCCGGGGTCGGGGGGAACAATAATATGTTTTCCCGTAAGGGCAGCCATGGCAAGCGGGACAGCCCTGTTCAGACAAACCCCTCCCTGCATAAAAACTTTTTTCCCTGCCGGTCTGTTTCCCTTGACACGATTGTTGTAATTCATGCAGATAGAGTAAACGAGACCTGCTACAATATCTTCCCTGCCGATCCCCTCATTGAATGCGTTTTTAATATCGCTTCCTATAAAAGCCGCGCACTGGTCGTTAAAGTTAGGCGGATTATTCCCCAGTATGGCAATGTCGGCAATTTCTTCCATCTCAATCTTCAAGGTTTCTTTTGCCGCTTCCTCGAGAAAAGAGCCGGTTCCCGCACTGCAGGCCTCATTCATCGCATAGTCGGAAGCAACTCCATTTGTGATATAGGTGTACTTTGCATCCTGACCGCCGATCTCAAAAATGGTATCAACCTCTTTATCAAAGAAAAGGGCGCCGGTTGCATGGGCGATAATCTCATTGATGAT
>CAYLXS010000145.1:0-2940 GCA_964387765.1 uncultured Syntrophaceae bacterium
CGGTGGTTATCGACGGAGAGGTAAAGAGCGTTGGTAAAATTCCCGGCAAGGAAGAGGTCAAGGGGTGGCTTGAACCTTAGCCCCTACTTCTATCGGGTGACCTGCAATTCTTCTGTATTCCCCATATCGACACACTTTTTTATCCGCTTGCTGCCTGTAACAAAATTGTTATATAATCTTAACATAAATCAAGGTGTTCAGCTTTATTTCACGGTACAAGAAAAATGATATTGATGGTCTCGTGAAAAGTCTGTCATTCCCGTGCAGGCGGGAGTGCAAAAGCGTATGACTATTTAGAAACATTGGATTCCCGTTTTCACGGGAATGACAAGGCGGCAAAAACTGTTCAAGTTGCAGGGGGGTAATATGGGATTAATAACGGCACATAATATCTATAAGGATTATCATGTAGGAGAAATCAGTTTAAGAGCATTAAACAACCTTAATTTCGAGATTGAACCTGCTTCGTTTCTTTCCTTTGTCGGACCATCCGGAAGCGGCAAGACCACTCTTTTAAACCTTATCGGCTGTCTTGATACACCTACGGAAGGCGGGCTGACCGTAGCCGGCACGGATGTGGTCAGCCTCGACAGGAAACAGCGGGCGGCCTTCCGGGGCAGGCACATGGGATTCATCTTCCAGGATTTTAACCTTATTCCTGTCCTTACCGTATATGAAAATATTGAATATCCTCTCATCATGGTACAGAACGTTCCACCGGATGAAAGGAAGCAGCGTGTCTTGAGTCTCCTGGAATCAGTCGAAATGACGGAGCAGAAAGATAAGTATCCCGATCAGATTTCAGGGGGACAGAAGCAGAGGGTCGCTGTTGCAAGGGCGCTGGTTACTGAACCCGAGCTCGTGCTTGCCGATGAACCGACGGCTAATCTCGATAGCAAGACTGCCTATATGATTATTGAACTGATGAAAGAGATGCAGAGAAAGTCCGGAACCACCTTTATCTTCTCCACCCATGATCAGAAAATAGTCGGCGCCGCGGAAATAATCTATACCCTGGAGGACGGAACGATCGTTGACAGGAAGGATACAGGAGGAAATGCCCATGTATAATCTCCTCAAAATAGCTATAAGAAATCTTATGAGATACCGCAGAAGAACCCTTTTGACGGCATCGCTTATCATGATCGGCGTTGTTTTTGTTCTGGTCTTCATGGCCGTCACGGGGTCCGTCAAGAGCCTTCTCATCGGACAGATTACGGACTCCATGCTCGGACACCTGCAGATCCACAAAAAGGGATATGTCGCATCCATTGATAATCTCCCGCTTACCATAACGCTGACGCCGAAGGCCATGCAGAAGATCGATAAGGCAATCAAGGACATTCCCGAAATCGAGGCATATTCGACGCGAATCAAATTCGGCGGTCTGTTCAGCAATTTTGTTGAGACGACGAATATCCGCCTGAATGGCGTAGTCCCGGAGATGGAATTAAAGACAGTGCCTCTCCTGCCGTCAAGGATCATCAAGGGTGAGAAGACACTGAAGAAAGGGGATATTCTCATACCGGAACTTCTGGCCGGAGGGATGAAAGTAAAGGTGGGTGACACGGTCGTGATAATTGCCACTAATAAGGACGGTTCCGTTAACGGAAAACAATTCAGAGTCAGCGGTATACTGGAAAGCGTCACCGGCCCTGGTGGACGGGACGGCTATATTCACATTGAAGATGCCATGGAAGTTCTGAGAATGGATCAGATGGAAATAAGCGAGATAGTGCTGAGGCTCAAGGACTTCGGCGCGCTGCAGAACGTTTACGAATCACTCACGGGTACACTTTCCCAGGAAAAGAATGAAGCGGGCAAGCCCATATTCGAGGTGCACACATGGGAGAAACTATCCCCTTTCTATAATATCGCGCGGATGATAGACATCATGACGTTGTTTATCAAGATCATGCTTATCGCAATGGTTCTAGTCAGTATCATGAATGTAATGATAATGGCGGTTTATGAACGAATGCGTGAAATAGGCACCATTTCAGCCATAGGAACTATGCCGGGCAAGATTCTTTCGATGTTTGTTCTTGAGGGACTTTCCCTCGGCATTTTCGGAGCGCTCATAGGAGATGCGATAGGCTGTATAATAATATACATATTGAACATTTCCCATATCACCTTCAACTTTGGCCGCCAGACCGGGCTGCTGCTGGCCCCCCACATCGGCGCAGCTGATATTCTCATGGTTTCAGTTACCGTCATCATAGTATCCGTAGCGGCAAGCCTCCAGCCCGCGTTCAAGGCATCTCGGATGGAGCCTATTGAAGCACTAAGACATGTATAGGAGGAATTTGACATGAAAAGATTACTTTTGGTAAGTCTTGCAATCTTGTTTCTTTTTGCAGTTATGGTCAATGCTGCCGAGATGAGATTTGCGGTTGCGTCCAGTGATAAAACTGCAGAAGCATCTGTAAGCAATGAGGCCGCTAAATGTCCTTATTATCTTATATTTGACAGCAAGGGTGAATTGACCGAGGTTATCGATAATCCATACAAAAATGCAAGTGGCGGGGCCGGGCCTTCAGCGGCAGATTTTCTTGCCCAGAGAGGTGTTACCATAGTAATTGCCGGAAGCTTTGGTTCGAAAATGATTAATGCACTGGAAAGCAAAGGCGTAGTTCATTTTGAATCTAAGGGCAGTGTGGGTGATGCCGTGAAAAAAGCTTTAGAAGGAGGACAATAGCATGCGAAAAATCATAATAGCCATATTGCTGCTTTTTCTGGCCGCTCCGGCATTAGCAGTGGACGGGAACAGTATTCTCCTACAGGTTGACAGAAACCTGAATCCCGACTCATACGAGTCATATAAAAAACTGATAAACATCGAGCCGAACGGCAAAGAGAAAGAATTTATACTATTCACCGTGAAGAAGGGAAAAGACAAGGTGACCGCCATGTTCCTCTCACCTGCAAGCGAGAAGG
>CAYLXS010000146.1:0-2923 GCA_964387765.1 uncultured Syntrophaceae bacterium
TAGTGCGAAATCCACGTGCCTTCTGCCGCAGCGTTTTGAAGTAATCGCTTTCGACAATTCCCCTGACATCCTCGTCCTGTTTCGTCCGGTCGATTTCAATTTTTAATTCGGTGACCTGATTCTTTAAACGGGTTTCCCGCGCCTCGACCTGGCTTGCCATGCGTCGCATCATTGTGGATAACTGTCCGAACTCATCACTTCTCTTGTCGAGTGTATCCAGCACGGGCAGCCGGTATTCTCCCTCTTCGATCTGGCGGGCGGCCTGGCCAAGACTTACCAGGGGATCGGTAATGTGGTGTGCCAGAAAAACCGAAATAAGGAAACCGGCAATCACGACCAGTACCGTCACGATACCGGCCGAATAGAATGCCTGTATCGAATCGGCCTGTGAGGCTAAATCATTCCAGACGGTCCAGGTTACGGCAGTGGCGGAGATAGCGACAATCGATACTATGAGCCAGGACAACACCAGTGTTATTCGTGTTTCAACGGTAATCACGATAAACTTGACAAATACAAGCAATAGCGGCACAAGGACGAAAGACAGAACGATATTGGTTATGAGCGCCGGCAATATCCAGGAATTCAGTGATTCGGGAAATTGCATGGTTCTCAGCCAGAACAGATCCGCAAGAACGGCAACTCCGATGGCGATGACATTCGTTGTGACCACGATGGCTTCCATCATTACAAAACTCCGCAGGGTGCGGATTTCTTTCAAGCCGAGATAATGGGCGAACCCCGGGATCAGTCCGTAAACCCCGTTTGCTATATGCCAGTTCCAGAAGTGCCAGCATCCGTATCCGCACGATACGTCCCCAATCATATTTCCCAGAAAGCCGGTCAGGAATCCGACCCATGGTCCAAAAACAAATCCCAGAAAGAAGGGCAGGGCGACTTGAGGTCGAAGCGCGATAAAGGGCGCCGAAGGCAGGAGCATTTGATTGGAATGCGCGTTAAGAAACCCGTAAACCAGAGCGGCGGTAATGATCAGAATCAGCGTACGCAGCCCCTTGGGCAGATGGAATTTAGACAGCTTCATGCTGCTGTTTCCTTACTCCAGAATTTTTTGAGCAACTATCCCTATCTCACGCGTAATGGGGTGATCGGGATATTTCCGAACAAATATTCCGTCGCTGGCCAGCGTCATCATCTCATCGGAATGAGGCAAAATGCCGATGACGGAACAGTTAAAGGCGGCCTGAGCCTTTTCGATTGTTTCGGCCTTGTCAAAAATGTCGGGTACTTTGTTCATAAGAAGATACATCCTCGGGACTTCAATCTGGCGGGCCACTTCGACAGTGACGGCTGTTCCCTGGTAGTCCTGTGAATCGGGACGCAGGATGATCAGAAGCACGTCCGAGAGGGCAATCGACATCAATGTTTCTTCATTCAGACCGGGGTGGGTATCGATAAGCAAGACATCAATTTTGAGCGCGGAAATGATATTCATAAGTCCCTCGCGCAGCAGTTGAATGTCATACCCGAATTTCAACACACGGGCTATATCGCCGGTTCGCATACTCGATGGAATCAGAAAGACCTTGCCCTTTGAATCCTCCGTAAACACTTCTTGCACGGTCTGCTCGATCTCACATTTGCCCCAGAGAAAATCATTTAATGAAAAGTCGATATCGTTGGGATTGAGTTGAAACATTACGTGAATGCCGGGGGATTGAATGTCCGTATCGACTACGCAGACACGCAATCCCGTCTGGGCCAGAGATACGGCCAGGTTGGCTGTCGTGTTGGATTTTCCTGTTCCTCCGCGGAAGGAATGGATAGATATAATTTTCGACATTTTACCTCGCTCCGCTGTATTCAGAAATGACAATTACCGTCAATGATTATGCTATGCATGGAGTTATACTGAATTTTAGAGTATATATCAAGCCTAAGCGATGTTAAATAATGGGGTCGGACCAAGACAACTAATTGAAATAATCAGGAGTTTTCTTAATTGATAAGCAGACTGCAAAATCGACAAATAATTTCAGGGTACCTTTTTGCCATCGGCGCAACCGCTCTATGGGCAGGAAACTTTATTATCGCACGTGGCCTCTCTGATAGCATCTCGCCGATAAATCTGGCTTTTTACAGGTGGGTTGTTGCCGTAATTGTGTTTTTGCCCTTTGCATTGAGACCTCTTATTTCCGAATGGGATATCCTTAAAGAAAACATTCCTTACCTGTCTATTACCTCTTTACTGGGGATTACAATCTTCAACACCCTAATTTATTTAGCAGGTCATACGACTACAGCAATCAATCTTTCATTGATATCCATTAGCTTCCCGGTTTTTATTGTTATTTTTTCTCGCATCTTTTTTGGTGAACGTATCACTCCTAACAAGGGATTCGGAATCATACTGGTTATTATTGGGGTTATAACACTAATTTCCAAAGGAGATTTTTCTCGTCTTTTAAATATTTCTTTTGCAATAGGTGATGTCTGGATGCTTATGGCTGCAATAATTTTTGCCATTTACAGTATCTTAATAAAATATAAACCTGAAAAGTTGAGTATTTGGGCGTTCCAGTTAAGCACATTTATTTTGGGACTCATTTTTCTATTCCCATTCTTTATTTGGGAATATGTAGCAGCTCCTCCCGTTAAATTTGATACAAAGACAGTTTGTTCAATTCTTTATGTAGGTATCTTTGCTTCGCTTTCGGCTTTCGTTTTATGGAATAAGGCGGTCATGATGGTTGGCCCTTCAAAAGCAGGAATGATTTATTATATATTGCCTCTTTTTAGCGGAGGTCTAGCATATCTTTTCTTAAAAGAAGGTATCAGCATAATACATTTTTACAGTATGTTGCTCATTGTATCAGGCATCTTTACTGCTAATTATGAATCAAAGAAGTCTACCCCGGTGCTGCACCCGGATTAGCTCCTGGAGAATAGTGAGGATTTTCATTTG
>CAYLXS010000147.1:0-2877 GCA_964387765.1 uncultured Syntrophaceae bacterium
CCTCTATCAGAAAGATCTTCTCCAGGGTGGGTATCTCATTCACAAAATTCTTGAGTTGCTCATATATCTCCGGCTTAGAAACAAAGAGTATCTTAATGGAACTGTCAGTTACAATATACTTCCATACATGGGGGAGTTCCGATTCGTACATGGGCACCCAGCGGGCGCCCAGTCCATATGACGCAAAAGCGCAGATGGCCCATTCCGCCCTGTTATTGGCAATAATACCTACCGTGTCACCCTTGCCCACTCCAAGACCGGCCAGACCGGCTCGGAGGTTGTCCACCCGTCTGCCAACCTCCGCATAGGTAATCCATTCGTATTCACCCTGGGAGTTTTTTGTCCCGAACAGTGACCTGTCCGGATACTTTGCCACGCTTCCCTCCAGAAACTCCACAAGGTTATCTGGTTCATTAGATTGGGACATAATTCTTCTCCTTGTTCTATAATCCGTTATTATATTTTAGTATGGTTATGCAAGTTTCGTTTCTTATACTTTATTTTCCTCATCCTGTCATCAGGAAAAGGATCGGCTATGACTCTCTTTGCATGGAGAATATTTCCAGTTTATCTCGAAGGATAACCGGTTTGTCATTTATCTTTTCACCCAGCAATTTGTTTATATTAGAGACAATACCGGCATCATAATCAGTGCTGCCATAATTCTCGAAATGGTAGCTGTACAATTCTTCTTTGTCTTTAAACACCCAGTTCTTATAGAATGTCTCATGCTGTTCCAGGTTAAAATCAGAGCTATTGATTGCATCCAGAGCCCTTTCTATTGCCGGGGTTTCATTGGCAAAGAGGTGATAAATCCGCTGGGTTTCACCGTCAACCGCCGGTTCCAGGATTAGAAGTCTGCCATCTTTTTTAAGTGTTCTGTGCGCTTCTCGAAGTGCCAGCACACAATCTGTATGGTGATGGAGGGACATGGTGAATATTACAAGATCAAAAGATTCATCTTCAAATTCCAGAGCCTCCCCTGAGCCGATCCTGAAATTCACTCCCTTAATATTCCTTCTTGCCTCCGCGATGCTCGCACCATCGGGATCTATTCCGACAAGTTCGGCAGACTTCTCGGCAAGCAGGGATGTCAGGCGACCATCACCACATCCCACTTCGAGAACACGGTTTCCCTTCAGATCCGCAAATCGTTCTATCATCCTGATTTCTGTCTTCTCTTTATCCAGTTCCATAGTTTTTATCTCGTCACGTCTCTTTGCACGCAGAAGGTAGTACAAAAAGGGAGCAAAACTAAATATTAGAGATTAAAGGCGGGCATACCGGGTCCAGCTTTTATTGTCCCAGGTGGGATCAATCATGGAAGATTCTTCATCCATAGAGGGTTTAAGTCCGCATTTCAGGGCAAAATAGCGATGGAACGCGAGAGAGGGCGTGAGTTCCGGGTGAAAGACCGTCACAAGGACATCAGGACTCTCCGCGGCCGCGACATAATCATCCTGCCGGAGCAATACATCAACATCCCTGCCAACTCGAGTGATCTTTGGGGCACGGATAAAAGTGAGGGGTATCGGCCGCGGTGCCACGAGAGGAACGGAGGATTTGGTTGTAAAGCTGTCCAACTGGCTGCCGAAGGCATTTTTCTGAATTTCGATATCGATAAGACCGAGACAGGGTGACTCGCCAATGACCTTTTCGGCAAGAAGAATGGCCCCCGCGCATGTCCCCCAGAGCTTCAGACCGCTCTGAAATTCACGGAGAATAACTTCCCTGATACCGAAGATGCTCAACAGGCGGGAAAGACACGTACTTTCCCCGCCCGGTATTATCAGTCCCGCAAGGTGCGCAAAATCCGAGGGCTTCTTCACTCTGATGCCGGCAATTCCGAGGCGATTTAGATGGTCAATGTGTTCAACAACATCGCCCTGGAGATCAAGCACTCCGATCATATCCACCGATACCCGCCTCCTGGAAATTACCACCCGCGCTTTGCCAGTCTCTGTGTCTCCGGAATATCAGAGATTTCAATCCCCGGCATGGCGCTGCCGAGTCCCATCGAGGCCTCCAACACCTTTGCCGGATCGTTATAATATGCGGTTGCCTTAACGATTGCCTCTGCGCGTCTGGCTGGATTTTCCGCCTTGAATATCCCGGACCCCACAAAGACACCGTCGCAGCCAAGCTGCATCATCAGGGCCGCATCCGCCGGCGTCGCGATACCCCCTGCCGCAAAGTTAACAACAGGCAATCTGCCAAGCTCCCGGACCTGAAGCGCAAGCTCATAAGGAAACCCATTTGCCTTGGCAAAACCGGTAACCTCCTCTACCGGCATGTTGGCAAGTCGTCTGATCTCTTTGTTCACGGTTCGAATATGACGAACCGCCTCGACCACATTACCTGTACCCGCTTCGCCCTTGGTGCGGATCATGGCCGCCCCTTCGGCTATGCGGCGCAGGGCCTCACCCAGGTTACGCGCTCCGCACACAAAGGGAATTGCAAACCTGGTCTTGTCAATATGACACTCTTCGTCGGCAGGCGTCAGAACCTCGCTCTCATCAATATAGTCAATTTTCATGGTTTCCAGAATCTGAGCCTCAACAAAATGACCGATGCGCGCCTTGGCCATGACAGGTATCGATACCGCATCTTTGATCTGCGCGATGAGCGCGGGATCGGACATACGGGCAACACCGCCCTCCTTGCGGATGTCCGCGGGAACGCGCTCCAGCGCCATAACCGCAACGGCTCCTGCCTCTTCGGCGATCTTTGCGTGTTCCACACTGACAACGTCCATGATGACTCCTCCCTTTAACATCTGAGCCAGCTGAACGTTTAATTCATATCTTTTCTTGTCCACCTTTACATACCTCCTGAAAACTTTCATTACTTCTAAAAATCAGAGCTTACAAAATTGCT
>CAYLXS010000148.1:0-2858 GCA_964387765.1 uncultured Syntrophaceae bacterium
CTGTCTACTCAAATAAAATGCAAGGAGAAGACATGTCTAAACTGCCGGACTGGATCGAGAACATCTTTGGCCAAGCGGATATCCGAATAAACGGGAATCGCCCCTGGGATTTGCAATGCCACGATAAAGCCGTTTACGAGCGCATCGCCGCCGATGTTTCGCTCGGACTTGGTGAATCCTACATGGATGGCATGTGGGATTGCGAGTCCCTGGACCAGTTCTTCGACCGGATACTTTCCGCCCAGAATAATAAAAAAATCCCCCCCAGCCCTGCCGTACTTCTCAGTGTAGCCAAGGCAAAACTTCTCAACCGTCAAAACAAGAAACGCGCCATCGAGGTTGCCAAGGTCCACTACGACATCGGCAATGCCTTCTACGAATCGATGCTCGATCCCTACATGCAATACACATGCGCCTACTGGAACGGGAACGCCAAAGATCTTGCTTCCGCTCAGGAAGCCAAGCTCGATCTTATCTGCCGGAAACTGGCCCTCGCGCCCGGCGAAAAGATCCTGGAACTCGGATGCGGATGGGGTGGTTTCGCGCGCTATGCGGCGGAACATTATGGCGTAGAGGTAATTGCCTACAACATTTCAGCCGAGCAGGTCGAATGGGCCCGGGCCACGTGCAAGGGTCTCCCTGTGGAATTCCGCCTCCAGGATTACCGGGAAGCAACGGGCTCCTTCGACAGGGTAGTCGCCATCGGCCTCTGTGAGCATGTAGGCTACAAGAACTACCCTAGTCTCTTCAAACTCGCTCACAGCTGCCTGAAACCGGGAGGTATTTTCTTTTTGCACACCATAGCCAGAAACAGTTCAGTCCATTACGTGAATCCCTGGGTGGACCGCTACATATTCCCGGGAGGCATGCTTCCATCTGCGGCTCAACTTGGTCAAGCCATGGACGGCCTCTTTGTCATTGAAGACTGGCACAGCTTCGGCACCGACTATGATCGCACCCTGATGGCATGGCACGCAAACTTCGAGGAATCCCGGTCACGCTTTGCCACAGAATTTAGTGAACGCTTCTACCGCATGTGGCGATACTACCTCCTCTCCTGCGCGGGCGCCTTTCGCAGCCGTCAAATTCAGCTCTGGCAGCTGGTGCTCTCGAAGGGTGGAATCCGCGGTGGATGGAAAGGTATCCGCTGATGGAACAGTATCACTCTGACCCCTTCGACAGTTGGGAATCTTATCATGATACCTGCCGGGATCTGTCCCGAGCCATGGTGAATCGGCCAGGCAGACAGGTCCGTCTGGCAAAGAAAACCTCAAACCTCTTCCGTGACCGCAGGGAAGCTGCTTTAAAAAAGCTCGACGTCAGACGCCTCTGCCGGGTCATCGAGATAGATAGGGCAGGCAGAACTGCCGAAGTGGAAGGGATGACCACCTTCGAGGATTTTACCGACGCGACCCTCTCGATGGGCCTTCGTCCGCCCGTGGTTCCCGAGCTGAAGACCATCACCGTCGGTGGCGCCGTCTCAGGGGTCGGTATCGAAGCCTCATCCTTTCGGTACGGTCTCGTTCACGAGATGGTCGAAGAGATGGAAGTCCTCTGCGGCGATGGAACCATCCGTATCTGCCGTCGCGACAACGAGAACGCGGACCTCTTTCATGCCATGCCCAATTCCTACGGAACCCTGGGCTACATCCTTCGCCTGCGCGTGAAACTCCTGCCCGCCAGTCCATTCGTCAGGCTGACCCACCGGCGCTTCTCTGATCGCACGCAATTTCTCTCTGCCATGGAAGCGGCTTGCGAAGTGCGTCCCGACGCGCCGGACTTCGTCGAGGGAGTCGCCTTCACACGCGATGAATTTACACTTACACAGGCACGGCTCACCCATGATCGCGGCCCCGCCAGTGATTACAAGGGCATGCACATCTACTACCAGTCACTGCGGAATCGCAGTGAGGATCTCATGACCATGCGGGACTTCCTGTGGCGATGGGACACTGACTGGTTCTGGTGTTCGCGGAACTTTGGCATGCAAAAGCCCCTGCTGCGCCGTCTCTTTGGACGCTGGATGCTGCGTTCCAGCAGCTACTGGAAAATTCAATCACTCCACCGGAGATGGAAGGTTGAAAAGCGCCTGCACGCATTGCGCACAATCATGCGCCTGCCTGTCGAACGATTCGAGCAGGTGATCCAGGATGTTGAAATCCCCATCGAGAAATCCATTGAATTCATGAAGTTCTATGATCGTGAGATTGACATCCGGCCCTGCTGGATCTGCCCGATACGCCCCCTGGAAGCGGCCGGGAACTGGACGCTCTATCCCATGAAACCAGGCGCGCTCTATCTGAACTTCGGCTTCTGGGGAAGCGTCCGAACCACGTCAGACAGGGCCCCCGGCCATTTCAATGTCCGCATCGAAGGCATTGTGCAGGAACTCGGCGGCCGCAAGTCGCTCTATTCGCAATCCTTCTTCACCGAAGACGAATTCTGGCGCATCTATAACGGTGAAGCCTACCGGAAGATCAAGTCGAAATACGATCCGCGGGGCGCCTTCGTAAATCTGCATCAAAAGACGGTTCTTGGGCATTGACAGGCTGTTGGTTCGGCACTTCGCTTCATGGAACAAATCGAGGAGAAATTTTACGACAGTATGGATTCTATCGTCCATCCATATCTCCTGAATTTCATTAGACGGTACCTGGGCTACGGCGGATCTGCACAACTGTTTTGCTCGAGCGAAATGCAAATACTGAGGCAATGAATAGCTGCCTGACCGCTCCTTCAAGCTTGGCTGTTTTTACCAGTAATCTTCAATATTATTAATGCTATGAGGCTGAGGATGCGTAGTTGGCAGCAAAAGGGCTGTTTTCCTTCCTCCTACCATTAATTTATATAGAATGATG
>CAYLXS010000149.1:0-2764 GCA_964387765.1 uncultured Syntrophaceae bacterium
CGGGTCTTCTTGACCTGGGATATGTCGCCTTTTATGCCGTGGGCGCTTATGCCTATGCACTTTTGAATTACCACTTCGGACTCAGCTTCTGGATGGCACTGCCCATAGGGGGTGCTCTGGGCGCTACCTTTGGAATAATTTTGGGTTTCCCCGTGCTCCGGCTTCGCGGAGATTATCTTGCCATCGTTACGCTGGGATTCGGCGAAATCATACGTATTATTCTGGAGAACTGGAATGAATTTTCTTTCGGACCCAGTGGCATAGCAAATATCCCGAGACCTTCCCTGTTCGGTATAGACCTGTCGGTTCACGGCTATACTATATATATCTATTTCATAATGATTGCCCTGTGTCTTTTTACTATTTTTGTGGTGAACCGTCTGCAGGACTCCAGAATCGGCAGGGCGTGGATCGCACTCAGGGAGGATGAGATCGCCTGTCAGGCCATGGGGATCGACAAGGCAAAAACCAAACTGACGGCATTTGCGCTCGGAGCAACATGGGCAGGTATGGCCGGAGTTATGTTTGCCGCAAAAACCACCTTTGTAAATCCCGCGAGTTTTACCATTTGGGAATCAATCATGGTTCTGTGTATCGTTGTGCTGGGTGGAATGGGGTCGATCATCGGGGTTATTGCCGGTGCGCTTGTGCTGATACTTACGCCTGAATATCTGCGCGCGTTTTCTGAGTACAGGATGCTGGCATTTGGCACTCTGCTCGTTGTAATGATGATCTTTCGTCCCGGCGGAATTATACCCAATGTGCGTCGTACATATAAATTTGAAGGCATAAAGAAAGCTGATAAAAGCTAAAAGAATATGGAAACTGTATTAAAAGTTCAAAACCTCGGCATGAATTTCGGGGGTCTGAGGGCGCTTGATGATCTGGATCTGGATGTCGGTAAGAATGAGATCGTCGCGCTTATCGGTCCCAACGGTGCCGGGAAAACCACCTTCTTTAACTGTATAACGGGAATATACCCCCCCACAGATGGTGATGTGCTCATATTCGCGCAGGGCAGGGACAGGCTGGAGAGAATAAATGGTCTGAAACCGAACAAGGTTACCGAAAAAGGTCTGGCCCGAACCTTTCAAAACATCCGTTTATTTCCCAACATGACAGTTCTTGAGAATGTAATGATCGGACGTCATTGCCGCATGCACGCGGGCGTTTTGGGCGCCATACTGAGAGGCGGATCAACGATGAGGGAAGAAAAAAAGGCGGTGGAAGACAGCTATAACATCCTGGAAAAAATAGGACTTGCTCAGTTTGTAGATGAGTTTGCCAAAAACCTTCCATATGGGGCGCAGAGGCTTCTTGAAATAGCCAGGGCAATGGCCACGGAGCCCTTTCTGCTTCTCCTGGATGAACCTGCCGCAGGTATGAATCCCAACGAGACACAAGAACTTGACGAATTGATAAAAAAGATTCGTGACGAAGAAGGAATTTCGATACTCCTCATAGAACATGATATGAAACTTGTTATGAGCCTGTCCGACAGGATATTTGTTGTGGATTACGGCAAGAAGATCGCGCAGGGCACTCCCGAGGAGATAAGGAGTAACCCTGTCGTAATAAAGGCCTATCTCGGAGAAGAGGCTGATGCTTAAGCTTAAGAACATACAAACCTTTTATGGAAATATTCAGGCGTTGAAGGGTGTTACCATAGAGATTGCAGAAGGGGAAATAATTACCCTTATAGGAGCGAATGGAGCCGGGAAAACCACAACACTCATGGCTGTCTCCGGTATAGTTCCTCCGAGATCGGGTGAGATATTTTTTATGGGTGAACCGATAACCGGTATGGAGCCGGACAGGATCGTTTCACTTGGAATCTGCCAGGTGCCCGAAGGTCGCCGTATCTTTCCCTATCTGTCGGTCGCGGAGAATCTTGATATGGGTGCCTTCTTGAGAAATGACAAGTCGGAAATAAAAAGGGATATGGAATATATCTTCGATCTTTTCCCCATCCTTGCGGAGAGGCGCCATCAGGCGGGGGGTACATTGAGCGGAGGAGAACAACAGATGCTTGCCATATCGAGGGCGCTTATGGCTAAGCCGAAGCTCCTTCTTCTTGATGAACCTTCGCTGGGACTTGCCCCACTTATTGTTAAAAAGATATTTGAGATAATCAGCAAGATAAACGCGGAGAATAACACGACCATCTTTCTCGTGGAACAGAACGCAAACCTTGCGCTCAAGGTAGCTGCCAGAGGTTACGTCATGGAGAATGGCCGTATAACACTCACGGATTCCTCAAAGAATCTCCTTGCCAATGAAGAGGTAAAGAAGGCATATCTCGGCCTTTAATTTCCCCCCTTTCAGTGTTGATGCACTCGCAAAAAGTCAAGATTGGACTTTTTACAAAGCCGTCAGCGTTGCGACCCCTTCTTTCTGAAAATCAATCTTACCGGCGTGTTTTCGAAACCCAGTTCTTCATGTATCCTGTTGGCCAGATAGCGCTCGTAGGAAAAATATACAGCCTTTGATTCGCGAACAAAAAAGACAAAGGTGGGGGGTTTTACAGATATCTGGGTTGCGTAATTTATTTTATTGGGTCTGTTTCTGTAGCGTGGAGGAGAAAGTCTTTCCGTAAATTCCGCAAGTTTTGTGTTTAAGAGAGCTGTGGGAACTCTTTTCGTGTACTGCTCATAAACATTGTCAATAAGGTCGAATACCTTTGTCAACCTCTGCCCGGAGAGTGCCGATACTGTGATTATGGGTGCAAAATCCAGATATTTCAGGCTGTCTTTTACATGCAT
The DNA here is from genome assembly GCA_964387765.1 of uncultured Syntrophaceae bacterium. Lineage (GTDB taxonomy): Bacteria > Desulfobacterota > Syntrophia > Syntrophales > UBA2210 > UBA2210. The sequence goes on from CAYLXS010000149.1 coordinate 2,763, forward strand.
TA
>CAYLXS010000150.1:0-2755 GCA_964387765.1 uncultured Syntrophaceae bacterium
ATAAACCGGACAGATTACGTGCTACAACTCCGGACATATTATGTGCTTCTAACACTCTCTGTAATATCCCTTGACAAAATATCACAGCAGAGTTAGTCAGTTAATGCGTTCTATCAAATTCTTCAATACACAACATGAAAAGAGAAGTGGGATCGCATCTTAAATATTAAGTATGCGCTTTTTAATCTCTTCCATCTTGATTCCTGGTTTTCATTTCCTTCGGTGATCGATTAAATTGCTGATTTGAGGATTTATGTTATCTGTCACCTGAAATCGATACCCCGGATCACTTATTTTTATAACAGCAAATGGTTCACACTGAAACAATTCTCCATGAAAATCTGAAAGCATTAAGGGAAAGCACGTATATTGGCTTTAGTAGAGGGGTCAGTCTCAAATTCTAATTCTCAAAACATTAAATATATTCCTGCCTGCCCAGTAGCTCCTGCAAATGGTACTGGAGTGGTTAAGATTTTTGCTTTCCCTGTCCGCGTGCAAGCACGTACAGGCAGACCTCTTGGTAGTGATTTGTTCATTGATAAGCTTGAGGCACTATTGGGAAAACAACTCCGGAAGAAAAAACAGGGCCGAAAGGTCCATGGAAGAACATGAAAACATAAATAATTTAGTATTGTGTCCCCGGAATTCCCTCAACTCGTAATACTTTCAAGGAGGTGCTACATTGAAATTATCAGACGTTATCGCTTCACGGCGAAGCATTCGTAAATTCAGAGAGGAGAACATTTCGGCTGATACTGTCCGCCTGCTTCTGGATGCCGCACGGCTCGCCCCTTCAGGATCAAACCTCCAGCCCGCGCGCTTCATCGTCGCTCAATCACCTGCAGCCAAAGAGGCCCTTAGCCGATATACGCCCTATAAGTTTATCGTCAAGGCATCGGTTATTTTTGTATGTTGCGCTGACCTGACGGCCATAGCAACAAGAGATCGGAGTGTCGCAGAGCTGCTGAAAGAAGGCGCCTTTGACGGCGTGGATATAGATATGAATACACCTGCCGCCACCAGCCCTATCATGGACGAGGAAGCTGTTAAGGCCTATCTTTCCATGAATGTGGCGATTGCTGTAGAACACATTGTTCTTCAGGCCGTTGATCTGGAACTGGGTAGTTGTTGGATTGGAGGATTTGATCGAGATAAGGTAAAGGAGTATCTGGCATTGGACGAAAGTATCTACCCCGTAGTCCTTCTACCTGTTGGGCATCCTGATCAGTCACCCAAGGCAAGGCCGCGCTTTGCTTTGGACAAATTGGTGCTGAAGACAATCTGAGCAAATGCTACGTGACTAAAGATTATGCAAGATTATGAATGGTTATAGTTGATTCTATTCCGATTGATTAAGGCAGACGCAATCGTTTGCTGATTATCGGATGAAAAAATAAATCTGTCCCCTTTACTTCCGAAACCCGACTTCTTTTTAAAAAGGCTTATCTCTCGTTTTAATCAAGTCAGGCGTCTTCATAGAGAGCGCGTTTACCATCGGGCAGGGCGGCGAATCTTTTTTCTGCTTCTTTTGGAGAGACAGCTTCAAGATATCCTTCCGGTGTCTGCACCACGACTCCGCTCTTTGTAAGCATTTTATAGCGGATCTTGCGTTCCTCTTTGTCGGGACAACACACTAGTTGGCAATTGCCACAGGCCATACGCAGTTTGTCTTCGGTATAAAAGAAATATCTACCACCGGGTGCCAAAGGCCACTTGCTGTATGCGCGAATCATTCGTTCCAGTGCAGGGACAATATGGTCATCATCTTTAGGGATGCCGAACCGGCCCGGCGACCAGGTAGACCATTTTCCAGAGGGATGTAATCCGGTGTAACCGCTGCAGACACAATCACAACGGCTGGCGTGGCGACGCCGGGAATAACTGAACTCGACCCCTCCAAGTGTTATCGAGGTTTTAACATCCCGATCCATGTATCCCGAGACGCATGATGCCATACATAAACGGCACTCATCGCAATAATTTTTTTCAGCGGGCAAGGGATCTGTCGGTATCAGTCGAGCTGTTGTGACGGTAGAGGCAAGGATTATCGCTCCGCCCTGGTCCTTCGTGATGATATTGCCGGACAATCCAAAATGTCCTACACCAGACCGCGCAGCCAGATAGCGGTGCGAAATGTCCGGTATATAACCTGACACTCCGCCGGGGACATCAGACCTGTAAACCAGATTGGCAGCGACCGGTACTGATGGATACCCTTTTTGTCCAAGATAGTTGGCGAGATGCACCGCGATACCGCTTGCCACAGCATTTGCGCGGAGGAAGTCCTTTTCAAACCCAAGCCTGTTCTTCTTCATCAGGTAGGGTGGTATTAGCGCTTGATCTAATGCTACAGCAAAGCAAATCGCAGACTTCGCGTGAGGTAGCACATACGTGAGATCGGAAGAGGGAGGACCGCCCTTGAGAGTCTCCGTTGTTGCAATCCCGGCTACGCAGGCACCTTCAATCATGGTGATTTCTTGTAGAAGTTTACTTAATTTTTCCATGAGGGAATCTGCTCCATTGAGTTCTCATGTTGTGTTTGCTTAGATAACATTTACACCATTGTTAACACATTGGTCGGATAAAACAAAATGCATTTACCCTCCGGATTTTATAAGAGTTTACTATTCGGAGAAATCATGGAGTATGTTGTGTATGTCTTACTGAACTCAACAAAAACTGGATACAGGCAATATCCACACTTCAAATACCTATACGTAACAAAGTGATGGTTGACAGTTTATAGGATAGTTGT
>CAYLXS010000151.1:0-2738 GCA_964387765.1 uncultured Syntrophaceae bacterium
CACGTATGAAGGGTGTTATGGCAGGTGTATGTGAGAGAGTATATTTGTCTTGATAATTTATCTCCTGGAGTTATATATAGTGCAGAATCTAAGTGGAGGTTGGCAGAATGTACTGGGAAAAAGAGACTGAAACAATGCCGCGGGACAGGCTGAAAGAGTTTCAGCTTGCGAGACTGAAGAAAAGTGTGGAGAAGGCCTCTGCATCTGTTTTTTATGGTGAATTATTCAAAAAGGCAGGTCTTGATTCAAACGGGATAAGGTCTCTGGAAGATATAAAAAAGATTCCTCTTACGACGAAGGACGATCTCAGAGAACACTGGCCCTATGGATTCCTCGCTGTCTCCAAGGATGAACTGGTGAGAATGCATTCATCTTCCGGGACAACCGGCAGAGCAACGGTTATCTTTCACACAATTGACGACATAAAGGAATGGACGAATATCGTGGCCCGTTCCATGTACATGACGGGTATGCGCAGGAGTGACGTGTTCCAGAACATGATGACCTATGCCCTCTTTACCGGTGGACTGGGATTTCATTATGGCGCGGAAAGACTGGGAGCGCTGGTTATCCCCATAGGTGCGGGTAACAGCAAACGGCAGATACAGGTCATGCAGGATTTCCAGACAACAGTGATACATATTATCCCGAGTTACGCCCTTCACCTGTCCTCAGTCTTTGAAGAGGTGGGGGTTGACCCGAGGAGGGACACGCAACTTAAGATCGCCTTTCTGGGTGCGGAACCCCATTCGGAAAAGACAAGGGAAAAAATAGAAAAGTTTTACGGTGTCAAGGCATACAATTCATACGGGTTGTCTGAGATGGACGGTCCAGGTGTGGCCTTTGAATGCCAGCGCCAGAATGGAATGCATGTCTGGGAAGATAATTTTATTGTTGAGATAATTGATCCGGACACGCTTGAGCCTGTTCCCGAGGGTGAGGAGGGAGAACTTGTGCTGACGACCCTCTTGAGAGATGGGATGCCAATACTGCGATACAGGACGAAAGACCTCACACGGATTATTCCCGGACCTTGCGAATGTGGCAGAACACACGTTCGGATAGAGAGAATAAAGGGAAGAACCGATGATATGTTGATCCTGAAGGGAGTCAATATATTTCCGATTCAGATAGAGAAAAAACTGATGGAGGTACCTGGTGTTGGGACCAATTTCCTGATTATTTTAGAGAGAAAGGGTTTCAATGATGACATGACAGTCAGAGTTGAGGTGCAGAAGGAGTTTTTCTCCGGGGACCTGAAGCAGCTTGAAAATCTGAGGCACAGGATTATTGAAGAGTTGAAGAGTGATATTCTGATAACCCCGAAAGTGGAACTTGTTGAACCTGGCAGTCTTCCCAAGAGTGAGGGGAAGGCGGTAAGAGTTGTTGACAATAGAGAGGAGTAAAAAAGAATGATTGCCTACCAACTTTCTGTATTTGCGGAAAACAAGCCGGGCAGGCTGGCGAAGGTTACCGGTATCCTGAAAAAGGGCAAGATCAATATACGCGCCATCACGATATCCACCTCCGATGTCTTTGGGGTGATCAATTTGATTGTGGATGATCCAGAGGGTGCACGCTCCATCCTGGAAGACGGGGGTCTTACTGTTAGCATGAAAGAAGTTGTCGCGGTTGTGATTGAAGACAAACCGGGTGGGCTCGACAAGCTGATTCAGCTTCTTCTTGATGAGGATATCAATATTGAAAACGCCTATGGCTTTGTTCTGGAAAGTCACGAGAAAGCGGTTTTCGTGGTAGATGTAAATCAGGTGGAGAAGGCCCAGAAGGTACTGGAAGACGCGGGACTCGAAACATTAGACTCGCAGGCACTTTCCGCTATAGAACCCTTTCACTATATGAAATATTAGTGATTTTACTCTGTCGTAACAACGGAGCACGTTACGAATTAAGCAGCATTAAAAATTGGGGAATTATATGACACACGAAGATGCGGGACATTATGCCGCCAAACACGCCGCGGGAACCAAACCAGCCGCCGAGATTACGGAAGCTGTGAGGGATAAAATCAAAGAAGGCCATATTTCCTGCGCCGCCATGCACAAGATCGCAAGCGACTTGAAAAAGACACCTGCCGAGGTGGGGGTGGCTGTGGATCTCATGGAAGCGCGTTTGAACAAATGCCAAATGGGGTTATACGGATATACCCCCGACAGAAGAATCGTAAAGCCAGCGAGCGAGGTGTCACCCGAGCTGGAAGAGGCCATAAGGAAAGCACTGGTTGACGGCAGGATAAAATGCATTTCATGCTGGGAGATTGCGAAAGACTTTGGTATTGCCAAGATGGATGTTGCTTCAGCTTGTGAAACACTACATATCAGGATATTTTCCTGCCAGCTCGGGGCTTTTTAGAGTCTTGTACGCTTAATAGTGCCGATATTTAATTTACGGATAGGCCTAACTTGCATCCCCTTCTTCCTGATTTTGGGATAAACCAGCGATATTGGCGATCCTGTCTGGCGGTCCAAGGACAAAAAGCACATCGTTAGCATAGAAAAGCATATCTACGTCTGGATTGGATAATATTTTCGACTCCCGGCGTACTGCCAGCACAGTAACCCCATATTTCTTTCTCAGTTCAATTTCAGATAAACTTTTCCCAACTAAAAACGATCTTTCAGCAACCCTCAACGTACTGATTTCAACATCGGGAAGTTGAAGATTCAAATCGGAAAAAGGTAATGTTTCTTTGGAAAGACTTCGAAACATTTCGTAACCGT
>CAYLXS010000152.1:0-2673 GCA_964387765.1 uncultured Syntrophaceae bacterium
GTTCAGAAGAAGTTCGGCGTACCTCATATCGAGACAGGTGTTATCTTCAGAGAGAACATCTCCAAAGGAACAGAACTGGGCAAAGAGGCAAAGGGATATATAGACAAGGGTGAACTGGTTCCGGATGAAATTACGGTTCCCATGATACTGAACCGCCTGAAGGAAAATGACTGCAAAGATGGTTGGCTCCTGGACGGTTTCCCGAGAAATCTGGCTCAGGCAGAGGCCCTTTATGACGCGCTGGAGAAGGAAGCCATAAAGCTTGATTACGTAATCGAGATACTATTGGACAGGCAGACCTCCAAGAACAGGATTATGGGCCGTAGGCTCTGCGCAAATGACAATAATCATCCTAACAATATATATATTGACGCCATCAAGCCGGTTGAGAAAGACGGAGTTGCTGTATGCCGTGTATGCGGCGGAGAATTGAGCGCCCGAGCCGACGATCAGGATGAAACGGCTATCGGCAAGAGGCATGACATCTACTACGACACCGCAACTGGGACCACCGCCGGCGTCAATTATTTCAAAAAGAGAGTAACGGTAATAGGGGTTGACGGTCTGCCCGGCGTCAAAGAGGTCAGTGAAGAACTCCTTGGAAAATTAGGATAGTAAAAATTCCAATAAAATTGTATAAAAGCCTTCCTTTATATACGGGAAGGCTTTTTATCTTATTATGAAGAATATACGTAATTTCAGCATAATAGCACATATAGATCACGGTAAGTCCACCCTGGCTGACAGGATGATTCAATACTGTGGTGTGGTCGATGACCGCAATTTCAAGGATCAGATCCTTGACAGCATGGACATCGAACGCGAACGGGGAATTACCATAAAGAGCCAGGCCATCACCCTTCCCTACCGGAGCAAAGATGGTAAAGACTATATACTCAACCTTATAGACACTCCCGGTCATGTGGATTTTTCCTACGAGGTTTCAAGATCTCTCGCATCCTGCGAAGGGGTTCTTCTACTCATTGACGCCGCGCAGGGAGTTCAGGCACAGACTGTTGCGAATCTTTACATGGCCATGGAGCACGATCTGGAAATTATCCCGGTAATCAACAAGATTGACCTTCCCGCTGCTGACGTGGATAAGGTAATGGAACAGATAGATTCGGAACTCGGGCTTGACCCCTATATGAGTCTTCCCTGCTCGGCAAAAGAAGGTACAGGGGTTGAAGATATACTTGAAGCGATTGTTCATAAGATACCGCCACCCAAAGGAGATCCACAGGCCGAACTGGCCACCACAATTTTCGACGCGCAGTACGACCCCTTCCGTGGAACTATTATACACTGCCGTGTCTTTGAGGGTACGATCCGTGCCGGTGACATAATACGTCTCATGCATGACGAGACTACTCACAGGGTCGAAGAAGTGGGTGCTTTTCTGCTCCCGCGCCAGAAAAAGGACAGCCTTTCTGCAGGTGACGTGGGATATATCATCGCCGGGATAAAAACCGTGTCGGATGTCCAGATCGGTGACACGATCACTTTAGATAAACGCCCCCGCAAGGAGCCTCTCCCCGGCTTCAAGGAATCAAAACCCGTTGTATTCGCTTCAATCTATCCCATTGCCTCAGATGACTATGAGGAACTGGCGGTGGCACTCGAAAAATACAAATTGAATGATGCATCATTTGCATATCAGAAGGATTCATCGATCGCACTCGGGCAGGGTTTCCGTTGCGGTTTTCTTGGGCTTTTACACTTGGAGATCGTTCAGGAACGGCTGGAAAGGGAATATGACCTGTCCATCATTCTGTCCGTACCCAGCGTCAGATACCGCTTTACTCTGAACGACGGTGATGTAGTCTATATAGACAATCCGGCTTATTATCCTGATCCCATGTCCATAACTACAAGCGAAGAGCCCTATATACGCGCGGCCATGATGTTCCCGGACCGCCATATGGGGGCGGTAATGAAGCTGTGCAAGGAGAAGCGAGGCGAAAATTCAACCCTCAGCTATCCCAGTCCGGGGCGCATCGAGCTGGTTATAGAGATGCCGCTTGCTGATGTCATATACGATTTTTACGACCGCCTGAAATCAATTACGCAGGGATATGGTTCTTTCGATTACGATATACTTGACTACCGACAGAGCAGTCTTGCCCTTCTTGATATACTGGTTAATGGGGAGAGGGTGGATGCTCTGTCTCAGATTGTGCATCGCGGTTCGGCCCGTGCACGCGGACTGCGCGCGTGTGAAAGGCTGAAAGAGGAAATCCCGAGACAGATGTTCAAGATAGCTATTCAGGGAGCTATCGGAGGCGAGGTAATTTCGCGCACAACCATCTCCGCGTACCGGAAAGATGTTACCGCGAAGTGCTACGGCGGTGATATATCACGAAAGAGAAAGCTGCTCGAAAAACAGAAAAAGGGGAAGAAGCGAATGAAGATGGTCGGGTCAGTCGCAATCCCCCAGAGCGCCTTTATCTCGATACTGAAATCCGACCCGACACAGTAATGCATACGTGTACTTATGGTTCCCGGAATTTACATACATATACCATTCTGCCTGTCCAAGTGTAGCTACTGCGATTTTTATTCGGTCACATCAACTGAAAAAATCCCCCGTTTCATCGAATCCCTTCTGAAAGAGATGGAGATGTATCGCGGCTGTTTCAACCGGTTCGACACCCTCTACCTGGGAGGCGGCAC
>CAYLXS010000153.1:0-2669 GCA_964387765.1 uncultured Syntrophaceae bacterium
CGCTAAAGACCAAAGTGCTTGAAACACAGAAGGACTCGAGCGGCAAGGTAGATCTCACGGAGGCGGATATCATCGTTTCCGGCGGACGCGGAATGAAGGGTGCGGACGAGTACAAGGTAATTGAAGAGCTGGCCGATCTTCTCGGCGCGGCAGTCGGCGCGTCAAGGGCCGCTGTTGACGCGGGATGGAGACCGCAGTCGGATCAGGTGGGGCAGACCGGTAAGGTGGTCTCTCCGAACCTGTACATTGCCTGTGGTATCTCCGGAGCCATTCAGCATCTCGCGGGCATGAGTTCTTCAAAGTATATCGTTGCGATCAATAAAGATTCCGAGGCCCCGATTTTCACAAAGGCCGATTATGGTGTCGTGGACGATCTTTTCAAGATTGTCCCTGAAGTGACCGCGGCAGCGAAGAAGATACTTTAAGAGTTTAAGGGGGTGGATGATTTATCCACCCCCTTTTTTCAGACGGGATTAACGGGAAATTATAAATGGAGGTGCAGGCATTATGGCACACGGCGTAGATGCATACATGGTAGGAAATGAGGGAAGAGAGATATTCTGGAATGCCCCCTTCCCGTCAGAACTGATTCTTTTTATATTCGCTGGGATTGCCATAGCAGTGTGTGTCTATGGTTTTTACAGACGCTGGAAGATGTGGAAGGCGATTGGCCTGTCGGAAAACAGGACTGATAAGCCGTGGGAACGGATAAAGTCTCTTCTCCTCAACACTCTTCTGCAGATAAGGACATTCAAGGACGCATTTCCCGGCATTATGCACGCACTTATATTTTTCGGGTTTTTTGTCCTTATATGGGGAGCGGCCTTCGATGCTACACACTTTCACATGCCCTTCCTTGTTCCTTTTTTCAATGGCACCTTCTATCTCTGGTTTTCATTCACAATGGAGGTATTCGGGCTGACCGTCCTCGCCGGTATCACGATGGCGGTATGGAGGAGATATATCCAGAAACCTGAAAGGCTGGAATACAGGGGGGAATCCGATACCATCGCGGATGATGCGATTATTCTGACCCTGATAGCCGGGATTATTATAACGGGATTTCTGCTCGAGGCGTTCAGACTGCATGTAAATATCAATGTGGACGGATATACCTGGGGCGGATGGTCGTTTGTGGGATATGCCCTTGCGAAGACCCTCACCGGTGTAAGCTACAATACAGTAGAGATTCTTCACCAGTGGACGTGGTGGATACACGCGTTTATGGCCTTTGGCTTTATCGCGTATCTGCCCTTCTCAAAGCTGATACATATTGTCCTCGCTCCGGCCAACCAGTATATGAGATCGCTGAAACCTGCCGGATATCTTGAACCCATTGCCGACTTTGAAAATGCCGAGTCGTTCGGTGTCGGGCAGCTTGAGGACTTCACATGGAAGCAGATTTTTAATTCCGATACGTGTCTGAGGTGTGGAAGATGTCAGGATGTGTGTCCCGCCTATCTGTCGGGCAAACCCCTCTCTCCGAAGAAACTGCATCAGGATATCAAGGAATACTGGCTGGAGAGGGTGCCGGTTGTAATGGCCGCAAAAAATGCCGCCAAAGAGGGGGAGGAACCAGTCATACCCGAACCGGAAAAGGTAATGGTGGGCGAGGTTATAACCCTCGATGAACTATGGGCGTGCACAAACTGTATGGCCTGTATGGAGGTCTGCCCGGTATTCAATGAGCACGTTCCGATGATCGTCGGCATGAGGCAGTACAAGGTGTTGATGGAGGCGGATTTCTCTCCGGAACTGCAGCTGACTTACAGAAACATGGAAAACAATTCCAACCCCTGGGGAATAGGGGCTCACATGAGGGGAGACTGGGCCAAAGAGCTTGGCATCAAGACACTCGCCGAGGAACCGAATGTGGAGTATCTCTACTATGTGGGATGTTCCGGGTCTTTCGATGACAGGGGCAAAAAGGTTACTGTCGCATTTGCCAAACTTCTGAAGGAAGCCGGTGTCAGTTTCGGTATCCTGGGTGATGAAGAGAGCTGCTGTGGAGATTCCGCCATGAGGGGTGGGAATGAATATCTCTCGCAGACCCTGATGCAGACGAACATAGACGCAATGAACAAGTATGGGGTGAAAAAAGTTATCTGCACCTGCCCCCACGGATATAACACCATCAAGAAGGATTACCCGCATTTTGGTGGCAATTTTGAGGTCTATCATCACACCGAGATAATCGCCGACCTTATCGCTCAGGGTAAGCTCAAATTGAAGGAGTCGGTCAGTGGCCTGTTCACATACCATGATTCCTGTTTCCTTGGCCGATACAACGATATCTACGAACAGCCGAGGAATATACTCAAGGCCGTTCCCGGCATGAAGCTGTCCGAGATGGCCAGTAATCACGCCAAGAGCTTCTGCTGTGGCGCCGGCGGAGCGAGAATGTGGATGGAAGAGGATATCGGAGAGCGGATCAATGACATGAGGACGGACCAGGCCATTGAAGTAAAGGCGGATACAATAGCGGTTGCCTGTCCCTTCTGCCTTACGATGATGTCGGACGGTATCAAGGATCGCGAGATGGAAGAGAAGATGAAGGCCCTTGATATAGCCGAGATAGTCTGGGAGGCCATGGGCCTTGAAGAAGCTGTGGAGGTGGTCCCTGAAGAGAAGGCACCGGAAGAGGAAGCTCCAGCCGGGACGGATTAGGA
>CAYLXS010000154.1:0-2648 GCA_964387765.1 uncultured Syntrophaceae bacterium
ATATGATAAACCTGATGAAAAAGATGCTTTCTGTGTCGCCTCTAAAGATAACCATCCTTGTCGTCTTTTTATCTCTTACGATGTACATTATGAAGGTTCCATTCTTCCATTTTATGGAATTGAAGGCATTGGACCTGAATTTTATAGCTCGCGGTGTCAGGGCGCCGGGGGGAGAAACGGTAATTGCCGCTATTGATGAGAAAAGCTTGGCAGAACTTGGCCGATGGCCATGGAAACGAACTACAATTGCGCGGCTTATAGATACACTGAAAGAGTATGAAGCGAAGAGTGTCGGTTTTGACGTTGTGTTTGCCGAGCCCGATGAAAATTCATCACTTAAAGATCTGGAGAGGTTGTCAAGAAAGATCGATGATGTGGGGCTGAAAAACCCTGTGTTACTGAAATTTCTTAATGAGAGAAAGAAGGAGACCAATACAGATCTCATCCTTGCACAATCTATCAGGCGCGCAGGAAATGTGACTCTTGGTTACTTTTTCTACGTCTCTAAAAACGATGCGGAGCACCTCACTGAGAAGGATATCAAGAGGAGCGAGGAATATATCAGCAAATCGAAATACAACATCGTTCAGATGAGAGGCAAGCTTGATGAATATTCTGTTATTAACGCGTATTCTGCGTCACCTAATGTAAAACTCCTCACCGATGCAACAGGGCGTAGTGGATATTTTAACTCATTTCCCGATATTGATGGTGCAAACCGATGGTCTCCTCTGGTGGTAAGATTCAGAGATAATTTTTATCCCCCATTATCGATTTCAGTTCTGAAACAGTATCTGGATGAGCCTGGACTTTCCTTAAAAATAGCAGATTATGGTGTTGAGAGAATAAAGATCGGCGACATAGATATTCCCACCGATGAAGTAGGGCGGATTCTCCTTAATTTCCTGGGGCCGGGAAAAACCTTCCCGAATTATTCTGTTACCGATATCATCCACAACCGTTTGGACCCGGACCTTTTTAAGAACAAGATTGTGCTGGTTGGCGCTACAGCAACGGGAATTTACGATCTGAGAATAACGCCTTTCAGCAATGTTTACCCCGGCGTAGGTATTCATGCCACGGTGATAGACAACATTCTTCATCAGAATTTTATAAGCCGGCCTGGATGGACGTCACTGATTGATGTTTTTATCATTATCCTGGTCGGATTTATAGTGGGGATTATCATTTCGCGGGCAAGGGCTGTTAGCGGGTTTCTATTTGGTATAGTTTTAATTGTTATCTGTATATTGGTGAACCGTTTTATTTTCTCCAGTTACAATCTCTGGCTTAGCATCATCTACCCGTTATTTACTATACTGACAGTATATATAGGGATAACTGTTTACAGATATATTACGGAAGAGCGGGAAAAGAAAAAGATAAGGGGCGCATTCCAGTATTATTTGACTGCGTCGGTCATCACCGAGATGCTGAAGGACCCCTCAAAGCTCAAACTGGGAGGGGACAAAAAGAATCTATCGGTACTCTTTTCCGATATCAGGGGCTTTACAACTGTGTCGGAGAAACTTACACCGGAAGAGCTTGTTCACTTGTTAAATGAGTACCTCACCGCCATGACAGATATCGTCTTTAAATATGACGGACTTCTCGATAAATATATGGGGGATGCCATTATGGCAGTATTCGGCGCCCCGCTGGATCAGCCGGATCATCCGAAAAGGGCATGCATGACGGCAATAAGAATGATGGAGGAATTGAAAAAACTTCAGAAAAAATGGAGGGATGAAGAGCGGCCGGTGCTCGACATTGGAATAGGTGTCAACAGTGGCGACATGGTTGTTGGCAACATGGGTTCTGAGATGAGATTCGATTACACCGTTATGGGCGACAGCGTGAACCTTGGCTCCCGCTTGGAGGGGATAAACAAGGAGTACGGCACGAATATAGTTATCAGTGAATTTACTTACGAAAAAGTTAAGGATACATTGTTATGTCGCGAACTTGATTCCGTCAGGGTTAAGGGAAAGGCGCTTCCCGTCAGGATATACGAGCTTTTGGGGGAACGGAAAGATTCAGAAAAGCTGAGTGGCTTTGTCAGTGCCTTTGATGAGGGACTTGCAAAATACACGCAATATCAGTGGGATGAAGCAATATCCTGTTTTAAAAAAGCGATAGAGATCCGTTCCGGTGACCCGCCATCTGAATTGTACATAAAGAGATGTAATGAATTCAAGGAGAATCCTCCGGAAGACGGATGGGATGGCGTATATACGATGACGAAAAAGTGACAGGGTGTAATTATTGGTCGGGGCGACAGGATTTGAACCTGTGTTCATATCAACAATATCAAATGGTTATAAGATAATGATACTCTGCTGATACTTGTCTTCCAAACTCTAAAAACTTCTTCCTGTAATGTTGTTTTTCTATTTTGCGTATTTTACGCAAGATTACAATTCGAAATAGTTGCAATAATCTGGCACCGACGGGAAACTATGTGGTAAACTGAGAAACAAATGTTAACCTAATGCGTAGGAGTATAGCGAAATGAACCCTAAAATTATTGCGCTAAACAACCCTATCGATCACGCCAAGATTCTTGATGAAGCCAGCGATCCCCTTGTTGTTCTTAATTCTGATTATCAATTCACGTATGCGAACAAGGCTCTTGCACAAGCTCTAGG
>CAYLXS010000155.1:0-2643 GCA_964387765.1 uncultured Syntrophaceae bacterium
ATTCATCTTTTTTCCGTAGTAACGATAATCTCGCCATTATACAGATCCTGGATTTTTTTACACCGATTGTTGATGACCCGTATACCTTTGGTCAGATAACCGTGGCAAATTTTCTGTCCGACGTCTATGCCATGGGTGGGAAAGCGCTCACGGCGATGAATATTATCTGTTTTCCTGTCGGTAAAATGGATATATCCATACTGCAACAAGTCCTGCTCGGCGGATTGGACAAGATGCGCGAAGCCGATGTTCTCCTCGTGGGCGGACATAGTGTGAAAGATGATGAATTAAAGTATGGCATTTCTGTCACCGGTTCCATTCACCCTGATAAGGTGCTTCTTAACAGGGGTGCCCGGGCAGGCGACGCTAAGATATGTAAGACATCCTGATGTAATCCAGGGCTGTCTTTCTTCCTTTCACTTGAACCCTTGAACCCAGGGGCCCTTCTCTGTGGTTTTTTAGCATTTCACTAGAGCCCCCGAATCCTTGACACCTTGGACCCTTTTATAGATAACGCACTTGTTTTGCCTTAATGAACTACGACTAATCGGGAGGTGATCCATATTAAAAAGTTGACATACACCCGATTTTCATTATTATGGAGGATAATGGGGTTGTTCTTTAATATTAACATTGCATGCGAAAGGGGGGACAGTATCATGATGGATTATCCTTTGTTGCTCAGGAGTCTTCTTCTGAGAGCGGCGAGGTATTTCCCGAAAAAGGAAATATTATCGATTTATCCCGATGAAATTTTTCGATACACCTATGGGGATTATTTCAAACGAACCTGTCAGTTGGCCAATGCGCTTGAATCTCTCGGCATAAAGAGGGGGGACAGGGTCGCAAGTCTCGCATTGAACAACCACCGGCATCTTGAACTCTATTTTGGGGTTCCCTGCATGGGCGCGGTTCTTCATACGGCAAACTTCAGACTGCCGACGCACCACCTTTCCTATATTCTCAACCATGCCGAAGACAAAGTCCTGTTTATCGAAGAAGATCTCGTCTTTATCGTAGAGGCAATCAGGGACCAGCTCAAGACAGTGGAGCATTTTGTAATCCTGTCTCAGAGCGGCAAGCTTCCCGAGACAACTCTTTCACCTGCCTATTCATATGATGAATGGATCTCTAAGTTTCCGGAAGAGTACGACTTTCCTGAAGACCTCGATGAGCAAGACCCGGCACTCATGTGCTATACATCCGCAACCACGGGTGATCCAAAGGGAGTCGTCTATTCACACAGGAGCATAGTTCTTCATACCTATGCGGTGGGGGTAACATTTGGTACTACGGAGAGTGATTGTGCGCTTCATATAGTCCCGATGTTCCACGCAAACGCATGGGGACTGCCCTTCATTTGTGTAGGTGGTGGTATCAAGCAGATCCTGCCAGGCAAGGAAACGCTCAACATGGAAAAGATCTGCCGGGTTATTGCGGATGAAAAAGTTACAGTTACCTGTGGTGTACCCACAATCTGGCTGATGCTCTACGACTACCTCGAAAAGGGAGGAAAACACGATTTCTCATCTTTGCGGGTCATCGCGAGTGGAGGCTCCGCGTGTCCCCTCTATTTGATGCAGGGACTGAATGAAAAATACAACTTCCCGATACGACAGGCCTATGGCGGCACCGAGACATCACCGCTGGCAACTGCGGCACTGGAGAAGAGCTACATGACGGATCTTTCTCCTGATGAACTCTATAGCGTGCGAGGCAGCGCCGGCCTGCTCGTTCTTGGACTCGATATGAGGATAGTGAGCGCGGAGACCGGTCAAGACGTGAAGATGGATGGCGAAGAGATGGGAGAGATCTGGCTCAAGGGACCCTGGATCGCCGATGAATATTATAAGGAGCCCGAGCGCACCAAACTCTCCTTTGTGGATGGCTGGTTCCACACGGGGGATGTAGGTACGATTGACGATGAGGGGTATGTGCGTCTCGTTGACAGAACAAAAGACCTGGTCAAGAGCGGCGGTGAATGGATCTCGTCGGTTGATCTTGAGAATATCATTATGAGCCATCCCAAGGTAATGGAAGCCGCAATTATCGGTGTCCCCGATCCAAAATGGCAGGAAGTGCCTTTTGGGTGCATAGTGGTTCAGCTGGGAGAAACCCTGACCGCTAAGGAGTTGCAGGATTTCCTCAAAGACAGGGTGAAGGCCTCATACTGGATACCCAGGAAATTTGCATTCATGGATGCCTTACCGAAGACCAGCGTCATGAAGTTTGATAAAAAGGGGCTCAGGGAGATGTACGCGGAGGGAAAACTGGTATAAGCGGGTTCCGCATTCCGTGAGAATATTATAGAAAAATATATGGAGACCGAATGGCGAACTGGTATGTCTATATGATCAGATGCAGGAGTGGAGCCCTCTACACGGGGATAACCACCGATGTAGCCCGTCGCTTCGCCGAGCATCAGGCGTCAGGTCCCAGAGCCGCACGGTATCTGAGAGGAAGAGGACCACTTCAGCTCGTGTTCAAAGCCGATGTTAGCGACCGGGTGGTAGCGTTGAGGCTGGAATACAGAATCAAGCGCCTTACCAGGGCACAAAAGAAAATATTGATACAATGCCCTGAATCTCTATGGGAGATTGTCGGCGGTGCGAAAAAGGACTTTCCCCGTTATTCCGGGGATTA
>CAYLXS010000156.1:0-2591 GCA_964387765.1 uncultured Syntrophaceae bacterium
GAGTTGAGGATATAGCCGAGGCGACAAGACTTGCCCTGAAATCGGCATACGAAGCTAAAAAGAAGAAGGATAGGAGATAAGGACAGAGGTCGGGGCTATCTGTTAGCGAACCACCCACTGATCAAAAGGTAGTTCTTCCGGCTCAAGATCAGATGGAGCCAGTTCCGCTATGAAACGGGATGGCGCAGTATCCCTGTTCCATCCGCTTCCAGTGCGGTTCACCAGAGGATGGCAGAAGTACAGTTGGTCTTTCGCCCTGGTAGTTGCGACATAGAAAAGTCTTCTTTCTTCATCTTCACCACCGGGTTCCCTCAGCGCACGTGCCAGCGGAATCATACCCTCTGAGCACCAGATCATAAACACCACCGACCATTCAAGACCTTTGGCCTGATGAATAGAACTCAAGACAACTTTACAATTATTATCTTCTGTTCTGTAAGGCTCTTCATCGGTTACACTGGTCATCAACGCGAGATCGCTCAGAAATTCTTCGAGTGAACCGAATCTCGAAGAAAAATTTGATAATTGTTTCAGATCATCTTCACGTGAGGTCGTGTCCCCATATTTTGCCTCTATGTACTCCCTGTAGCCGCCATTCAGTATCGTGCCTGTAATTTCTGTCAGGGAATTAACCACAGATAGTTCCATGATATCTTCCAATATATTCCTGAATCTCCTCATACCGGGCCCGGCGGTCTTTGGAACGCATTCCAGGAACTCATCAGAAAAGACAAAGGCGATGGGATCCGCGTGGGAAGATACAAAATTCCATATCCTGCCCGCTGTTACCTCCCCTATCTTGTCGTAAAGTTTCATCACCCGCTTCCACGCGAGTTCATCAAGAGGGTTCGCGGCAATCCTCATGAACGCGGTCACATCCTTTATGTGAGCCTGTTCAAAAAATCTGATTCCGGATCTTATTTCAAAGGGAATGCCCCTCCTGACCAGTTCCATCTGCAATTCCATGGAGTGATAATGGGCCCGGTAGAGTACAGCTATTTCTCTCACAGGCATGCCCTTATCGACCAGTTCAATTATGCGCTGGGCGACAAAATCAGCCTGTTGCAGAACATTCCTGACAGGAACAAAGACGGGTCTGACACCCTTCCTTCTGACCGCCCTAAGCTCCTTTTGAAATTGCTTCGAATTGTTTTCGATGCTCATATTCGCAAAGTGAAGAATTTCCGGTGTGCTCCTGTAGTTGGTCTCGAGCTTGAATATCTTTGTGTCCGAGTGCTTTTCGGGAAACCGGATAATATTGGCAAAATTCGCCCCTCTGAAAGAATATATGCTTTGTGAATCGTCCCCTACCACCATCAGATTTTTATGATGACCGGCAAGAAGATCCAGTATCTCCGCCTGGATGATGTTGGTGTCCTGGTATTCATCCACGAGTATATGATGAAATTTCTCCGAATATTCATCCCTTACATCGGGGAAACCGGCCAGCAACTCACACCAGTTGACAAGGATATCATCAAAATCCATTACATTCAGTTCTCTTTTTCTGATCCGGTAACGCAGGGCAACCTTGAGAATATCGGTGATGCAATGAGAAAAGCCGCGATATCTATTCGCGATTATATCTTCTGGTTTTATTCTGGTATTTGAAGAGAGGCTTATAATATCTCCCAAAACGTTGGGCTTGGGAAAATTTCCATCCGCGGTATGGATTCCAAACTCCTTTATGCACGCATTCAGAAGCTGTCTGGAATCCTCCGAGTCGACAATTGAATAGCTCCTCTCGTAACCGAGAAGCCCGGCGTGTTTTCTGAGTATGCGGTTTCCCACATGGTGAAAAGTTCCGCCCCACAGTCTCCCCAGATCCACATCCACAAGCGTTTCAACGCGGGAAAGCATGGAGCGAGCGGCCTTGTTTGTAAATGTGGCGAGCAGTATATGTTCCGGTTCTGTCCCCTGCTCTATCAAATGGGCAACCCTGTACGTCAGCGCTCGTGTCTTGCCGCTTCCGGCTCCGGCGATCACGAGAATGGGGCCTCCTTCGGCCTTCACCACCTCAAGTTGTTCGGGGTTGAGTTCTTTTTCGTAGTTGATCACGTTTCCCGTTTGCAGGGCGAAACTGCCTGGACTCAATTCTTAAGATTTTTTTTGATCTCTTCAACAGTATCTTTACTGCTGAGAGAAACAAAATTTCTGAGAAGACCCTTTCCTTCATAAAACCCGATCAGAGGCGCGGTCTTTTCACTGTATGTTTCAAGACGGTTGAGTATTGCCTCTTCCGTCTCATCATCACGCTGAATAACAGGACTGCCGCATTTTTTGCACATTCCGTCCGGCGTGGGCGGATTACTCTTGATGTTATATATCTCCTGGCATTCAGGATTGGAGCAGGTCCTTCGCGTGGTAAGACGATCCAGTATGACATCTCTTGGAACCTCAAGATTGGCCACAAAACTTAGAGAAATACCCATCCTGCCCATAAGTTCCTCAAGTGCCTGTGCCTGCGGGATTGTTCTCGGGAAACCATCGAGGATAAATCCCTTTCCGCAATCATCCTCCCGCAGACGAACCTCCATAATCTCCATAATCAGAGAATCCGGAACCAGATCACCGGCATTCATATACTCCTT
>CAYLXS010000157.1:0-2562 GCA_964387765.1 uncultured Syntrophaceae bacterium
CGTGCCATGGAGATACGCATTCGGGTTTCCGAGAAGATTCTCAATCATTAATTAATTTCCTTCTCCTGCTTTTTATTACCTGTACGCGTTGATTTTCCCCAGCAACATATTCTCAGGCATGGAACCAATGATATCTCCTACCTTTTCTCCGTCTTTAAAGACCAGAAGATCGGGTATGGAACGGATACCGAACCTTGCTGCGGTCGCATTATTGCTGTCCACATCAAGTTTCGCAAACACGATATCTCCCTGATGTTCTTTCGCAAGTTTATCAAGAACCGGGCCCATCATTTTACATGGACCACACCACTCAGCCCAGCAATCCACAAGCAGAAATGGATACTTTGCTATCGCTTCATTAATATTACTGTCTGTTACAACAACCGGACTATCCGGACTATCTACAAATTCTCCCATCTTTTACCTCCCGATTATCTTCTTTTTTTGTTGATAAAACTGCAAAATAAGGATTTCAGATATGTCAAATCATCCATCCTCATTTGATACCTATTTCATGCTTCTTATCCTCTACCAAACCCAAAATATCCTTTATAAATTCAGGCCTTTTGAGGTAGTAACATCTCATGTTTTTTTCCTTGCGACAATCGACGATACCCTGACCTTTAAGTATTGTAAGATGCTGTGAGATGTTCGCCTGGCTTGCATGCACGCAGTCTTCCACGGCCCCCACACATTTTTCACCCTTTGCAAGCTCTCTCACTATTCTCAATCTGGTGGCATTTCCCAATGTCTTAAAAAAACCTGACATCCCTTCATAATCCACATCACTCATATCTGCCCCTATATAAGAGTTATGATATATTCTGACGCTAATATATAATTACCCTAACCCTAATTGTCAAGCGGATGAACAAATCATTGAATGCCGAATGTCTGCGTAATGAATCGTATCAAATTGACAAGGTGTGTGGGATCTCGACTGTACAAATAACGTGGTGATATGACGGGCCCCTGTTGCTTCGACTCACTTTAATGCTGTTGTCGGCTTTTAATGCGCACATAGTGATCGATAAAATCAAGTGCTTCTTTCTCTTTAATACCCAATTGTGCTCCGAATGATACGTTTATTTTTCTGTGCGAGCTGTTTTCTATCGGAACAAGTTTCGCCGGCACCTTTGCATTCTTCAGCGCTGAAACAAACTCCCTGGATTGCATCTCCGCTTCTTTCCTTCCGACAACGGAGAATACCAGAAACGGGGGGATATTCTTTTCTGCCGCGACATAATTTATTGGTGAAGCATCTTTCCATAAAGCCGGGTTTGTACTAAACGCCTGCTCGTACATCTTGCGCACCAGTTTTCTTTCTCTTTTATTCCCGAAACTTTCAAATCTGCTGGGAATGTTGTAGCCCGCTCCATCAAGCAAAATGACCCCTTTTATATCTTTCAGTTTTTTTCCATACGCCTTTAAATAACGGGCGTCTGTTGATACAAGCGCCGCGAGGTGCCCTCCGGCCGAATGCCCTGAAAGGAAAACATCGCTTGGGTTTCCACCGTATTCATCAATATTGTCAATTACATAAGAAATAGCCGCTGCGACATCCTGTGGATACGCAGGGAATGAATACTGTGGAGCCATCCGGTAATTTATGGAGACAAATACTATATTATTCCGCGCAAAAAAATCCTTCTTTGCGATATGAGACTTCTGTCCCTTATCACCGATAGCCCACCCTCCTCCATGAATGAATATAACGACGATTTTTTGTTGTGGAGTTTTTTGTTGCGGAGAATATATGTCCAACGATTGCAACAAGGTTTCCTGTGTATTTGTTAGATAGGGAATATTCTTATAGGTTCTTATTTCCTCATCACCTGCAAGTGCCGGGTGAATGCCAAATACGATAAAAAATATTAGTAAGATAATACGCATGATTGATGCACTCGAATGCTAATGGTAAAGCTCAGCGAAGTTCTGATACTTTACCGGCTTTTTATCTCAAATATATTACCGGATTTGTCTCTTATAAATAAGAGGGCGTCTCTCGATTCTCTTTTTATCTGTGTAACGGGGAACCCCATAGATTCTGCTTTTTTGATAAGAGAGTCTCTGTTCCGAACAGAAATGCAAATATGATTGTAAACCGGATTTTGTTTTCTGTCTGTCAAAAATAATTCCAAGAAAAGATCCTCGCTGGAGAGATGCGTAACGGAAACCGCATTGCTGATCCCGAACAACTTCTCAGATAGATCCTTGTAAAGCTCGAATTTCTGGACTTCTTCCAGACCAAGCAGATCCTTGTAGAAAGCCTGTATATCACTTTCCTCGTTGATTGTTATTCCAATATGTTCAAGCATAATTACCCCAATCTATTAAAATGATGAATATACAGTAACACAATTATCCCCACCTAAAAATGTCGCTCTTTAGTTTCACGTAAACTGCTACTGGTTGAAGGCGCCGATTCTGACACCATTGGTGAGCTTACTAAAGTCTTCGCCTAAAGGCGAGGGTTTTCTCCAATTCCTCGAGTGAAGGAGTACAGCCTCCAGGAGTCTAATCGGTGTATGATCTAAATTTTTACTGTTCTAAATTTTTACT
>CAYLXS010000158.1:0-2534 GCA_964387765.1 uncultured Syntrophaceae bacterium
ATCTATCCCATGTATGACTTTGCCCACTGCCTTTCCGATGCCATTGAAGGGATAACACATTCGATATGCACCCTTGAATTTGAAAATAACCGTCCTCTGTATGACTGGATCGTGGAGCACTTGATTGAGAGTAATCGTCCGCGGCAGATAGAATTTGCACGCCTCAACCTGAGTTATACTGTTATCAGCAAACGTGTACTCATCGAGCTGGTAGAAAAAGACCGGGTTACGGGCTGGGATGATCCGCGTATGCCCACTATAGCGGGAATGCGGCGGCGAGGCTATACACCGGAAGCGATCAGGAATTTCTGCACCCAGATCGGCGTGGCGAAAAATGACAACCTCATAGACATGGCCCTGCTGGAGCATTGTGTCCGTGAGGATTTGAATGAACGGACTCCACGAGCGATGGGAGTCTTGCACCCTCTTCGGGTCGTCATCGATAACTATCCCGAAGGACAGTCGGAAGAGTTTGAATGTGCCAATCATCCCCAGAATCCGGATATGGGAACGCGAGCAGTCCCCTTTTCCCGAGTCCTCTACATCGAGCGTGACGACTTTCACGAAGACCCGCCGGGCAAGTACAAGCGCCTCGCGCCTGGTCGTGAAGTGAGACTCAGAAATGCCTATGTTATTAAATATGAAAGCATGGTGAAGGACGAAAAAGGAGAAGTGGTTGAACTGCACTGTACTTATGATCCAGATACGCGAAACGCGCCACCGCCGGACGGTCGAAAGGTGAAGGGAGTCATCCACTGGGTATCAGCGGAGCACTGTGTCCCTGCCGAGGTACGTCTCTACGACCGGCTTTTTCAGGCTCTCAATCCTGCCGGTGAAAGCGAAGAGTTTACGGAATATCTGAACCCGAATTCCCTGGAAATCCTCACCTCATGCCGCCTGGAGTCGAGCTTGAAAGACGCAAAACCGGGAAGCAGATATCAGTTCGAAAGGCTTGGTTATTTTTGCGTCGATTCCGGTGATTCTCTGCCCGGCAGGCTGGTATTTAATCGTGTTGTGCCGCTTCGTGATACATGGGGAAAGATTACCAGAAAGGGAAAATAACCGCTGATGTGAATCGCGGGGGACACTGCGGCTACAACGCCTCATGGAGGCTTGTAAACAAATTTCGCTTTATGATGACTTGGGCAGCAACAAAATGATCGGCACTCCTGCCAGGCCGAGCAGGGCACTTACGGTAAAGGCTATGGAAATACCCAACAGGTCTGAAAGCCACCCGACAAATACAACCACTGCCGCCGTACTCAGAAACGAGATCATCATATACAACCCATTGGCGGCACCACGGTTTTTGCCGCAATGATCATGAACCAACGCCAAAATCACCGGTGCAAAGGAAAACACAACCAATCCCAGAAGAATGAGTAGTGGCAAAAGCATCCAGTCCGGTGCATACAGAATGGACAGCATCAAAAAAGATGCCAGGGGCATGGTCGTGAAGAGCACAGGACGGCGTCCGATCCGATCACTCAGCGTACCGCCAGTCAACGTGCCAACAATCCCTGCAAGCTCGAGTACCGCCAGACTTATCCCTCCCATCCACAGGCTTTTCCCCGATGATACAATATAGGTCGGAAGAAATGCCGCCAGGGTGCCAACCAGAAAAGCCCGTGAAATGATAATGCCGGTCAGGGGAATCATAACCCTGCGCATGGAGTTCCACACTTCATTCAGACCCTGGTTTGACTGGTGAGTTGATTTCGAACTGATCCCTTTGAGGCGTATCAGGAGTAACAGCGATGCTATAATCCCAACAATCATGACGGGATAGCTGCCCTCCAGGCTGAGATTGGTGACCGCCCATACAGCGAATAATGGCCCGATAGTACGAGCTATCTCTCCGCCTGTCATCCAGAAACCCATCCCTCTGCCAAGACTGGCACCCGAGAGCCTGGCTATCATGGGCGGCCCCAGTACGTGAAAAACTGTCGCGCTTAAACCTGCGGTCAATAGTAATATACAAAGTATGGAGTAGTTTGGAGCCAGCCCCATCAAACTCATAGCAATCGCGGTGATGGCAGGGGCTAAAATCACCCAGATACCTAATTCGATTCTGTCCGAGATAATCCCGATTACCGGGTTCAACAGTGCCGGCAGACGGAATATTACGGTGAGTGAGCCAGCCAGCAGCATGGAGAGCCCGAATTTGGAAATAAGCAACGGTAGAAGCGGGGAGAGAAAGCTGGAGTATATATCATGAATAAAATGACTGCCTGAAATAAGTAAAACCTTGTCAGTCTGAAAATCAGAATCTTTTCTCCGCATGCATTGGCCTTCACTTTCCCGATCGCAGCTTCTCAAAATTTTAAAAACTTGCAACAAATTTTCCGACAATATATGTTCTTGTTCACCAATACAAGCGATTTATAATAGGGGCAGTCCAATGACCATACCCAACACGACATCAGAATAACGCCACACAGGACTATTTTATGACCGGGAGACAAGGATTTGAGACTCGGTGGAGTCTGCACCATCTGCGTGATTTATGTAAATTAGCGTAAATTAGGGACAGC
>CAYLXS010000159.1:0-2464 GCA_964387765.1 uncultured Syntrophaceae bacterium
AATTCTCCGATAGAGCCATCCATTCAAGTAGAAAAAATATGTTGTCCATCCACCCAGGCGGATCATTTTTTTAGCTATCCTGTGGACTGTTTCCTGCCTGTTCACTTTTTTGTCTGAAAGGTAAATGGCAAATAATCCACGGTTAACCATCCGATGAAATTTAGGATTGGGCAGTCCGGAGATGCTTATATCCGCCTGATTAAAAAAATATGTCAACCGCCTTAACATCTCTTCCTCATCCTTGTAATAAGAGCAAAAATTCAGGTCTCCTCCGATGCGGTCTTCTTCCTGGTCGATAAAGTAATCCAGAAGAATATGAAACCCCTGTACCCACGGAAAATAAGCCTCTTTTATGCGCGACACCAGATCATCCGAGCACTGCTTATGGAACGCACAGGCAACCAGACAGAAGATACCAAGAGTTGAACCACAACATGCCGAAAATTCATACCAGCTCATTTCCGGCAGG
The DNA here is from genome assembly GCA_964387765.1 of uncultured Syntrophaceae bacterium. Lineage (GTDB taxonomy): Bacteria > Desulfobacterota > Syntrophia > Syntrophales > UBA2210 > UBA2210. Next base: position 470 of record CAYLXS010000159.1, read on the forward strand.
TCATCCTGGTGCGCTTTAAACCAATTCTCCAAACGAGGGACACGATCTTTCTCTTTCACATGCTTATGTACCTGCAAGTCACAATAATAACCCGCCAATTCATGGAGCGCCGGGGAGATTTTATCATATGCGGGAAGTTTTTCTAATACATTCTGACATGTCGTCACAAGCGATATCAGATATCCTCCATCATCCTGCTTGTCTCTGAATCGATAATAACTGGTACACCTGGCCCCGGGCGTTAGCGCATGAAGCATCGACTCATGAAGCGCGCGAAAATCGGCGGGGTCTGAGGAGGTGCTCCGATCACAAAGATTATCGAGATAATCGCTGATAGTCTGATACGCGACAATAAAGCGGATGGCCTCCTTGTATTTCTCACCTGCCAGCAATCCATAGGCAGATCCTCCCTCACAATGAAAAGTTTTTGTTCTTATACTCATCAATGCCTGTCTCCGAAGTTCCGTATCAGGAATCTGCTTCGCAAGGTTTTTCCACTTGTTCAAACAGTAATGAGTATCGGGAAGCACGTTGAAGAAGGCTTTTGCCATCATGGTCCATGGGGAGGTTGGAATCGTCACTGGCGTACACTCCTTTCACTTTCAGTTTAGCTCCATTTTCATAAAAAGCAACAAAATTTTCATAAGCACGTAATCTGTCCGGTTTATAATGGGTCCCCGGGAGGTAGCCGGTTCTTCCACATAAAAATAAATGGATTTTCATTTCACTTTCTGCTAAAAGACACTACCCGGTTTTGATCAGATCAAGCCGGGTTTTATATTATTTGAGTTAAATGGAGACTTAAACAACAAACATGCAAAAAGACCATATCAGAAATATTGCAATCATTGCCCACGTCGATCATGGAAAGACAACACTTGTCGATGGAATGCTCAAGCAGAGTGGTACTTTCAGGAAAAACCAGCAGGTAGTGGAACGCGTCATGGACTCAATGGATCTTGAACGGGAGCGGGGCATCACGATCATGGCAAAAAATACTGCTCTCTGGTACCATGGTGTCAAGATCAATATTGTTGACACACCCGGCCACGCCGATTTTGGTGGAGAAGTGGAACGGAGTCTCAATCTTGTCGATGGAGCGCTCCTGCTTGTCGACGCCAGTGAAGGCCCGTTGCCTCAGACCCGTTTTGTTGTTAAGAAGGCGCTTGCCAAACATCTGCCCATTATCGTGGTCATCAACAAGATCGACCGCAGCGATTCCAGGATAGCAGAGGTTGTCAGTGAAGTGTACGATCTTTTTATAGATCTTGATGCTACTGAAAAGCAGATAGAATTTCCGATACTTTACACCAATGCCAAAACGGGAATTGCCCACATAAAGCCGGAGGATGACTCTATCGATTTACAGCCGCTGTTCGATGCAATTATCTCTCATGTTCCAGCACCACAGGCGGATGACGACGCAGTCCCGCAGCTTCTAATAACAAATCTCGACTACGATCCTTATGTTGGACAGATTGCCCTCGGACGGTTAACGAACGGAATTCTGGAGATGAACAAGAATTATTCCCTGTGTGGAGTTAATAAAGTTACACCGGGGATAAAATTTTCGGCCCTTTATACCTTTGAAGGGTTAAAAAGACTGCAGGTTGACAGAGTGGAATCGGGTGATATCATTGCTGTTGCCGGTGTTGATCATGTGGTAATCGGCGATACGATATCCTCCTTTGAGCAGCCAATGCCGCTCCCCCGAATCTATATCGATGAGCCTACCGTCTCTATAACTTTTTATGTCAACAATGGTCCCATGGCCGGAACTGAGGGCAAGTATCTTACGTCCCGGCATCTGAAAGACCGTCTTGAAAAAGAAATCCTGCGGAATGTTGCCTTGAAAATCAAGCACCTTTCACGAAACGACATGTTTGAGGTTTGTGGCCGTGGGGAACTGCAAATGGCCATTCTCATCGAAACCATGCGCAGGGAAGGATACGAATTCATGGTATCCAAACCACAGGTAATCACAAAAGAGGAGAA
>CAYLXS010000160.1:0-2449 GCA_964387765.1 uncultured Syntrophaceae bacterium
CTGAGCTTTCTGCCGGTATCGATACCCTTCGGTATTTTCATGGTTATTTCACTCAATCCCCCATCATCTTTTTTGAAGGATATTCGTTTTTCCCCACCGGAATATGCATCCTCAAGGGTTATGGAAAGATTGTATTCGAGGCCCCTTCCTTTTCTGGGAACCGGTCGATGCTGCTGATTTCCAAAAAGTTGAGAGAACGGGTCATCGTTTCTGTATGATGACTGTCTCTGTCCCCGGGATCCTCCAAATCCCTTCAGTATATCGTTTAGATCGAACCCCCTGAATATGTCTTCCTGGGAAAAATTGCGGCTGAATGCCTCTTGTGAACCGAAGCTGTCGTATTGCTTGCGCTTTTCAGGACTACTAAGAACAGCGTACGCCTCGCTTATCTGCTTGAATTTCTCCTCGGCCGGTTTGCTGCCGGGATTTTTATCGGGATGATATTTGAGGGCAAGCTTTCTGTAGGCCTTTTTTATAACATCGCCGGGTGCGTTTTTATCTATTCCAAGTGTTTTGTAATAATCTTCTGCCATAGTGCCTCTAATCTATTAACTATGCGTTATTTGTCAAGACTTTCAGCGGTGTACCACCAGTAATCGTTCCAGCTTACCGGGTCATAATACCTTACACTCTCTCCTGCTTTTATAAGGGGGGCGTAATCCATCTCATTTCCTTCATGAATAAGCCTGTCTGCTGTCATGGCTATACCAATAAAAACACCGTGTTTTCTTATCACCTGACGGCTGTACGAAGCACAGGTGGGATACATGGGACACCTGTCTCCATCCACCCTTGATATATATTCTGAAAAGAAATTAAGTCCACCCATAACTACCCGGGATGGTAGTGACATGTCTTTTTGATGCACACTGGAATCTGTCACGGCATGTGAAGGCATCATCGACACCGGTCGGCTATCGAATCCCCACGGCTCAAAAGAATCGCCGGCACCGAGTCCGATAGATGCTCCCATAATGAGCCACACAAGGACTACGGCAATATTTAGTATACATTTCAGCATATTATAATCAGAATCTCATACTCAACATAAGATAATTGCACGCCTTATCGTGGTCATGCAGGTATGAAAGGCTGACCCTGTCTCTGAGCCCCTGCAGAAAGTCTTTTTTGGTTCTCCTGTTGAACTTGTGCGCGCTGCTGACCGCGCTGTATATATTACCGCTGTACCATCCCAGCTCGAAAAAGGTGACAATGCCACCTGTGACATACTTTTCATCGTCGAACAGTTCCACTGCGCTCCAGATAAACGCAGCATTCAGGAGAAATGCGACAAGGGCATCTCTTCGTCTTTCTGTATAGAGATGACCTGCGCCGGGCACAATTGCAGCCAGTGTTCCGGCCACAGCTGGGGATTTATGGGGAATACTGCCGATATTCTCAAGGCCTGCGGAAAAAACACCCGCAGAGTCGTACAGCATGCTTTCCCCCGGGACCAGCGAAAACATCTCCCCTGCCCTCTCCCACTTTTCCATATCCACAAGAACAAGGGCGCTCTGGTAGATTGCTCTTGCCCTGTACTCACCGGCCTCGATTTTAATGATGTCTCCGAAGGTAACAAGCGCTTCATCATACAGCGAGAGGTTTTTCTCACTCATACCTTTGAGATACATTGCCTCTCCGGCCATCCGGTTGTCAGGGAAATTACCGAGGAACGCGTCAAACGCCTCTATAGCACTCTGCCATTTCTTTGCCCTGAAATAACTGACGCCTGTTTTATAATACGCCTTCTCACAGAGCGCCACCGCACCCGGACAAAGAAATATCAACCGCTTATATTCACCTATAGCCCTGTAGAAATCGGCCTGTTCAAAAAGGCTCTCAGCGAATTCGAACTGCTTTTCACAGTCGCGCAGGCTGTCCCCTCTGGCATGGCAGGGAAACATAAGAAAAACCACCAGAAAGAGAAGGAACGATCCGTCGACAATCCTTCGCATTTTCGCCTATACTCCCCTTCCCAACCTGAAGGCATTTATATTTTCCCCCAGTATCTTCGGTGGAAATCTCTTTTTCAGGACATCTTCCCATATGTCAACTTCTATATCGAGATAGGAAGACAGCACCCCAAGGATAACTGTGTTGGCCATCCTTTTGTCTCCCGACCGGAGGGCCATGGCAGTTGCATCCACAACCTTTACATCCTTAAAGTGTTTCTTTACGAAATCTATGACATCACCGGGATATGCTATATCTCCAAGATTTACCGATGGAGGGTATATCTCTTCATTGTTTATGATTACCTTCCCATCGGGTTTCAGGTATTCAAGGTATCTCAGGGTCTCCAGTTTCTCAAAAGAAACCAGGACATCAACGTCTCCCTTTCCGGCAAGGGGAGAATAGACCTTCCGGCCGAATCTTACATGACTGCTTACGCACCCTCCCCTCTGGGCCATTCCATGCACTTCACTCTTTTTCGCATCAAAACCCGCGC
>CAYLXS010000161.1:0-2402 GCA_964387765.1 uncultured Syntrophaceae bacterium
TTACAGGTATCGTGATATTTTGGGAGAAGCAGGCGCCTGAGGAGTAACTTTGATGCCTTCATAAAAAGCCTTTTTACAAATTTAACGACTTCGTAAAAAGTCCGTCATTCCCGCGCAGGCGGAACTCTAAAGGGGATCGAGTATCTGAAAACACTGGATTCCCGTTTCCACGGGAATGACAAACAGAGACAGATCTCGATTTTTTACGAGCGTGTCAATCTTGACTTTTTACGAAGGCATTAAATTTGACAGTTTCGTAAAAAGTCGGAGTTTTTGCCGTTTTGTCATTCCCGACCTGATCGGGAATCCATAACTGCTTGTAATTGCTGGATTCCCGCTTTCGCGGGAATGACAGATTAGTGAGTTTTTGACTTTTTACGAGTTCGTCAAATTTAACCCTTATTCTCTTCAACGCGGGTGGACTTGTTAAATTTTCAGACTGGAGATGTAAAATGAAAAGAAAAGTTTCTGTAATCGGGTCCGGTTTTGTGGGTACAATGACAGCCCAGAGAATCGTTGAGAAAAATCTGGCAGACGTTGTTCTGCTGGATATTGTCGAGGGTCTCCCGCAGGGAAAGGCCCTCGATATCATGCAGTCAGCCTCTGTCGAGGGATTCGACAGGCAGATAACCGGCTCCAACGACTTTGCCGATACCGAACATTCGGATATCGTGGTCTTTACCGCGGGTTTCGCAAGGACACCCGGTATGAGCAGGGAGGAACTCGCCCTGAAAAATGGGGGCATAGTAAGATCCGTCGTGGAAACGGTCGCGAGACATGCCCCCGCCTGTATCATCATCATGGTGACAAATCCTCTCGATGTTATGACACACCTTGCATGGAAAACGTCGGGATTCCCGGCGGAAAGAGTTATGGGGATGGGGGGCATACTCGACAGCTCGAGATACAGGGTATTTCTGGCTGAAGAACTGAATGTATCGGCGGGAAGCGTAGAAACCATGGTGCTGGGAAGTCACGGGGATTCCATGGTTCCGGTAGCTGCTCATACCACCGCGGGAGGTATCCAGGTAAGCCGGCTCATAGATAAACAACGGCTCGACGCTATTATTGAAAGGACAAAAAACGGGGGCGCTGAGATTGTGAATCTTCTCAAATCCGGCAGCGCCTGGCATGCCCCTTCCTCCTCCGCAGTCGCCATGGTGGAGGCAATACTGGGCGACACCAAAGAAATCTTTCCCGTTTCAGCATATCTGACAGGACAGTATGGCATTGAGGATGTGCATATCGGTGTTCCGGTAAAACTGGGTGCGGCCGGAATCGAAGAGATATACGAGATAGCCCTTTCCGATGAAGAGCTGGAAGGTCTGAAGCGATCCGCCGGAGCGGTCAGTAAAACGTTCGCAGGTCTGAAGATTTCATGAGCTATTCATCCATTGAGGAGATTCTCCCCCTTGTTGAAAAACCGGGCAGATATATAGGTGGGGAGATAAATTCCATAAAAAAAGACTGGGAAAAATGTCGTCTGACCTTTGGCCTTGCCTTTCCCGATATTTACGAAATAGGCATGTCGCACCTCGGCCTGCAGATCCTCTATTCCATCCTGAATAATGAACCGGAGACAGCGGCTGAGAGGTTTTATGCCCCCTGGCCGGACATGGAGGCTCTGATGAGGGAAAATAAGATTCCCCTTACCTCTCTCGAATCGGGAACCCCCCTTTCAGGATTCGATATTGTTGGCTTTTCATTGCAGTATGAACTGTCCTACACCAATGTCCTGAACATGCTGGACCTTGGTGGCGTGCCCATATATTCCAGAGACAGGGGGGAAGACGCACCCGTAATAATCGCGGGGGGGCCGTGTGTTTTCAATCCGGGACCAGTGGCACCCTTCTTCGACGCGTTTGTCGTGGGAGAGGGGGAAGAGGCGATACTGGAGATCTCCCGCGCTATGATTTGCGGTAAAGAGAGAGAATATAAACGCTCCGACCTGTTAAATCTTCTCGCGGAGATCGAGGGTATCTGGGTTCCTTCCCTGCACGGCATGGAGAAAAAGATAAAGAAAAGGGTTGTGACAGATCTGGAAAAATGGCGCTTCCCATCCAGGCCCATCGTGCCCCTCGTCAGGACAGTACACGACAGGATAACCCTGGAAATAGCGAGGGGATGCAGCCGAGGATGTCGCTTCTGCCAGCCGGGAATGGTCTGGAGACCGGTCAGGGAAAGATCCGTCGACGCGCTGGAAAAGATGGCGGAAGAGATGCTCTCTTCAACGGGGCACAGCGAGATTTCTCTTTTATCCCTCAGTTCCGGCGATTATTCCCATATTGAATATCTTCTTACATCTCTCATGAATAAGTATTACGAAAAGAGGGTGGCCTTGGCCCTCCCCTCCATGAGGGTGGAAACCCTTACCGCGAAGCTGATCGATCAGATAAAAAGGG
>CAYLXS010000162.1:0-1207 GCA_964387765.1 uncultured Syntrophaceae bacterium
TGGCGAAAAAGACAGTTTTCGTTCGGGCACTATTTAAATTCCGGAACGATCGTTCGGAGTTTTTCTTTTATGGCGGTGGCATCATAGGTGTCCGCGATCGCGAGAAGTTCGTCGATCTGTGTATCGAGGACCTCACAATTGCACCCATTACCCCTCAGGACGAGGATCTTCTCATGTTCTGTGGGCACAATCCCCTCCCCTTCGGTAATCAATTCTTCATAGAGTTTTTCCCCCGGCCTGAGCCCTATAAACTTGATGGGGATATCCTTGTCCGGCTCGAGGCCGCTGAGACGTATCAGATCCCGGGCCAGACCGACTATACTCATGGGTTTACCCATATCCAGGATGAATATCTCGTTTTCCCTGCCCATGGACCCCGCCTGAAGAATCAGCTGCGCGGCTTCCGGAATACTCATGAAATAACGAGTTATCTCCGGATGCGTAACGGTCACAGGCATACCCCGGGAAATCTGTTTCTGAAACGTGGGAATCGCCGAACCGGAGCTCCACAGTACATTCCCGAAACGCACAGCCATAAAGCGAGTCGGGGAATTTCCATTGGCGCACCCCACAATCATCTCGGCCACCCGCTTCGTGGCGCCCATGACATTGGCCGGCCGCACCGCCTTGTCCGTCGAGACAAGCACAAAACGATCCACATGGCTTTCCAGGGCCGCCTTGACCACGTTTCGTGTACCCTCGATATTGTTGGCCACCGCCTCCCATGGGTGCATTTCCTGCATGGGAACATGCTTATAAGCGGCAGCATGAAAGACAACATCGGGGTCGAATTCACGAAACACCCTCGATACAGATCTCAGGCTTTTTACATCCGCCAGAAATCCGGATACCGGGATAAAACCGAACCGTTCCCGGAACCTCCCCTCTATATCGAAAAGATTCTCCTCACTGAAATCAAGAAGCGCCACCGCCTGCGGATGGAAATGTCCCACCTGTTTTACCAGCTCAGACCCTATGGATCCCCCGGCCCCTGTAATCAGAACCCGCTTGTCCTTTATATACTGACGAATCCCCTCTATATCGAGATGAACCTCCTCTCGATCCAGCAGGTCTTCCAGCCGAACCTTGCGGACCGATTTTACCGAAACCTTTCCCTCAATAAGCTCCCAGATTCCCGGCACGGTTCGAAACGGCTTCCCCGTCTCTTCGCAGAGAGAAACAATACGCCGCATCGCCTTACCCCTGA
>CAYLXS010000162.1:1307-2389 GCA_964387765.1 uncultured Syntrophaceae bacterium
AATAACAGCCGATGATAAGGTGACACCCTTGAGAATATTCCTCAAATCAGAAATACTTGTGTATCGCCACATCCCGCGATAGAGCCCGAACGCGAAAAAACAGGCCAGCTTCAACGGTACCAGATAAGGGAGGGCATGCCTCATCTTCACCCAGTCAGACGGAGATATGCTTCCCTCAAAACGCAGCCAGTGAGCCATGATATAGGCCGCCGTCACGAGAATCGCATCCATGAACAGCATCAGATAAGTATTTTTACTGCGTATAATATTCCTCATAATTAAAAAGCACCCGAGAAAACGAATTTCTTATATCATAAAAAGGGACACAGGGCCACTTCCCTCTTTAATTTTGCCCAGCACAGACCCAGATATTCATGAAAGACCATTTCCATCTTGCGAATATTGTCGGCACTCGGGAAGAAAACTGCCGGGTTGATTCCCTGCTTCTTCTTCACCCGATAATCCGCAGGCGCCGGTATCGGTTCCATGCCGGACCCCCGGAAGAGAAACATCGAACGGGGCATATGTGAGGCGGAGGTTACCAGGATAAACCTTTCATCCCCGACTATCTCGCGAATTAACCGGGCCTGATCAGCGGTATCCCTGGAAAACCCCTCGAGGACAATCCTGTCGCCCCCTACCCCCATAACCTCGGCGGCGCGCGCCATCACCTCCGCCTCAGATATCGGATCAAAACCAGCGCCACCCGATAAAACAAGACGGCTCTCCGGTAAAAGCCTGTGAATTCGAACCCCCTCAACAAGCCGGCTGAGGGAAGATTCGGAGAGCTGCGATGTAACGGGAAGCCCGGAATCCGAATTATGACCGCCACCCAGCACGACCACCCATTTAACACCGGAGAACCGAGACAGATCGGCAAGGGGAGCGTATCTGCATTCCAGGGACCTGAGAGAGATATCGGGGAGAGGGGCATAACTGAACAGCACCAGCAAAATAAAGCCGAGGCAAACCATCACCTTCCCAGCCCGTTGCCTGCGAGTAAACCAGAAAAGAAAAATGCCGGCAAACAAAAATTCAAGACAAAGAGATAATGGAGAAAATAAAAGCGCTATCTTTTTCAC
>CAYLXS010000163.1:0-2283 GCA_964387765.1 uncultured Syntrophaceae bacterium
TCTATTGGGGGCATTCTCTTCAGAGAGTGAAAGCCGAGAGTAAATCAAAAACAAGATGTCCGGCGATATTCACCCCTGTATCATTCCTCCGCGGGAGGAAACGCCACTGACCACTGATTTTTTCTGTCTCTCAGTTCCGCCAGTTTTCCCCGGTTCCAACTCGATATCCTGGAGAAATATCCCGCAACCCTTGTAATTCCCTCTACGTTTTCCGAACCGCAATGGGGACAAAAGTCTTTGATACCCCGGGATGTCCTGTTACAATCCAGGCAGGTTGTAAATTCGGGTGAAAATACCACGTGCCGGTTCTGTGTTTCTCTGAAAACCTTTGTAATAAACCTGGCCAAGGCTTCTTTATCCGGTTTTGTATCGCCCAGAGATATACAGGTCGCGGCATTTCCCTCTATAAAAGGGTGGATGTCACCTTCAATCATTGCTCTTTCGAATGGATCCGTGGAAGAGGATACCGCGAGAAACGTCGAGTTGGTATAATATATATCTCCCCTCGATATGTCACCTCTAACAAAATGTCCCGCTGCCGGAGAGAAATGTTTCAGATCCAATCGGGCCAGCCTGTATGGTGTGCTTTCCGCGGGGGACTGCTCCAGGATAAATCTTATTCCATGTTTCTCTGTCAGCCTGTCCACAACGTCCTTCATATACGCGACAACGCTGCGGCCAAACTTGCGTGCATCTTCTGATTCGTGGAGCTGACAACCCTTATGCGCCCAGACCAGTTCATTAAGGCCAATTATCCCCATAAGATATGTGCACCGGTTCATCCTCAGATATGGTGTGTGATCATAATCCATTGTGAGGAGAGACAGAGGCCCATCGTTGCCGTGTGACAAAAGTCTCTCAATAAAAGCCCTCTTTTGCAGATGGGTTTTCGCGGCAAGGTTCATGACATCGGAAATCATGGAAAAGAGTTGTTTGTCATTTCCTTCCGCCCTATATCCCAGCCTGGGCAGATTTATTGACACATTCTGAATGGCAAAATACCGCATTTTCCACGGTTCGGCGGCATCATCCCTTTCTTCTCTGCCGGTCATGTCCAGATTGCAGCATTCGGACAAATTAAGAGTATCATTTCGGTCAAGGATAAAGTGAGGATTCCCCTTTTCCGCTGTTACATCACAGACAGAGCGAAGAAACTCTTCATGTCCGGGTGTTTGGAAAAACTTCTCTGTTATATGCAAAAACGGTCTGGGAAAAACAAAAGGTTGGCCCGCGGCGTCTCCCTTCCTGAATGCCTCGAATATTGCCTGGGTAAATCTCTGGGCGTCTGCCTCATACTCCCTGTACATTTTGCCGGTATATTCTCCGCCTGGCCCAATGGCGGGAACGTCTTCGAAATGCCGGGGGACTTCCCAGTAGAGGTGTACATCGGTAAATATCGTCTGACCCCCCCTGCCGACAGCCTGCTGTGCGAATTCATAGATCAGTCTCTGCGCAAGCTGCATTACCTCCCGGTCGGTCAACTCCTCCAGGTAGGGAGCAAAGAACAGGTTGACGGCATCCCACCCTATGGCCCCGGCAAAGTTTCCCTGCAGCGCGGCGGCAAATCTTACCATGTGCGACAGCAACACCTCCGCGTGTCTGGCCGGCTGGGCGACGGCGAGTGAATTGGGGAGATTCAGGCCGAATTTCTTTATATATTCGAGAGACTGACACGAACAGTAAGGTCTGTCTACATATCCAAGGTTGTGTATATGTATATCCCCTGTCATGTGGGCATATCCAACATCTTCTGAAAAGACATTAAGGATTGAAAATTCTTTTTTGATCCCCTGGGCAAGGGTAAGATTTGTGCCCTCCGGACTATGGGGTATATTGGCGTTTTCCTTATTGCGGTACAGTATTAACTGTCCCACATCATAGAGGGGAAATCCCAGCCGGGCATGCAGCTTCGTCGCATTTTTCATACCTTTTTCGAGAAGCCTCGCATCCACCAGTTCTCTTATCAGCGAGGCGGTAAGAATATCGATTCCCGACGCCGCTATCCGATCCTCTACCTCCCTGCTTATCTCCTCCGCCGTATCAAGATCCACGCCAGCTTCACGGATCAGGGCATCTACAATCTTCCGCCTGTCCCAGCCGGTGATATCTTCACCTGACGTCCTGACAAAGAGTGCCATATCTGTTGTTTCATTGCCTGTCATGAATAAATTTCCTGTGGTAATTCCCAGCAGGTTTTATATATACGATAGTCCCCTGCTTGTAAAGTTCTTGCAAAGATGAGGAGAGAATTAAAGAAATTTTTACAGGATGCTCAGGATTAAA
>CAYLXS010000164.1:0-2247 GCA_964387765.1 uncultured Syntrophaceae bacterium
ACGATGAAGAGGATAATCTTGTTGTGGAAGTTGCCCAGCATCTTGGTGACAACGTGGTCAGATGTATCGCCATGGAGATAACGGATGGTCTTGTAAGGGGGATGGATGCCAGGGATACTGGTGCTCCCATTACAGTGCCTGTCGGAAAGGCCTGTCTCGGAAGGATACTCAATGTTATCGGGAAACCGGTTGACGGCCTGGGGCCAGTAAAGTCCGATAAAACCATGCCGATCCACAGGGATTCACCCTCATTTCTGGAACAGGATACATCGGTGCATGTCCTCGAAACCGGCGTGAAGGTTATAGACCTTCTTGTCCCCTTCCCCCGTGGCGGAAAGATGGGGATGTTCGGAGGCGCGGGTGTTGGAAAGACGGTTGTTATGATGGAGATGATCCATAATATCGCCATGCACCATGGAGGCATTTCTGTATTCGGTGGTGTCGGAGAGAGGACAAGAGAGGGGAATGATCTGTACCTCGAGATGAAAGAATCCGGGGTTATCGACAAGGCAGCCCTGGTGTACGGCCAGATGACGGAGCCTCCGGGAGCGAGGGCCAGAGTGGCGCTCACAGCGCTTACGGCGGCGGAATACTTCAGAGATGAAGAGGGGCAGGATGTGCTCCTCTTTATTGATAATATATTCAGATTTACGCAGGCGGGTTCCGAGGTGTCAGCCCTCTTGGGAAGGATGCCTTCCGCAGTCGGATATCAGCCGACGCTGGCTACAGACCTTGGAGAACTCCAGGAAAGAATCACTTCGACCAACAAGGGCTCCATCACGGCGGTGCAGTGCGTATATGTTCCCGCGGACGACCTGACCGACCCTGCTCCGGCCACAACGTTTGCCCATCTTGACGGAACGGTTGTTCTCTCAAGGCCTATCGCAGAGCTGGGAATATATCCAGCGGTCGACCCGCTTGATTCGACATCCCGAATTCTCGATCCCAATGTCTTGGGTGAAGAACACTATCAGACTGCAAGAGATGTTCAGATCATCCTTCAGAAATACAAAGACCTCCAGGATATCATTGCGATCCTCGGCATGGATGAGCTTTCCGAGGGAGACCGATTGACAGTCAGCAGGGCGCGGAAGGTCCAGAGATTCCTCTCACAGCCCTTCTTTGTGGCCGCCCAGTTCACCGGTACCGAGGGCAAGTTTGTGCCGGTCGCGGATACGGTTAAGGCCTTCAGAGAAATCCTGGATGGGGTACATGATGACCTTCCCGAGCAGGCATTCTACATGGTTGGCGGGATAGAAGATGTCAAGGGGAAAGCAGCTAAACTTGTGGAAGAATAATCCGGAGGATTGTTAAATGGCCGATCAACTGATGCTGGAGATAGTTACACCTGAAAAACTCGCGTTTAGCGATATTGTTGAAGAGGTGACATTGTCAGGAAGCGAAGGAGAATTCGGGGTGTTGATTGGTCACGCACCGCTCTTGAGTTCTGTAAAATTCGGAGAGCTCAATTATACGAAAGACAACAAGAAAACATATTATGTTGCTGGTGAAGGATATGCGGAAATAACAGGTCTCAAGGCAACAGTTCTTGTCGAATCTATCGAGAAGGCGGAATCCATACTGAAAGAAGAAGCACAAAAGGCCAGAGAATCAGCGGAAGCACAGCTGGCCGGGATAAACAAGGATGATGCTGATTACGAGAGGGTGAAAAAAGCTCTGGACATGGCTGAGGCAAGGATTAAGGTCGCGGAAAAAGCATGAAGAGATTTTCTGCGTAGTTTTCTGTATGTCCGGTTATGTAGAGATTAAGAGATTCATGCCAGGGGGAGCAGGCTCTCTTGGCATGTTTTTTCTATAATGGAGGAATTGGCTCGTGAAGAATTCGAGGAAGTGCCTATTAAGTGTGCTGACATTTGTCTTGATTTACGCGCTGATCGACCTTGTTTTTGCCGGTTCCGCTATTGCGGCAGAAGCGACAGCCCATAGCGTACATAATATCGGAACAGAGCTGCCCGTCTGGACGGTACTTCCCTTTGCCGGAATCCTTTTGTCCATAGCCCTGTGTCCCCTCCTGGTGCCCCATTTCTGGCATAACCATTTCGGGAAGATCTCTGCCTTCTGGGCGCTGCTTTTTGCTGTGCCCTTCCTCTTCACCTATCATAATGTAGCTCTTCACCATATACTCCATATATATTTGATAGATTACATTCCTTTTATCATACTCCTGTGGGGTCTGTTCACGATAGCCGGAGGAATTGTCGTGAGTGGTTCACTGAAAGGCACCCC
>CAYLXS010000165.1:0-2243 GCA_964387765.1 uncultured Syntrophaceae bacterium
ATTACTCCGATAGACGGAGGCCTCAGGGTTGTGGGTAGCCGGAATATAACCAGTGTGAATGTAAAAACCCTTCCCTACCCCGGCTTTCCCACGGATCTTCAGGCGCAGATAATGGTGTTGATGTCTGTAAGCGGAGGGGTCAGTGTCATTAAAGAGACTGTGTTTGAAAACAGATTTATGCATGTAAATGAGCTTACAAGAATGGGGGCGGATATAACTGTTGATGGTAACAGTGCCATTGTCAGAGGTGTTGCCGGGCTTCGTGGTGCTCCGGTGATGGCGACGGACCTGAGGGCCTCCGCCTCGCTCATACTTGCCGGTCTGGTGGCGAGAGACAGGACTGAACTCTTTAGAATCTATCACATAGACAGGGGATATGAACATATCGAAGAAAAACTTTCTTCTATTGGCGCTGATATAAGGAGGGTTAAGGGATAAAGTGAAGGTTATAGACACAAATGAAAGCTCATTCGAGGTGGAACTCGATCGCATAAAAAACAGACGGAATACTGTCCCCAAGGCCGTGGAGGATATTGTATCCAGAATTCTGGACGACGTTAAGACAAGGGGAGACGATGCACTCTTTGAGTACACGGAAAGGTTTGACGGTATTCTGCTCAACGCTCATACTGTTGAGATCTCTCCGGATGAGATAGAATCGGCATTTCGTAAAGTCAGCACCGACGATATAGATATTCTCAGGTTCTCTGCCGCAAGAATAGAAGCGTTTCACAGGAGGCAGATTGAAAAATCATGGTCTTATTCAGATGATGAAGGGGTAAAACTCGGGCAGGTGCTGCGTCCCCTTGAACGTGTCGGTATATATGCTCCAGGGGGTCTTGCGGCCTATCCCTCCACCGTGCTGATGGCCGCGGTGCCTGCCAGAATCGCGGGTGTCGGAGAGATCGTCCTTGTCACTCCCGCGAGAGAGGGGTGTCTAAACCCTGTAATGCTCGTTGCCGCGAGATTGTCCGGTGTAAACCGGATATTCAAAATAGGCGGCGCTCAGGCTATAGCCGCGCTTGCCTGTGGGACAAAGTCCGTTCCACGGGTGGACAAAATAGTCGGTCCTGGGAATATCTACGTGGCCACCGCGAAGAGGATGGTGTATGGAAAAACCGGGATAGACATGATAGCGGGCCCCAGTGAGATAGTTATCATATCCGATGGAATGGCAAAGCCGGAAGTGATTGCCGCCGATCTCCTGTCTCAGGCCGAGCATGACCCGATGGCCAGCGCTATTCTCCTTACACCGGACAGAAAATTTGCCGGCAGAGTTGTCGCCGAAGCTGAAATGCAGGCAAAAGAACTTGAAAGTCCTGTGGCTGCGGAGGCGCTGGAGAATTATGGCGCGGCAATTATAACCGCGGATATGGATGAGGCGATAGATATCGCAAACATCCTCGCGCCGGAACACCTTGAACTTGCAGTGGAGAAAGCAGAAGATTTCCTGAGCAGAATAACCAATGCGGGGGCGGTATTTCTCGGGTCCAATACCCCGGAAGTTCTGGGGGATTATATCGCGGGTCCGAATCATATACTCCCCACCGGGGGGACGGCGAGGTTTTCTTCACCACTTGGGGTCTATGATTTCATCAAAAGAATAAACGTAATATCCTTTTCCGGTAATGCACTCGAAAAACACGGGCTAAAGGCTGCTGGATTTGCCGGCATTGAAGGTCTTGAAGCGCACAAAAGATCAATCATGATAAGACTTCATAACACAACAGCAAAAAACTCTTGACAAAAAATTCATGGTCGCCTAAAGATCTGCGCAGGAATTGTTGAGCGGGCGTAATTCAGGGGTAGAATGTCAGCTTCCCAAGCTGAATGTCGTGGGTTCGAATCCCATCGCCCGCTCCAATCTTTTTGGTTGCAAAAGAGTTGTTGCTGTGTTATCAGCTTCCAAGAAGTGGGCTTTGCCCGCTTTTTTTATTTTTTATGGTGCAAAATGGATCGTTCAAGTCTGTCATATCGCGAGAAGATAATAGAGCTGGTCGAACCGGTTGTTGAGTCTGGAGAGATGGAACTGATTGACGTCGAATGCTTCAGGGGAAAATCCTCCTGGATGGTCAGGATTTATATAGACAAAGAGAGTGGAGTGGGTCTTGATGATTGCGCCATGATAAGCGGTGAGATTGGTGATCTTCTCGATATAAATGAGACCCCTCCCGGCCCCTACGATCTGGAGGTATCATCACCGGGCCTTGACCGTCCCCTTGCGCGGGACAAAGATTTTATAA
>CAYLXS010000166.1:0-2232 GCA_964387765.1 uncultured Syntrophaceae bacterium
GGTCAGTGAGTGTGCGCGGGACTTTTCTGCACAGTTGGGATTCCATTAAACAGTTTCACAAAAAGGATTTCACTGGCATCGAGATGGAAGCGGGGCCATACCTTTCCGCTCTCTATGAATACATTCATGGCCACTCCCCGCCTCGGGAGAGTCTGGTCGAGATTAAGCCGACCCCACCTTTTGATATCGGCATTCTTCATTACAGTTCGGATATCCCCTATAATGTCAGGGCCAGTCTGCTGAGCAGCCGAATGGGCTACGTCGGCCTGGAGGCTACGTACACCTGCACTTTGGCTATCCTGCAATCAATTTTAGACAGGGAAACAGGCATACTTAAGGCTGAATAATGACAGTGTAGCTGACATCTAAAACAGTGAATGTCAAGACAGGAGATCGCCATACCTTTTCCGGTATGCAGACCTCCTGCCATATGTGCAAGGGAAACAGACATCAATGTGAACATGCTCCCGGAAATCAACGTATCCCGATCATGCCAATCACATGGGCTATTTATTTACTTACTTCTTCAGCAAATCATCAATGTCCGCGTCAGGGAAATAGCTCCTGTATATTTTTTCAAAGGTTCCTTCTGCCTTCAGGCCATCCAGGACTGACTGCCATTTGCGGACTTCCTCAAGCGGGGTGCCGAGTGACATCGCGATGGAGAAATAGGTATTGCTCACGGTAAAAACCGGTTCCAGATCATCCATGCTGTATCCCGCATCCTTTACAATCTCGGGAATTGTAATATCGGTAAAGATCGAAAGCTGAACATCTCCGTTCATGAGTTGCTTAACACAGGTTACCGGAAGAGGAGAGCTAACCAGATTTGTAAACCCTTTATCCTTCAGATCCTGTTCGGTAAACCAGTTAGTGGTCGTGGCAATGGCGGTAAGCTTTTTTGCCTCTTCCAGGCTGTTGATTTTTATACCGGAGCCCTTCCTGGCGTAGAATATTGCACTGTTTTTGCCGACCGGCCCTACCCAGTGGAAGAGCTTCTGACGTTCCTTCGTCTTCTCGGTGCTGAAGAGCGCCACATTCGGATTGATCGCAGCCAGGTTATAGGCATTTCTCCATGAGGTCAGGCGGATGTTATCCGGTATGCCCTGCCTGGCAATGATCTCCCGAACCATATCCGTGACGAAGCCGGAGACCTTACCATCCTTCATGAAGGTCACCGGCGGGTATTCCTCTGTCATAAGCTGAATAATCTCTGGTGGTGTCTCGGCGGGAAGCCATTTTGTATAGATTTGTCGGAAGGTGTCGTCGGCCTTCATCTCGTCGAGCCTCTTCTGCCACAGGGCAACCAGCTCGGGCGACGTGCCTTTGGAAAAAGCTACGTAGATCATGTTGGTGGAAAGGTTCAAGACATTCTCCACATCATCCATCGTGGCCCCAACCTTTTTCATTAACGCAGGCATGGTAAGATTGCTGCCGGAAAAAAGATGAACCTCACCTTTCAATAGTTTCTGTATAGCGATCTCTTCCGTTGCAACGTTTTTCAGATTCGAAAACCCTGCATCCCGGAGAACCTGCTCCGTATAATAATCCTTAACGGTGACAATCTCTGAAAGTTTTTTTGCGTCTGCCAGAGTTTTTATCTCCAATTTAGAACCTTTCCGGGCATAAAGATTGGCGTCCAAAAAGGCGATCGGCCCTACCCACTGAAGGAGCGGTTTCCGCTCCGGCGTCATGGCTACGGAGAAAAGGGCCACATTTGGCTTCTCCATAACCGCGTTGTATCCTTCATCCCAAGATGCCATCTGAATATTCGCCTCTGTCCCGGTTCTTTTGATAAGCTCTCGGACCACCTCCGTCGCCTGACCCGTAACTTTGCCATTTTCGGCGTAGCTCAGCGGTGGATACTCCTCCGTATAAACCTTCAGGACGACTGGTTTGTTGGCACTGGTCTGCATCGTCGATGCACAACCGACAAAAACAAATAAACTCAATATCAAACAGAACAAAATGATTCTTTTCATAAACGTATCCTCCCTCTTAACGTGGTGTTCATATTTACGCCGACCATATCACGAAAATAGTGACTCTTTTTTCGTTACATGCGGCCCTTTGCCTTGGAATATCCACTTCCATGTTTCTGGAAACGGTCCACTCTTTTTATCGGAGTCTGTAAAAGGACTATCTCCGCAGGCGATCGATTTTCTGAGCCGCACGGGCAAGCGCGTCCTTTGGCGCGGCATCACCCTGGAACGTGTTTTCGATCGCTTCCCA
>CAYLXS010000167.1:0-2172 GCA_964387765.1 uncultured Syntrophaceae bacterium
CCACTATATTTGGGCATTTTCTCGCGGTAAGCAGAATTCCCTTCGACATCGCGAGGGGAGTATCGGAAATACAGTTGCCGCGTTATGCCGTCATGCTGATTATTATCATGGTGTATCTGGTGGGGGGGTGCGTCATAGATTCGCTGGCGCTTATAATGCTGACAATACCTATTTTTTACCCGGTTGTGCTGTTTCTGGGCTATGACCCGATATGGTTTGGTGTCATAATAGTACTGGTGACCCAGATCGGTGTGATCACTCCACCTGTAGGAATAAACGTCTATGTGGTAAGCGGTGTGGCCAGAGATGTCCCGCTCGAGGTCATCTTCAAGGGAGTGCTCCCCTTTCTTGCAGCACTGATAATAGGAACTCTTCTCCTTATTCCCTTTCCCCAGATCGCCCTTTTCCTTCCGGGTCTGATGGGATAGGTTCCCGAAATATCACATTGTGCCTTGAAAAATATTTCTTCATTATGATAGTCAGAATGACCGTGGTGTTTGAAACAAAAAGGTAAAAGACATTCGATATGACCAGATCACACAAGAAAATCTGTTTCTGCATTATTTTTTTTGTAGCATTTCTTTTTCTCTATGGCTGCTGTTTCTTTCCAAAAGGCAAGGAATACAGGAGAGTGGTTCGCAAGATGGTTGTGACTGCCTACGATGCCGGCCCCGAATCGTGCGGGTGGGAGAGAAAATACTGGTGTATCGGACCACCGGTTTACGCCTATGGACCCCTCAAGGGTAAAAGGAAAAGAGTGGGTATCACCGCCGACGGAACAGAGGCAAAGCATGGAACGATCGCGGCGGACACCCGACTGTATCCCTTCGGGACCAAGATGTATGTGCCGGGTTATGGCTGGGGTGAGGTGCATGATATTGGAAGAGCTATAAAGGGAAATCACATAGATGTGTTCTTTTCCGACCACGATGATGCCCTGCAGTGGGGGAGAAAATCTTTGAAGGTGGTTGTTCTACTGCCGAAGTGACCCTGACTTTTTTCTGAACATCTCCACAATAAGCAGTACGGCCCCGACCGATATGGCCGAATCGGCTACATTGAAGGCGGGCCAGTGACAGGACGCTATGTAAAAATCAAGAAAGTCCACAACATCTCCGAATCGTATCCTGTCTGCCAGATTTCCCACAGCCCCACCTAATATCAGCGAAAGGGAAAAGATAAGCAGCATCCCGCCCGACCTGTTTTTTGCAAGAAACCACAGGATCATCACTATAGCCGCCGCAGATATAATTATCAGAAACAGCGATCGAAACAGGGGGGATGCGTTCGCGAGAAAACCGAAAGCGGCCCCCGGATTTCTCACATAGGTGATGCTGAAGAAGCCATCGATCACCGGAGACGAGGCATGAAGAGACATCACCGAACTTATATACATCTTGGAGACTTGATCCAGGCCCACAACCAGCAGCAGCGTTATCAAGAAAACACCATGTTTTTTGTTCAAAGGTTTATGCTCTCCTCTACAGATTTTTCACACACCTTGTGCAGATGGTCGGATGATCGGCATTTTCACCCACTGTCTCGCTGTAGTTCCAGCATCTCTCACACTTTATCCCCCGTGCCCTGGAAACTTCTATCTTCAGACCCTCAAACTCCGTGCTTTCGTAAGGATCGGAAACTTTGTCCGCCGGAACAAGATTTACCTGGGACACGATAAGAAGCGCCTTCATATTGTCGAGATAACCCTTTAGAAATGCCTGCAGTTTTTCCGGGGCATGAATATTTACACAACTGTCAAGGGAATGACCCACCACTTTCTTCTGCCTCGCTATCTCTATGGCCTTCGATACTTCTCCCTTGACGGCGATAAGTGTCTCCCATTTCTTTCCGAGGTCTTCATCAAGATATTGAGGATCCACCTCCGAAAACTGCGTCATATGAATGCTCTCTTCTTTGCCGTCATAATCGGGCATATTCGACCATATTTCCTCGGAGGTAAAGACAAGTACCGGCGCGAGGAGCCTTGTCATGGCATCAAGGATGATATACATCGCGCTCTGCGCGGATCTTCTCTCTCTTGACTCGGCCTTTGAAGTATAAAGTCTGTCTTTCAGGACGTCCAGGTAGAGGGCACTGAGATCGACGCTGCAGAAATTGTACAGCGTGTAGTAAACAACGTGGAACTGATAACTCTCATATGCGTTCCTCACC
>CAYLXS010000168.1:0-2163 GCA_964387765.1 uncultured Syntrophaceae bacterium
AGGAAGGCGTCATCACGGTGGAAGAGGCGAAGGGCCTGGAGACGGAACTGGAGGTTGTGGAGGGAATGCAGTTTGACAGAGGATATCTCTCCCCTTACTTTGTTACCAATACTGAGAAGATGGAAACAGTCATGGAAGATCCATTCATTCTGATTCATGACAAGAAGATCAGCAACATGAAAGATCTTCTTCCCATCCTCGAGCAGATTGCCAAGTTGGGTAAACCGCTTTTGATTATAGCGGAAGACATCGAAGGCGAGGCCCTCGCTACTCTGGTTATCAATAAGATCAGGGGTACCCTGAATGTGGCTGCTGTCAAGGCTCCCGGTTTTGGCGACAGGAGAAAGGCGATGCTGGATGATATAGCTGTTCTTACCGGAGGCAAGGTGATTGCCGAAGAAATGGGATCAAAGCTTGAGAATGCCCAGCTCGACGATATGGGAGGCGCGAAGAGGATTGTTATAGATAAGGACAATACGACAATAATAGATGGCGCCGGCGAAAGGGCCGGTCTTGAAGGCCGTGTGAAACAGATCAGGGCACAGGTAGACGAGACAAGCTCTGATTATGACAGGGAGAAACTCCAGGAGCGGCTGGCGAAACTGGTTGGCGGTGTTGCCGTCATTAAGGTTGGAGCGGCCACGGAGACGGAGATGAAAGAGAAGAAGGCGAGGGTTGAAGACGCGCTGAATGCCACGAGAGCAGCTGTCGAGGAAGGTATTGTCCCCGGTGGTGGAGTGGCATACATCAGAACTCTTCCGGCGCTTGAAAAAATGAAGCTGGAAGGGGACGAGCAGGTCGGCGTGAAAATCGTCAAGAAGGCCATAGAAGAGCCTATGAAAATGATCGTTGCCAACGCAGGCTTTGAAGGCGCTATTATTGTGGAGAAGGTAAAAGGCAAGAAGGGTGACTATGGTTTCAACGCACGGACCGATACATATGAGAATCTTGTCAAGGCGGGTGTTATTGATCCCACCAAGGTGACGAGATCCGCGCTTCAGAATGCGGCGAGCGTCGCGGGTCTGATGCTAACGACCCAGTGCATGGTTGCCGAGAAGCCTTCCAAAGATGAGGGTGGAATGCCTGGGATGCCTCCGGGTGGTATGGGCGGAATGGGCGGAATGGGCGGCATGATGTAGTATTGTAGCTCAGATATATGATTCACAAGAGGTCCTTTGCTTAGCGAGGGGCCTCTTTTTTTTGTAATATCCGAGAACTCAGATATTGAGCAGATCCTCAGGAGAATCAATTATATAGTCGGGTTTCACTTTTTCGAGTCTTTCCCTCGAATGCCACCCCCAGGTTGCGGCTATGGTTCTGATACCGGCTTCTTTTCCCTCCCTGATATCGCCGGCGGTATCTCCCACATAGTATGTCAGCTCTTTGGGCGCTTGCCATTTCTCTACCGCGTGATTTATCTTTTTACTCTTGCTTAACATAAAATCGGCACCCATAATGTCATCGAAGATTCCTTCACAATCGTATTTTGAGAGAAAGGTCTTTATGGGGGGGGAAGTGTTGGATGATATAACAAGTAACGTGTTGTGTTTGCTGAGTCTGCGGATTACCGGGAACAGATCACGAAAGGGACCAATCTCGCTGGGGTCCATCTCCGGGGCGACGGTCATCGCGGTATTGTTAAACACTGTAGTGTCAACCCCCTTTGCGCGGAGCGAGGCATAGAAATTGCCATCAAACAGATCAAGGTACTCTGCACGTGTCTTTATAACCGGCGTGCCTGTTTTCTCAAGGGATGTCATCACGAGTTTCTCGTAAAAGTTCAGGGAATCCGCGATAACACCATCAAAATCGAAAAGAAACAAATTTTTGATCATTAAGTAATCCTTAATCCACTTTTACGGCCATGTTAATTATTAATACTTATAAAAATTAAGAATTCAGCATAAAGAATCATACCAAGCTCTTGATCCCTTTCCCCAAAGGTGCTGTGATAATCCCCTCTTCTGTTATGATGGCGGTTATGTATCGTTTCGGGGTTACATCAAAGGCGGGGTTGTACGCGTTGAATCCTTCGGGCGCGATTTTTGTGCCGTGGAATTCCAATACCTCTTCCGCTTTTCTTTCTTCAATGAAGATTTCATTGCCGCTTCTTGCATGGCGGTCTATTGTAGAAATGGGAGCCGCCACATAGAATGGGACCCC
>CAYLXS010000169.1:0-2129 GCA_964387765.1 uncultured Syntrophaceae bacterium
AACTGTTTAATGGAATCCCAACTGTGCAGAAAAGTCCCGCGCACACTCACTGACCTTTGATCATCGAAGACGGCAACATCTCTGAGATACCCGACAAGATTCCGCACGGAGAAGCAGTTTTTGAAAATGTATTGATTTTTGGTATGTTCATCTCTGATTTCGGTTGGGATCATGATATCACCCACCCGGCCAAGCATGGATGCGGATTTCCCCATGATATAAACACCCCGCAGTTCTTTGGCCTCCTGAGCAATCCGAGACATAATATGGTAGGCTGAGAAGCCCAGGGGATAATCTATATTTAGAATAAGAGCTCGACTTCTTTTCAGGATACTCAGCCTGCTCCGGTCCAGACGAGAGTCTATGCAATCTGATTGTATACGACTTAGATCGATAATCTGGGTTTCCTGATCTAAGAGCTGGTCATGTATAAAGCGCTGCAGGCCAGCCTCCTCCTCCATCTCATGTTGAATCTTACTCCATTTGGAATCACTCTCCCCAAAGGCGCGCTGGGCACAGTAGTAAAAATTCAGCTTTGCCTCCTCTTCCTCGTCTCTGAGCCTTTTCCACTGGCGTAGAAGCCCTTCAGTGTCGTTTTTAAGCGCGTGGGCGACCGATTCATGACGATAGCGGTAAGCGAATCCCGAGATAAGATTGGCCAGGCTGTGGGTATTGCTGGAGACCAGGTAGAGTGGACGGTCTTCAATCCCGACATCATGGAAATGTTCCAATAGATCAGACCACCATTTCTGAACTTCCCGTTTGGATTCTCTATGGTCCGAGGAAAGCATTTTCACGCGGAAGTTTTTCGGTGCTGCGGCAATAGCGGCTATTTTTTCATCCCAGCGATCCCCCCAAACCTTTGCCAGCATTTCATGGTCAGCGGAGGACATGCCCAATGTCGTTTTCAACTTGTCCCCAATTGCTGAGGCTTTTATCAAGCCGCTTTTAAGGTTTTGGCCTAAGGCGGTGCCCTCAAGACGTTTGTGCATCTTGTTCCATTCAATTTGATATGCGCACAAGGCCGGCATCAGATCATCGATATCCGAAACGCTGGAGGTAAAAACGGCCAGGGTATCGCTTCCATTGAATAAGGCTTTCCGCCGCCTGGCTTGTGCCGGGGCTGTCTCCCAGGAGTTGATGTTCCCATAGCCCCCTGTCCTAAAGACACCCTCATTGGGGCCGATTACCACCCGGCTGACCCGATCCAGATATCCGGGCAACCGCAGCGCGGAATAGAGGAGGGTCGAAACCATTATATCGTCTGTGGCTGCGCCACCGTGGAGGCTGGATGAGATGCCCCGATGGATATTTTCAAGACAGTCCAGGGAGATCTCTTCCGGTCCATTCAGGAATGTATGGTAGGCATTAATGTATTGCTCGATTCGCCTGTTTTCCTCAGGGCGAGGCGACCTGTTCGCCGGTCGTAATTTGTGGATTAGAGTTTTAAGCATCTATCAAAAATAGCGGTCAAGATCAAAAAGGAGAAGGAGGGCAATGATGTCGATCAAAACCAGCACAAATGATATCTGCCTGGTCTTTCCACTTGCCACCTTTAAAATAGTCCAGCTCAGACACCCCCAGATGATTCCGTGGGTAATGGAATGGGTCAGTGGCATGACAATCATTGCCATGAAAAAGGGAATGGCCTCGTCGAACCTTTCCCACCGGACATATATCAATGGCTTTAACATGAATACCCCGGCCAGAACCAGCATGGGCGCCGTGGATAAAGACGGGACCAGGGACAGAAGCGGCGACAGGAACATGAACGGGATAAAAAGTAAACCGGTCACCACCGATGTGAGTCCTGTACGCCCTCCCTCCCGTATGCCGGTCGAGGATTCGACATATGCCGTAGTCGGACTGGTTCCCATTACTGCGGATAGCGTCACGCCGATGGCGTTCACTTTAAGACATTTCACCAGGTTGCGGGGATCGCCTTCCTCATCGACGAGGTCTCCGGCTTCGCACACGCCAACGCAGGTGGAGAAACTGTCAAAAATGCAGGAGAAGAGTATGACAAAAATTACGGGCCACAGGGAAAAACTGGCCGCACCGATCACGTCGAGATGCAACAACAGACTGAAATCGGGTGCCGCATACCACCCATGCCAATTGACAACCGT
>CAYLXS010000170.1:0-2097 GCA_964387765.1 uncultured Syntrophaceae bacterium
CTTCAGGAGATATGTGACGTATATCGTGAGGTATACGGTGAATACCAGGATCCGGCAATGTATTAATCTCCATTTCCGGATAAACAGATGTTAGTTCTCGTAGACATGACCTGATTTGATCCCGACATGTCGGGATCGGGATCGTGCTTCCGGACAGAGCAGAAAGGACTCAATAATTATGGCTGAAAGAAAACTTCGCATTATGGTTGCCAAACCGGGACTCGACGGACATGACCGTGGGGCCAGGGTGCTTGCCAGGTGTTTTCGCGACGCCGGGTTCGAGGTGATTTATACCGGTTGTCATCAGGCCCCGGAGCAGATTGCAGCTTCTGCCATACAGGAAGATGTGGATGTCGTCGGTCTCAGCTGCCTGTCAGGCGCTCATCGATACCTCTTCCCCCGGGTGGTGGAACTGCTGAAAGAGCAGAATGCCAGTGACATTATGGTGATAGGAGGAGGCGTTATCCCGAAACAGGACTTCCAAATGCTTTACGACGCGGGAATCAGTGAGATATTCACACCGGGGGCATCTCTCGACTCCATAGTTGAGTGGATAAACAATAATGTGAAGCTGACTTGATAAAAACCGGGAACGATATGAAAAAGGCCGAGAAAATAAGAAAAGGGGATATTCGTACCGCCACGCGCCTGATACGAAACATTGAGGATAATGTTCCCGAAGCTAAATCGACGATAAGAAGCCTCTTCCCCTTTACCGGGAAAGCGCGCGTAATCGGTTTGACCGGAGCTCCCGGCGCTGGTAAAAGTACACTGATCGATTCATTGATCGCCCTTTATAGAAATAGAGATAAAAAAATCGGGGCGCTACTTATAGATCCCACAAGTCCCTTTACGGGTGGAGCGCTACTCGGAGACAGGATACGACTTCAGCGTCACGCAGAAGACCCCGATGTCTTTGTTAGAAGCCTTGCAACAAGGGGGGCGCTTGGCGGGCTTTCAAAGGCGGCCGGCGACTCCGTTCATGTAATGGACGCGATGGGAAAAGATGTAATATTCGTTGAAACGGTAGGGACGGGGCAGCAGGAAGTGGAAATCATGAATCATGTGCATACTGTCATCGTAGTTCTTGTCCCGGGCATGGGTGACAGCATTCAGGCGATAAAGGCAGGGATACTCGAAGTGGCCGATATATTCGTTATCAACAAGGCCGAACGCGAGGGAGCCGGAAAGCTATACCAGGAACTGATGTATATGCTCAATATGGTGGATTCATTCCCCGGCGGATGGCGTCCCCCTGTAATCAGGGTCGGGAACCTCTTCGAGAAAGAGGTATTTGAAAAAAATATTGAAGAATTGTCTCAAAATATTGACGCACATTACAGGAACCTCGTGGAAAATGATCTTCTTGGTGATCGCGTCCGCCGTAAGGTTACAGCCGAATTGAACGAGGCGCTTCAGGTCTCCATACTTGCCCCCATACTGGAACAGCTTGTTTCCAAAGGCGAATTCGATAATCTGGTGGATAAATTGCTTAAGAAGGAAACCGACCCTTATACCTGCGCCGAGGAAGTAGCGAAAAAATATTTGAGGAAGCAGCCATTGAAAGGTGTAACGGGATGAGCGACGACATCGACAAAGTGACGAAAAAACATGACAGCGGCCTTGTAATGGTCCTGACAGGAGATGGAAAGGGGAAAACGACATCGGCGTTAGGGCAGGCGCTCCGGGCAGTTGGCCACGGTTTCAAGGTTTATATGATCCAGTTTATGAAGGGGAGAAAATATGGCGAGGTGATTGCCGCGGAAAAGCATCTTCCCGATTTGATCGTTGAGCAATTCGGTCTCGACAGTTTTGTCATGAGGAATAATCCCGCGCCCGTGGATATCGAACTGGCACAGGAAGGGTTGAAACGTGCGCAGGAAATAATTGCGTCCAGCGCGTATGACATGGTAATACTCGATGAAATCAACGTAGCCATCGATTTCAAGCTGATATCACTGGACGAAGTGTTGAATCTTATTAAGAATAAACCCCTTGAGCTAAACCTGATACTCACCGGAAGGTATGCCCCGCCTGAGATTGTCGAGATAGCCGATATGGTAAGCGAAGTAAAAGAGATAAAACATCACTATGCCT
>CAYLXS010000171.1:0-2078 GCA_964387765.1 uncultured Syntrophaceae bacterium
GTTGCTGCGGTGATTTCAATATCGCCTGTGCCTGTTGTCACTATCTGGCCAGTGTTTGCATTAGAAGCAAGAAGAACCGATGTCCCTGCATCTATATCAATCTTACCGTTTACAGCTGTTACCGCTGCATCTGCCGCCTGAGCTATATTTACATTGCCAGCTGTTGCCGTTAAAGTAAGCGTACTGTCTCCGGCAGCATCAACATTTGCATCTATGGCAACATCGCCGTTAGTAGCTATCATGCTTAAATCGCCAGCAGATGATGCTGCACCATTTATATCTATCGGTCCATTTGTACTGGCTAAGGTTAATGTGCCTGTGCCTGTTGTGGTAAGGCTTCCAGTTGTTGATATATCTATCTCATTAGTTGCGGTTACGCTGGTGTTGCCGTCAACTACCATTGCGCCTGTAATATCTGTGGTTGCGCTGGAGGTCACGGTCAAGCCGTCTATATTGCCAGCCTCTAAATCAACATCGCCTGTGCCAGCTATCAGCTCAAGTGTATGACTGCCTTCTAATGAAGTGCCTAAATCTATATCATTGCCGCCACTGGTCATTACAACATTAGTTGCTAGATTCGTCGTGCCAACATCATCAAAATTGATCGTTCCTGCTGTTGTTATAGTAGCTCCGTTTAAAGTAGCAGTAGAGGCGTTCACATCAAGTGATGTTACAGCTGTAATGTTATTTATGGATACGTCGAGAGCAGCATTAAGTTCAATCACTCCGGCTGCGCTTCCTGTAATGGCATTGGCTACTGTTACATTACCACTTGTGCTGGTTAAGGTAGCTGCACCTTCTGTATCTACCGCACCTGTTATCGTAAGGTCTGTAGCAGCTTGCAGGGTAAGACCAGCTGCAATCTCTACATCTGTTGCAGCCTGTAAAGTGATAAAATCTGCCGAGGTAATATTCTGATCTATATCTATTGTTGCGCCGGCAGTCATATCATATCCGCCACGGGTATTGTTAAGGGCCGCGGTTGCTATAGTAACATCTCCTGTTCCTGCCTGGATCGTTACGTTGTCTCCATCTATGTCTGCATCTATATCTACGTTGGTGCCAGCATTAATCGCCACAGCACCATTAGTGGAGTCTATCGCTGCATCGATATCAACATCTGTGCCCGCATCCAGGTCCACAAGACCGGTGGATGTAAGTGCACCAAGGATATTGACGTCGTTGGTGTTGGCATTGGCAACCAAACTGTCTACCGTGGTCGGGCCAAGGTCGATGTCGCCTGAGGTGTTGGTTATGCTTAAGGCATAAGGACCTACAACCGTTCCTGCTGTTGCAGATGATAAGTCAACTACACCTAGTGCTGTGCTGCTGATACTGACATTGCCTGCTAAATTAATATCTTCGCTGAGGTTAAAGTCTATTGCCCCGGCTACTGTAATGTCATTGTTAAGGGTAACAATTCCATCATCGGCACTGGTGGTTACTGTCAGACCAGCCAGTGGGGTTGTCGCTCCAACTGTACCTAAAACAATGTCATCTCCTGCAACTAATTGCAGGGTCTCGTCTCCGGTTACTGCATCAAGATTGCCGGATGCTTTAAAGAATATGTCTCCATTAGCTGTATCAGTCGTTGTTATTACTGTGTTTGTGTCAACTAATACGTCTTGCGTGAGGCTTAAATCAACTGCCCCTGTACTGTTAACATTGCCGTTGAATTCCGCTGTGGCTGCGCTTACTGTCAAACTTGCAACATCCGCAGCATCCACACCAACTGTATCGCTGAATGTTACTTTCCCGTTAGCTGCACTTACTGCCAAAGCAAAGGCGCCGCTTATGTCATCAGCAAAGGTAACGTTGCCGGTGGTTGATGTAATGGTGCTCGCCGCATCAAGGACTGTATCGTCATTGATGCCAATGTTATCACCCGCGGTGATGTTCGCACCGAGACTGATCGGATTAGTGTCACCGTCCAGATCAACCGCATCGGCGGCCGAGATGTTGGCTGCTATATCCAAGGTAGTACCTGCAGCAAGGTCTATATTCCCGCTGCCTGTGGTTGTTACTATAGAATTAACATTGATCAGGTCCGCATCGGCGGTAATGGTATCAACTCCGCT
>CAYLXS010000172.1:0-2031 GCA_964387765.1 uncultured Syntrophaceae bacterium
ATACCGACGAGGAAATCGGCAATATAAAAGAAAAACTGGAAAAGCTGGTGCAATCCGTTATCATTCGTTAGCTTTTGTGTAACCGTTCACTGTTGTCGGTTCACAGTTTTTCCAATAAACTATGTAACCACTGGCGCTGCTCGATGAACGAGACCCGACGATTGAGGCATTTTGGATATTGATTTCAATCCTCTGTTTTTTCAACCGTGAACCAATAACTGTAAACCGTGAACGATTACGAGGCTGTAAAAGATTTCTATGTCTTGTGTTCGTTTGCTTGCTCATATATAGTACGAACGAGAAGTAGGAAAATGGTTTTTAATCAAATATAAACCTTTTTGGTTCCGGCTTGTCCGAATTAGAGATAGGGTATTTTCCAAATGACCGATTCGATAAAACAGGCAAAAGAAGTTCTCCAGGTAGAAGCGGAAAGCATCCTGAATCTCATTGACAGAGTCGACACCAGTTTTTCCAGGGCCGTTGAAATCATACACGAGACTAAAGGCAGAGTAATCGTGACAGGAATTGGAAAGTCAGGTCTCGTGGGGAAGAAGATAGTGGCAACCCTGACAAGCACGGGAACACCGGCCCTCTTTCTCCATCCGGTAGAGGGATTGCATGGAGACCTTGGCATCGTAACCAGGGATGATGTGATGCTTGCCATATCCAACAGTGGCGAAACGAGTGAATTGATCACGTTAATCCTGAGCGTAAAAGACATCGGTCTATCCCTTATCGCCTTTACAGGAAACATGAACTCAACTCTTGCAAGACACAGCGATGTGGCTATAGACGTGAGTGTGGAGAAAGAAGCATGTCCCTTCGGTCTTGCACCCACATCAAGCACCACCGCTACATTAGCCATGGGGGATGCCCTGGCTGTTGTCCTTGTCGAAAAAATGGAATTTACCGAAAGAGATTTCTTTAAATTTCATCCTGGAGGACACCTCGGGCAAAGGCTGATGGCAAGGGTAAAGGATGTCATGATTGGCGGCAGCGATATACCGGTAGTGTTTTTGAGGACATCTGCACTTGAATCCATTGAACAAATGGACAGAAAGAACCTTGGTTTCATATTTATAACGGACAGAGAAACCCACCTCCTGGGCATCCTGACCGACGGGGACCTGAGACGGCATATCAGGAAGGGGACAGATTTCAAGGAAAAACTTGTGGACGATCTGATGACAATAAACCCCAGGACGGTTGATCCCGGCGCATCTCTGTCTCAAACCATAGAAATTATGCAAAAGGATGAGATCACCGCATTGGCAATAATAGACAGTGATGGGCACCTTGAAGGATATGTTCACCTTCATGATATATTGGGAAGAGGCGGCACCATAAAGATTTCCATACCTTGACAGAAAAGATATGGAAACGAGATTCTGTTGATTTTTGTGGATTTTTGTTCAAGGTCAAGGCTTGCGAAAAAAAATAACCACAGGCATATAGCTGATATTCCGAATGCTCCAGAATTATTTTATTGTCCGCTGTCTAAGATGCGGGCAAAAAAACCGCATATTCCGGCGTCGTCTGAAAGACCGGCCCGTCTGTGGCAAGTGCGGGTTTCTGCTGGATGAACTTGTAGTACAGTGCCTCCACTGCGGAGCCAAAAATCGCGTACCGGAGGACAGACTTCAGGATCTTCCCCTCTGTTCCAAGTGCAAAGCTCGCCTCTATTATGAAGGCATAGAAAACGAGAACGGCCCTTCATCACAGAATTCGTAAAAGTCTTTTTACTTAAGACTCACACTTCGCGTCCCGCCGGGTAAATGGTTTCTTTTCAGCTTTTCCCCCAAAGCATATAGGATTCTATCTTTGGAATTACTATCGATGTTTCTTGTTTGCCTTTTCCTTTTCACGTCGTGCACGCTCGACATTTTCCCTGGCCATTCCCAAAAAAACCCGGTAAGGACCAGGCGTTCCCTTAGGAAAAAAGGCCACCCTATCACCGGGAAATACGAGATCATAAATATTCTTTACACATCCGTTTAAAAAAACACCCTCTATTTCCTCAGGTGGAATCCG
>CAYLXS010000173.1:0-2020 GCA_964387765.1 uncultured Syntrophaceae bacterium
AGATTTTAAGGATTAATATGACTGATATGACAGTCAAAACCGAGGAGTTGGGTGAATATGCCGGTCTCGGCGGAAGAGCACTGACATCCTCAATAATAGCTAAGGAAGTTCCCCCACTCTGTCACCCCCTTGGCCCAAACAATAAACTTATTGGTGCGACAGGACTGCTCGCAGGAACACCTGCCTCAAGCAGCGGAAGATTCCACGTTGGTTGCAAGAGCCCCCTCACCGGGGGGATCAAAGAGGGAAATTCAGGTGGTCTGGTTTCACAAAAACTGGCACGCCTCGGATACAGCGCCATAGTCCTCGAGGGAAAACCGGCAGATGATAAATTGAGAATGATTTACATCAACAAGGACAAAGCTGAGATTTTTCCGGCGGATGAATACAAGGGCATGGGCAATTACGAGACAGTGGGCAAGCTGTGGGAAAAATACGGCAAGGTGGGAATAGTCTCGATCGGACCCGCTGGTGAACAGAAATTATGCTCCGCAAGTATTGCGGTCAACGATCCTGACAACAGGCCGACCAGACACATTGGTCGCGGAGGTCAGGGCGCGGTTATGGGTTCAAAGGGTCTGAAGGCAATCGTGATAGATGACACCGGTGCACCCGGCGTGGAGATCAAAGACAAAGATGAGTTCAAGAAATGGTCAAAGATATTCACCGATGGTCTGTTAAAACATCCGGTTACCGGAGAGGGTCTTCCAACCTACGGCACAGCCGTATTGGTCAATATTATTAATGAAGCAGGGGGGTTTCCGACCCGCAACTTCTCAGACGGACGATTTGAGCATGCCGGCGAGATCAGCGGGGAGAAGCTTACGGAAAACTGCAGAGAAAGGGGAGGAAAAGAAACTCACGCGTGTACCCCCGGTTGCGTTATCAGATGTTCAAATGTCTATAATGACAAAGACGGCAATTATCTCACTTCAGGGCTTGAGTACGAGTCGATATGGGCGCTTGGCGCCAATTGCGATATTAGAGATCTGGATGTGATCGCCAGATTGGAGCGTCTCTGTGATGATATCGGCATTGATACTATTGAAACGGGTGGAACTATTGCTGTCGCCATGGAAGGCGGATTTCTTCCCTTTGGTGACTGGGAAGGGGCAATAAAACTTCTTGATGAAGATGTCAGAAACGGCACCCCCATCGGCAAAATTATCGGCAGCGGGGCAGTTACAGCCGGCAAGACGTTTGGTGTAACAAAGGTTGCAGCTGTTAAAGGTCAGAATATGCCTGCCTATGATCCAAGGGCCATCCAGGGAATCGGCGTTACGTATGCCACATCCACCATGGGCGCGGATCACACAGCCGGCTATGCGATTGCCACCAATATTATGAAGGTGGGCGGTTACGTTGATCCATTAAAAACAGAGGGTCAGGTAGAACTTTCAAGAAATCTTCAGATCGCTACGGCAGCAATTGATTCCGCTGGCCTGTGTCTCTTCACTGCCTTTCCTGTTTTGGATCAGCCTGAAACCTTTGAGGCAATCTACAGAATGCTCAACGCCATGTATGGGTTAAATTTGACGGCAGATGATGTGACAGAATTAGGCAAGACGGTTCTCAGAACTGAAAGGGATTTTAATACAAGGGCCGGTTTTACTAACAAAGATGACAGACTGCCGGAATTCATGTATCTGGAACCTCTTGCGCCTCACAATCAGGTATTCGAGATCACAGATGAAGAACTGGATGAATTCTGGAACTTCTAAACATTCTTCCTAAGGGGGCTGAGAAAAAGTCTTAGCCTCCTTATCTTTTACCCTTACCATATGCGGAACGTCTTTCCGATTGTGGGAGGTGGTTAAAATGACTTTTACCCGGAGCAGTCATACCGTCAGCGTCCGCATATTCGGGTTTCTGCAAGTCTATATGGATAGCCAGGGATTTTCCTATACTTTTGAAAAAGAGATCACCCGGGAAGGCAGAACTGCTTATGATATTGCCTGTGACCTCCGGATTCCACCTGAGGAAATAGAGGGTGTTTTTTTAAACGGATGTGTAAAGAATA
>CAYLXS010000174.1:0-1947 GCA_964387765.1 uncultured Syntrophaceae bacterium
ATATTCTACGGGCTTCTGGTGGACCTTGAATTTTATGGCGTTATTCACCCGATTTACAGTGAAACGTATCAGTACAACGCTGAGGCGGGGCATGTCTTTCTGCGGATATGCATCCATATTGCCTCCTTTTATATGGTGGCTCTGCTGGCAAGTTTCGTGGTGGAAATGGAAAGAAAGACAAAAGTGCTCCTTTCAGAGAAGGAAAGTGCCTTTGACCAGTTGGATATACTCCATAAGAGTATTATTGAATCCGTGGGTTCCGGTGTCATGACCGTGGATCTTGAGAACAGGATAAAGTCTTTTAACCGGGCGGCCGAGGAGATTACAGGGATATCGTTTTCCGATGCCATGGACAGGATCGTTGACGATATCTTCACTGATTTTTCGGGGGCATTGAACAGCTCAAAAGAAAGAGAAGGGGACTCCCCGGTGGCAAGACGTTTCGAGATCGAATTATCATCAAAGAGGGGCGCGACAACACTTGGATTTTCGATATATCCCCTTATTGATCCGGAAGGAAATGATATAGGCAGGATATTCATATTTCAGGACCTGACATCCATCAAGAAGATGGAAAAGGAGATTGAAAAAAGCAGGAAGATGGCGCTTATGGGCGAAATATCGGCAGCCCTGGCGCATGAACTAAGAAGTCCTCTCGCGTCGATCAGCGGCTCCATAAAATTGCTGACAGAGAACCTCAAGCTGGAAGGATCGGATAGAAAACTGATGGAAATCGTTCTTATGGGGAAAGATCAGCTGGAAACCCTCGTGAAGGACTTTCTGCTTTTTTCCAGGCCCGATACGCGGGATCGCCGTAAAATAGATGCTGCGGGTATTATGGACGAAGCGCTTGAATCCGTCTGTTTTTCCCCCGGGTGGAACGGAAAAGTTAAGGTTGTAAAAAACCTGTGCGTGCAGAATGAAATATACGGAAACGGCACAGAGATAAGACAGGCCATGTGGAACATCATATTGAACGCGCATCAGGCAATGCCGAATGAAGGGACACTGAAGATCGAAACGAAACTAAATGTCGATGAAGATACTCATGGATTCCTTGAGATATCTGTAAGTGATACCGGTTGCGGAATAGAAGAGAAGCATATGGGCAATGTGCTGGAACCTTTTTACACAACGAAGGAAAACGGCACAGGATTGGGGCTTGCGGTTGTAAACAGGATAGTTGAAAGCCACGGAGGCACGTTCAGGATTGAAAGTAAACCGGGCATGGGGACAACCTGCACAATGCTGCTTCCGGTTGATGAGCAGGCAGAGAAATAGGCCCTGACAGGGAGGTTTTTATGGCCAGAATTCTTGTTGTTGACGATGATCAGGGGATGAGGGACTATCTTGAGATCATGCTTTCCAGAGAGGGTTATGATGTAAACACAGTTCCGGGCGGAAAGAAGGCACTGACCCTCTGCAGGAAGCGCAAATTTGATCTTGTTATTACCGATCTGAAGATGCCGGGCATGGATGGGGTCGATCTGCTCAAGTCTCTGAAGGAGGTGTCTCCGGAGACCATGACCATCCTGATTACAGGATATGCCTCCGGAGAAACGGCCGTTGCGGCGATGAAGGAGGGGGCGTATGACTACCTCGAAAAGAATTTTGAACCGGATGACCTGAAGAAGCTCGTAAGAGACGCTCTCCGCAAGAAGGTAACCGGCGAGGAAGACGCGCAATTCATGAAGGACGTGAAAAGCGCGGTCTCCTTTGGAAGGATGACGGGGAAGAGCAGGGGGATGCTGAAGGTATACTCCCTCGTCAAAAAGACGGCGGAGACCGCCGCCAATGTTCTCATCCTCGGCGAGAGCGGTACAGGAAAAGAACTGGTTGCCCGGGCCATACATGAAAACAGTTCCCGGAACGACGGTCCGTTTGTTATCATAAATTGTGGCGGGATACCGGAAAATCTCCTGGAGAGCGAACTGTTCGGCTACATGA
>CAYLXS010000175.1:0-1941 GCA_964387765.1 uncultured Syntrophaceae bacterium
TTTGTAGTTTCTAGTACGAAGAGCATACATCTGGGGCACCGTGTAAGGAAACTCGACAAAATATTCATAAAGCCATGATTTTCTCCACGGTATATCCTTCGATGCAAGGAGGGGGGCGATACTCACTCCCTGCATATTTCCCGGCACCCTGAGCCCGGCCAATTCCAGTACAGTAGGCGCCAGATCGATATTTAACACCATTTGAGACAGTCTCCGACCCGGATTATTGATAAGCTTCGGATAGCGGACTATAAAAGGAACACGTATAACCTCTTCGTAGGCAAATCGTTTATCTACAAGGCGATGTTCTCCCCAGTATATCCCGTTATCACCGGCGTATATAACAACGGTATTATCGGCAATTCCGGCTGCATCGAGATAATCGAGAATGCGACCCACTTCCCTGTCTATTTCAAGAATGGTCTCGCAATACCCTCTGTACATCTGTTTCAGGCCACCAAATGTCCCGTAAATAATGTGATTATCTACAAGACCGATCCAGTTATCCGCCTCCGGCGGCAGGTGAAGATCGTCTATATTACTGTAGGTGCCCTTCAGATCCTTTGGAGGCAGCCACCGGTGGTGAACCGCTTTCATAGAGAGATACAGGCAGAATGGATTGTTTCTCTTCTGCTTTATAAAATCCAGGGCATAATCGGTAAGTTCTTCCGTTATATATTCCTTTCTGGAAGGAGTATTGACACCATTCACTATCAAAGGACAGTTAAAATATCTCCCCTGTCCTCTCTGAATGGTAAAAGAGATAAACCTGTCCACACCCCTCAGATCCGGCAATCCCTTGCCGGGCATGTGCCATTTACCGATGAATGCCGTGTCATAGCCTCCCCTTTTCAACAATTCCAGGAATGTAACGTTTTCATTATTCCAGGGGGTTATATTATTCTTTACCCCATGGGTATGGGCATACTGGCCGGTAAGGAAACTCGCTCTGCTCGGACTGCAGAGAGAAGATGTAACAAAGGCATTCTCGCAAAGGGTCCCTTCTCTCGCTATTCTGTCGAGATTGGGCGTTTCAAGAAACGGATGACCCATACAACTCATATGATCCCAGCGGTGATCATCGCTGAGAATAAAGATTATATTGGGTTTCCTGGCCGGAGCAGAAAGAGCACTTATTGGGAAAGACATGTCCAGAATGCCCGCAACCGCCATACCACCCAGGATTTCGAGAATCTCCCTTCGGGAAACGTTCTTTTCGAACAGATTGTCTTCAAACGATGCCATATCTGGTTCCCTCCTTTAAATCCTCCACGGATCAGTAGAAGAGCGCGGTATATATATCCACAAATATATAAAACAGAAAGGTGCCCCCGTTCCAGAGGGCAACGGGCACAAGAATAAGGCCTGCAAGGAGCATGATCACAACGGAGGGTTGCATAACCTTCTCCGGTATAGGTGCTTTTTTCCTGTACGCCAGTCTGCATACGATTTCGGCAATACCCATCTCAAGTAAAGCGACCCCTATTACTCCCACAATCAGAGGATGGAAAGACCAGTAAGCCAGTTCCCATCCTGCATATATGCACCCGGCGCCGTATACCATCTTTGCCGACCAGACCAGGGGGGTGATCAGGCCGGTCAATACCCTTTCTTTCATAGATGCGCCCGGTCTATAGGCTAATGGATGAACGATAAAGGCGCCAAACCATATACTGATAAGCATAAAGAGTGCGGATATATTGGATATTACCCGGCTCAGGCCCGGATGATTAATACCTATGACAGGGGATATATTATAGACATTGATCGACAGGATCATCAGGAGCATTACAATGCCCGCAGGAACCAGGACTCTCCTATAAAACGTCTTTTGATCCATGACGAGATCTCCTCTTTCACTGAAGCTTCCCGCAACAAGCAGCGGGGAATGCTCTTGCTGTTCAATGCAAGATTGAAATACCGGAGAAATTTTCAAAAAAA
>CAYLXS010000176.1:0-1915 GCA_964387765.1 uncultured Syntrophaceae bacterium
AGGAACTTTACTGGCGCGGTTTCCTGCAGGACAGACTCATGGAACGTTTCGGGGGGTGCAGGGGCTGGCTCCTCACTACCGCCGTCTATGCCGGTGTTCATATATGGTCATTCAACTTCATGCTTATCGGGGCGGCCGCCGTTGCCGGAGCCTTCTGGGGGGCCATGTACTGGCGCCTCGGCAATCTGTCGCCTGTCATCATTTCCCACTCCCTCTGGAGCGCTTTTATATTCACCGTTATTCCACTGTCCTGAAATTCCCCGTATATTCTCCCTTGTGCTGAAAATACATATCTTGCAAATAATCATTCTAAAAC
This sequence comes from uncultured Syntrophaceae bacterium, assembly GCA_964387765.1. GTDB lineage: Bacteria > Desulfobacterota > Syntrophia > Syntrophales > UBA2210 > UBA2210. The sequence continues at coordinate 317 of CAYLXS010000176.1, forward strand.
GTATATCCCTTATAAAACGGTTTTGTAAAAAGTCCCAAAAATGTCATGCCGGACTTGATCCGGCATCCAGAACATATTGAATTTACTGGATTCCCGCCTACACGGGAATGACAGACTTTTAAATGAAAAAAGGGAATCCATTGAGAAAAGGACCTTTAATAAAGATATTTATCAGCATTCTGATCATCGCATCCTGGGCAGGTATGATGTTTCTCCTGGTTGAAAAGGAGGGTTTGATAAAAGGTGATTTTGAAAAGACCACGATCAGAGAGTTCATGCCGGAAAATATACAGTTAGATACCTGGAAGGGGATCTATATAAAAGACAAATGGATTGGTTATCTCCATACGATCCTTGCTCCATGGGAAACGGGATACCGCATTAACTCCCAGTCTTACCTGAGATTTAAAATGTTCAACCAGACGAAGGCCCTGTCGATGATGACGATTCAGCAGCTCGATTCCGACTATCGACTTGTCAATTTTCAGACCACCATTGCCGGACTGACGGATATAATTCTAAAGGGCGAGAGGCTGGACAATCAGCTTCTGGTGGAAATCATGTATGGCGATACCACCTTCAAAAAGGCCTTTGATCTGAAAGATGACCTTTTTCTTGATCAGAGCATCCTGCAAATATACAGAGGCAAAGGTTTAAAGGTCGGTGATTCCTACACATTAACCATTCTTAACCCCCTGACCCTGAACACTGAAGAAGTCCTGGCCGAGGTTGTAGGAAAGGAAGATGGCGATCTCGTCATGGAAACAAGATTTGCCGGATTGGTTTCCAGATCGTGGATCAACCGGGACGGTCTTGTTGTGCGTGAGGAAACGCCGAACGGATGGGTAATGAAGATCGAAGACAAAAAAACCATCGAAAGACATCTTGCCGAATCGGAAGGAGATTCCGTGGATCTTTTAAAGGATGTATCGGTAAGTACCAAAAGAAAATTGCAAAATCCGCGCGAAACACACTTCATGAAAATAAAGGTAACGGGGATCGATCTTAAAAGTTTTGACTTTGACGGAGAAAGGCAGAAGCTGATCGATTCTCACACGGGTATCATAGAGATCTCATCAATATTTCCTCCCGCGAAAGATGTTATGGAGCTGTCCCGCGACAGAGAAAGTTTCAGGAAATTTCTCAGGCCATCGATCTGGATAGATTCCGATAACCCCGCAATCAGGGCAAAGGCTGCCGAGATTGCCGGCAATGAGAAAAACAGATGGAATGTGGCAAAAAAGATCGGCGAATGGGTATATAAAAATATCGAAAAGCGTTTTACCCCTGAAGTGCCTGTGGCAACCTCGGTTCTGAAGAGCAGAAAGGGAGATTGCAATGAACATACGGTACTTTTCGTGGCGCTGGCAAGGGCATGCGGTATACCAGCCGAGATGTGCGCGGGTCTCGTTTATATGAACGATGGCTTCTACTACCATGCATGGCCGAAGGTATTTATCGGTAAATGGGTGCATCTTGACCCTGCCCTGGGGCAGGATATTGCCGATGCGACGCATTTTGAACTGGTGTCAGGCGGGTTATCATCTCAGGCAAAGATAGTTCTCGCAATCGGGAATATCAATATCGAGATCCTGAAGG
>CAYLXS010000177.1:0-1912 GCA_964387765.1 uncultured Syntrophaceae bacterium
CCCTCCCTTTGCAAGACGCGTAAGACCTGTCGACAACCGGTCAACATACTCCAGATCGAAAGAAACTCCCTTTGCTTTGGCAAGCATTTCCTTTACCAAACGGGCGTCGCTGGGATTATCCTCGATTAACAAAACCCTTACATTCTTTAATCTTTCCATTTTAGATTCCATGTAACTTTCACTATTCACTCAAGATATGCATCAAATAAACATTCTACTTCATATTTCTACTCATCTCACCTCACAACACAACACACAAAGTTAATTGGCTTGTACCTTCCTGAGTAGTTACGTTTATTATTCTTCCTCTCTTCTTCCGACTGAAACCCTATTCCTATCCCGATTATTTCAGGATTATGACATATCTGGATGTCACTCCAAGTATTCTTTTTTTCTGCATTGCGGAGACAACTACCGCGCTGAAGCGTTGCGCGGACATAGGGGCCTGGATGATGTGGGTGTGCTGCCAGCCGGTTTTGTTCAGGATTCGGAGGTAGTCGTCTATCAGGATTGCCCCTTTGCCGGATTCTTCTGCCGCCGGTTTGTTCTGAAAATCACGCCAGTCCGCGTTGATAAATGCAAGCCTTGTCGTCTTTTTTGCATTTTGTTTCAGGAGTGCAAAGAAGGCCTCAAGGAATTCAAGATATTCGTTCTTGGGCAATCCGGATATGCTGTTCTCTGCATAGTCCGCAGCTTTTTTGTCAAAATATGGCGGATCGAAGATAATGAGATCGGGCTTTTCTTTTGGGCCGGTAAGCTTATCAGTTGATGAGCTATTGAGCTGATTAGCTGCTGGTATAGTCCAGGTATGGGGTTCGATTTCGGGACGTGTCTCCGGCCGGTCTATCATATCAAAGGCCCAGCATCTGCGATTTAAGGCAAGGCAGGTGTCCGCAGTCACTCCTCCACCGGCCATGGGATCGAGGATCAGGTCGTTCTGTTTTGAAAAATAAAAGAGGATGTGGGCTATGAGTTGCGCGGGGATTCGGCCGGGCCAGTCGTCCCCGAATCTTTTGTCACAATCGTTCCATTCCCACTGATCCCATGTCCTCAGTCCCCAGTTAAGTTCCTTGAATCTTTCAATATCTTCTTTATCTTCCAGGGCGAGCGACCAGACCATCGGTTCTGTCCAGTTGTGTTTTTCGGCTACCTGAGAGACTGTGAAGCCTCTGGATAGATCGGTATTTAGCGGATTTGGCAGCGTTGCCATTTTCGCTAAATGGCCGGATAACGTCCTCTGTGGAATATTTAATCGCTGGGCAATTCTGTCCTGAGGGATGCCGAGGCGGCTCATGCGGAAGATCTTGAGGTCGATGTCTAATTGTGTTGCGGCCTTAAGATCGGCTATGTATGTGTCCACTGTTCGTCTCGCGCGGCCGATGGCTTTTCCGATATCCGCGGATGTCAGGGACTGGTTTTTATTGTATGCGCGTCTTGCGGTTTCTCTTGCTTCGTCTTCTGTCAGTTGTCTCGGGCCGATGGCTTTTTTTGCGGCGTAGAGCAAAGGGTCTGTCCCATTTAGATTCTTTATGACTGCTTCTGTCTCTGTTGTTCCGGTTGATTTGTAGGCGTTCCATCTATGCGCGCCATCAAGCAGGCGGTATTTGCCAGGCTTTTCAGGGGCCGGTTCTATTTCGATGGGCTCGAAGATGAAGCCGTCTCTGATGTTTTCGGCGAATATGCCGACACGCCGGGGCTCTATCCCTTTCCTTGGGTAGATGTCCTCATCGAGGATGATTGAGGCGATGGGGATTGTGGTTGTTTGTTTCGTCATATCCTTTTACCCGTGTCCTTTTGTCTGTTTCCCTATATTTCACTGAGTAATTTTCTCAACGCATCCGTTCCACCCCTGATATTATCGCTTTCTCCTTCTGCTAATGATTCCTTAATGTCCAGTATCGCCGCTTCAATC
>CAYLXS010000178.1:0-1907 GCA_964387765.1 uncultured Syntrophaceae bacterium
CTTCGACTGATCCCCGGCTTTCACGGATTACAGGGAATATACTCATTTTGACTTTATGAATTACCAGACAAACAGAGGTAAACTTAAAAAAAGTCTTGCCGGGGGAATCAGCAAGGGGTGGAAGGGTTTTGTCTGGATGATGAAGATAATCCTTCCGGTATCTTTCCTGACCGCGCTTTTCGCGTGGAGCGGATGGATGGAACAGATTGATTTTGTGATCCAGCCGGCTATGAGGTTTTTGAGCCTTCCTGGCCTTGCCGCGCTGCCGCTGCTTATGGGAGCGCTTACCGGCATCTATGGAGGAATTGCCTCCATGGCGGTTCTCCCTCTCAACACAGGGCAAATGACATTGATAGCCGTCTTTCTCCTCATAGCGCACAACCTGATTCAGGAAGGCATAATTCAGGGAAAATCGGGCATGGGAATTTTAAAAGCCACCCTTTTCCGTCTTGTCTTTGCTGTCATTGCAGTGCTTATTATAGCGCCCTTCATAAATACAACCGGACAGAATGCAGGCGGCGGGATGACCGTCATGCATTCCAGCCAAACGTTCATGGAAATGTTCGGCCAGTGGTCTCTTGTGATGTGGGGACTGGCTGTAAAGATATTCTTCATCATTATGTTTGTGCTGACACTGATGGAAATACTCAAAGAATTCGGTTGGATAGGCCATATTGTCAGATTTATCTCTCCCGTTTTGAAGATTATGGGACTGAGCAGGAGAGTCGGTATTCTGTGGATAACTGCCATTATGTTCGGATTGGCTTATGGCGGGGCGGTAATTGTCGAAGAGGCAAAGAGGGGGAATCTCACTGATGAAGAACTGGAGAGGCTCCAGCTCTCTATAGGCATCAATCACTCTATGATTGAAGATCCCGCGCTGTTTCTCCCCTTTGGCATAGGTATGTTCTGGCTGTGGGTTCCGCGCCTGGTAATGGCGATAGTCGCAGTGCGTCTGCTTGCATTGTGGCGTGGTTTTGCCGGGCCGAAAAAGTGTTGACAGACCTTCGGATATTGTAATAAATTCTAACGCACATTGATATTCAGAGAGTATGCTTTTGGATTCAAATTGAAGCCCCCCGCGACAAGTTTCGGGGAATGTGCTCGCTGTTCAATTCAAGCACCAGGAAGGAGATGCCATGGGTATGAACATTGACCGTCTTATTGAAGAGCAGGTGAAAAAGTGGGAAATCTCTAAAAAGAGGAGAAAGAATAAAGAGGAATCTTCTCTGCCCGTCATAACCATCGAAAGAGAACCGGGAAGTATTGTAACGGAGCTGGTTCAGCAACTCTCTCGGGAATTGAAACTCGATATCATAGATGCCAGAATCATAAATGAAGTGGCTAAAAGCGTCAGGATGAGCGAGAAGGTTGTTTCATATCTCGACGAAAAGACACACAGCATGCTTGACAACTGGGTGCAGTATCTCGGGCGGACTCGTTTTCTTCTCGCGGATCAATATATGCATCATCTGACAAAGGTCATAATTACCATAGGGGAGCAGGGAGGCGCTATCGTTATCGGGAGGGGCGCAAATCTGATTCTTCCTCCCGAAGAGACCCTCAGGGTGAGATTCATCGCACCCATGGAGGTGAAGATATCTAATATAATGAGGGAGTTCAGCCTTACTAAAGATGATGCTAAGCGACAAATCCTCCTGAAAGAAGGAGAGCGCAGGGACTCGGTGAGGCGAAACTTTAAGGTGGATATAGAAGACCCCGCCAATTACGACCTCATCATAAATACGGAATTTCTAAGAACAGAAAATATTGTCGGCATTATAAAATCGGCGCTGAAGTTCAAAGGAATTCCTTCCAGACGCAAGGCTGATCTAAAATAGACAGACTTGTAAAAATGGATACCTGGAAACCGGAGGCTTGGACGCAAATTTGAGGAGAAAGGAAAC
>CAYLXS010000179.1:0-1900 GCA_964387765.1 uncultured Syntrophaceae bacterium
CAAAATTACGATACAAGAAAAAGGGGTCGCAGTGCTAAGCCTGTAACCCCTTGATATTAAATGGCTGGGAGACAAGGATTCGAACCTTGATTGACGGAGTCAGAGTCCGCTGTCCTACCGTTGAACGATCTCCCAGTAAAGAGTAGTCAGATTGTATCTCCATCCCCTTTAAAACAGCGAGCTTGGATGGCGGCACTATAGTGAAATCAGTCTTTTTTGTCAACAGGTTTTTGTTGTAAAAACTGGTGTCCGATGAGAAATCCCTGTGCGCTATATCTGTGCTGCCTCGATTTCATCTATATCTCTTAACAGCTTGTCTACCCGGGATTTTTCGACCTCATCTCTGAAGGCCTGCAGTGTCTCCGAGATGACCTTTGATCCGGCGGTTCGGGCAACGGGAATAGTATCTATTCCTCTGTCCTCCAGAGATTCGATGACAAATTTTATCGTAAGCGTATTTATGTCGCGCGCGGGTTGATAGGCCAGTTCTTTATATTCTTCAGTTTGTGTATCTGAAACAATGCCACATTCCACAAGATCGTAGAGAATCTGATGGACCAGGCGAATGGGAATTTCAAGCCGCCTGGATATCTCTGTGGCCGTCAGCGGCCTTTTACCCTCCGCAAAATTCTTCACCAGTACATGGCAGGTCTGAAGAGAGAGCAGTTTCTTGAAGTGGTCGCTTATGTTGAGAGAATCAGGTTCGAACTCATAGGTATCCACGTTCTGATGGGCAAAGGATAATTCCGCGCCGAAGAGAACGATAAGCCAGCTGAGTTGCAGCCATATCAAAAAAAGCGGCAGGGCGGCGAAACTTCCATAGATGGCGTTATATTTTGCAGCCCCGACCTGGAAGACGATATAGCCCCATTGAACAAGCTGGTATAGTGTTCCGGCAATTATACCCGCTAATATACCCGATTTAAAATTAATCTTTGTGTTCGGCATAAAAATATAGAGGAAGGTAAACAACACCCATATCAGACAGTAGGGTAATAACTTAAGCACAAAGAATATGATGGAACTGAACATTCCCAGAAGAGCCACCTTTGCCGTAATAAGTGTAATCTGGGTTGTAATAAACACCGTTACACTGCTGGCCAATATCATGAGGATAGGGCAGAGGAGCATTACGGAAAGATAATCGCTGAACTTCCTTCCCAGAGTTCTTCCTTCTTTTATTCCCCAGATATCATTAAATGAATATTCGATATTGCCCAACACCTTTATTACCGCCCAGAAGAGAACCATTATACCCACACCTGCAAGGAGCCCTCCTTTTGTATTAGCGAGCAGCGAATTGGCAAAAGAGATGACCGTGGTCAGCACTTCTTCCTGCCCGGAAAATTGATTCATAAGTTGTTTCTCAAGGAGTTTTTCAAAGCCGAATCCCTTGGCTATTCCGAATGCCATGGCGGCCACTGGGACTATGGAAATCAGGGAGTAAAATGTCAGGGCCGAAGCCCTCAGCAGGCATTTATCTTCATCAAACCCGCGCGCGGAGAGGAGAAAAATACGTAACTGTTTAATAAAGAAAGATTTTTTGCGTGGAAGATCCTCCAGGCGAATTCTCCAGATATCGCCTGCGATAAAATCGATGAAGCGGGGCAGAAAAGATAATGCTTGTTTCATTGGTAATTTCCTCATATTGAACAGAATCGCTCAAGCTTCATGCTGAAAAGCCATTATCCGGATACGTTGTAAAACCCTGTTACGAAGACATGAGAGTGAGAAAAACGCTATTTCTATCCCTATTTCGTTGTACGAAATGGTGGAAAGATTCTTCTGCTGTAGTGTTTACGCCGTCCTGACTGCAGTCAAAAAGATTCAGTATACCGGAGAAATACTCTAAATAATGATAACGTACTTGAACAAAAAAAACCAGAAACTTTTGTCGACG
>CAYLXS010000180.1:0-1861 GCA_964387765.1 uncultured Syntrophaceae bacterium
CCGGATCCTGGTATTCACCGTATACCTCACGATATACGTCACATATCTCCTGAAGGCTGGCGAGGTTCTTGACCGCCTCAATGCAACAGGGCATAACATTTTCGCCCTTTTTGCACGCGTTTCGTATATCATCAAGACTCCTCTTGACGGCTTTGCCGTCACGCCTTCTCCTGACCGCGTTCAGACGTTCCATCTGTTCCTTCTCGACACGGTCATCTATATCGAGGACGGGTATTTCATCCGCTTCTTTTGTCGCGTACTTATTAACACCCACCATCACCCTTTCGCCCGAATCCAGCTGCCTCTGATATTTGTAAGCGGCATCGGCGATCTCCATCTGCGGGAATCCCCTTTCGATGGCGGCTACCATGCCCCCCATCTCATCGATTTTTTCTATATATTCCCAGGCCTTTTCCTCCATTTCATTGGTCAGAGACTCAACGAAATACGAGCCCGCCAGGGGGTCTATCGTGTTCGCCGCGCCGGTCTCCTCGGCTATTATCTGCTGTGTTCTCAGGGCGATCTCTACGGCGTGTTCGGTGGGAAGGCACCAGACCTCATCAAGCGAGTTTGTATGCAGCGACTGGGTTCCGCCCAATACGGCGGCAAGGGCCTCAACGGCCGTTCGGACGACATTGTTGTAGGGTTGCTGCGCGGTAAGAGAACATCCCGCTGTCTGGGTATGGAAACGCATCCACCATGAACGTGGATTTTTCGCCTTAAAGCGATCACGCATTACAGTGGCCCATATCCTTCGAGCGGCCCTCATCTTGCAGATTTCTTCGAAGAAGTCGATATGAGAGTTGAAGAAAAAGGAGAGTCTCGGCGCGAAAGAATCCACATCAAGTCCTTTTCGCCTGATCACATCATCCACATATTCGATGCCGTCTCGAAGCGTAAACGCAAGTTCCTGAACAGCGGTGGAGCCTGCCTCTCTGATATGATATCCGCTGATACTGATGGTATTCCACCTGGGAACAAATTTTGTGCCGAACTCTACTGTATCACTTATTATTTTAACTGACGGCTTCGGGGGGCACATAAAGGTCTTCTGGGCGATAAATTCCTTCAGCATGTCGTTCTGAATCGTGCCGCCTATTTTTGTAAGAGGGACTCCCTGAATGTCAGCCGCGGCACAGTACATGGCCCAGAGAACCGAAGCAGGCGGGTTTATGGTCATTGAAGTGGTGATCTTATCCAGCGGAATTCCGTCAACGAGTTGCAGAAAATCCTCCAGGGTATCGATAGCAACGCCGCATTTTCCACATTCTCCACGAGCTTTGGGGTCATCTGTATCGTATCCCATGAGTGTGGGAAAATCAAAGGCCGTGCTGAGCCCGGTTTGCCCCTGTTTCAGGAGCAGATGCCAGCGCTGGTTGGTGTCTTTGGCACTCCCCATGCCTGAAAACATCCTGAAGGTCCAATACTGTCCCCGGTACCCCGTCACCTGATTACCCCGAAGATAGGGAAACTGCCCCGGATATCCGATATCTCGTTCGAAATCCATGTCTTTAATATCTTCGGGACCGTATATTCTTTTGATTTCGAGGTCAGATACCGTGGCCCAGCGTTCTTTCTGGTCAGTATGTTTGGCCACGGCCTTTTTGACCTCATCTTCCCACTTCTTCTTCAGTTCAGGGGATTGTTCAAGCACCTTGTTATTGAAATACACGTTTCCCCCTCCTTTCTATTGGGATACAGCCATAATGGATTACATTTAATGGTGATTTCTGCTCGTTACTTTCAAAAATGAGAAAATCCCGGCATTGTCCTTCATCTGCCGGGTATTATTTTCCTAAGGTTTCTCTGGCGATGACAATACGTTGAACCTCCGAAGTTCCCTCGTAAATAGTTGTGACTC
>CAYLXS010000181.1:0-1822 GCA_964387765.1 uncultured Syntrophaceae bacterium
ATGACACACTGGCCACAACGATCACATCTCTTCTCTCTAACAGCGAGCGGGTGGCCGAATGGCGCATCTTGTCTATCTTGTCGTTTATGGAGGAATCCTTCTCGATGTAGGTGTCGATCCCCGGCATATAGGCCTCAGGCTGGTAATAGTCATAGTAACTGACAAAGTACTCCACGGCGTTCTGCGGAAAAAGTGTCTTGAACTCATTATAGAGTTGCGCCGCCAGTGTCTTGTTGTGGGCAATGACAAGGGATGTCCTCTGCGTTGCCTCGATAACATTCGCTATCGTAAAGGTCTTGCCGGAGCCGGTAACACCGTGAAGCGCCTGGTGTTCCAATCCTTTCTCGACACCCTCCACAAGCCCTGCTATTGCCCGGGGTTGATCCCCTTTAGGCTTGAATCCTGTAATTATCTTGAATTGTTCCATTTAATGTTCTCCAAAGCTCTCCATGACCAAAGATTGATTTGTTTGTGACCCAAACCTCAATTTTTGTCAATAGATTAACTCTGTCAAACGCATCTGCGTACAACATTTTTTCTCAATTGACACAAAGGAAGCATTCCCATATATTCTCCCCGATACAAAACAGACTGTTATAAGGATAAGAACACGGGAGGTTGCACCCATGAAAGGCTGGATATTATACAAAGGTTCTGCGAACAGATTGAAACCCGAAACTTACGAAATTAACCGTTTGATAGAAACCGCCGGGAGAAATGATATTGACATTACCGTTATACAGCCGGAACAATTCGAGCTGATCGTCTCCGGAGAAAACCGCGAGAGCGTTCTGCTCGACGGTGAACCCGTGGCATTACCGGATTTCCTGCTGCCAAGAATGGGTGCAGGCACAACATACTTTGCACTGGCCATAATAAGACACCTGGAACGGCTAGGTGTGTACTCTTTCAGCCCGTCACACAGCATAGAGGTCGTCAAGGATAAACTGTACACACACCAGATTCTTGCCGAAAACAACCTCCCCATTCCAAAAACAATGCTCGCAAAATTTCCTGTCGATATGAAAAAGGTCCGTGAACATATAGGGTTCCCCGTTGTTGTTAAAACTCTCTCCGGTTCTCAGGGCTTCGGCGTATTTCTATCTGAATCGGAATCCAGCTTTGAAGATCTGATGCATCTGATAGACGCATCAGACAGCACAACCAATATCATTCTTCAGGAATTTATCGAATCAACAATGGGACGTGATCTAAGAGTCATAACCATAGGGGGACGAGCGGTTGCCTGCATGGAAAGAAGCGTATCAGACGGCAGTTTCAAGGCCAGCTATTCCCGCGGGGGCAATGTCAAACAGCACGAGATCACCCCTGAGATCGAATGGCTGGCAACACAAACTTCTCAGATACTGAAGCTGGATATGGCGGGAATAGACCTGCTGTTTGCCGGGGATCATTACAAGATATGCGAAGCCAACTCATCCCCTGGATTCGAGGGAATAGAAAGTTGCTGTGACATAGACATCCCAAAAGAAATCTATGATTTTATAAGAATCCGCTTTGGCGTATTCGATAATTCGCGTATTTCTTCCCATATACCGAAAGTACCACACAGGTAGACAGTTAATTTCTATTCAGAAATGACACATTCGTAAAAAGCTCCGCGATCCGAAACCCGGAGCTCAAAAACCTTCTGGTGTGTTGACTTTTTCTAAAAGTAAGGATAATCTATTAAAAAGTGAAGGGTTTTATTGCCTTATCTTTCTCTTTTACCTCCCATTCGGGAAAGAGGAAAATTTGCGGCGTGGCAATCCGGGATTGACTACTTAACGAGAGCTTTTAAAACCATTGGAATACGCACTTA
>CAYLXS010000182.1:0-1820 GCA_964387765.1 uncultured Syntrophaceae bacterium
ACAAGATCCTGGGCGGAAAAACAGTGTCCGAAATGGTTGAGAGAGATGGAAGAATCAGGAAAGCTGAAAGTTTCAGAGTAGAAACATCGTCTGAAAAGTATGTTGAAAACAAAGGGGTCTGTTCAATTGAGAGCGGACCCCTTTTTGCTGAGAAAGAATTCCTTGAGTTTACAGAGAAAAGAATATATAGGGGGCTCTTGTTTTAAAACCCTGAAAGAGGTGGACCATGGCAGAAATGCTGAAAGATACCCTGAAGACGATTGACGGGTACAAACATATGAATCCTCATTACGAAGAACTACTCGATATCCTTGAGGATGTCCTTATCCTGAGAGAAAAATATCGCCGCAAGGTTAAGGGAGATATCTTCAATGTCGATGAATCGCTCGTAGAGAAAAAACTTGCCGGGGGGTTGCCCCTCGTTGATTTTCCGGAGGGCAAATTTGATCTTGAAGGACCAAGGGAATATTTTGTTGCTCTGCTGGAGATAGCCCATAAAAGGGCTCTGAAGGAAACCGGAGAAATAATAAAAAAGGTGGAAGATGGCGAGCTGGACTATATGGAAATGGTTCGCAAATCTTTCATTCTTCAGCAGGATGAAGATCTCTCAGATAACGATGAGGAAGATGGCGTCTTTGATCTGCTGGGCTTTCTTGTTGAAGAGAGCCTGAGACCGGCGCTGGAGGTCCTTTCGGAGAAATACAAAGACATTAGCGCGGGATCGAAGTGGTCTGAGGGATACTGTCCCATATGCGGCAGGGAACCAAAGATATCGGAGTTAAGAGAAGAAGGGGGAAAGAGATTCCTATTCTGCGGTCAGTGTGGATTTGAATGGCAATTCAGACGGATTAAGTGCCCTTTCTGCGGGAATGAAGATCAACAGACCTTAGCTTACTTTACTATTGAAGAGGAAGAAAAATACCGTGTCGATGTGTGCAATGTCTGTAATAAATACATAAAGACGGTTGACTTCAGAAAAACGGATAAAAAGCCCAACCTGGACGTAGAAGATATAGCAACCCTGCACCTGGACATACTGGCTGATGAAGAAGGGTATGAATGAGGCAGGGATCAGGGATCAGGGATCAGTTGCTTGGAAGATATTAAATTTGTAATCTATTTTTGCTCATTGCTGGTCACTGGCAGCTGAAGACTGAGAGCTGACCCATGCACGACAACGATGTTGCCACAGTCATTAATCTTCTCAAAAGGAAACTTCAGACAAAAAAACTTCCCATAGTTTCCGCTCTTGCAGAGAAAAAGTCAGATCCTTTTCAGATACTCATTTCCACGCTTCTCAGCCTCAGAACAAAGGATGAAGTTACAGAGGTGGCCACCAGGAGGCTCTTTTTACTCGCCTCCACTCCTTCCGAAATGTTGGAGCTTTCTGAAGATCAGATTATCAACGCCATTTATCCCGCCGGTTTTTACAGAAATAAGACAAAAACGATACTTTATGTCTGTCGTGAACTGGTCGAAAAATACAGTTCCCATGTTCCTGACAGCATTGAAGAGTTACTTTCTCTGAAAGGGGTAGGGAGAAAAACCGCCAATCTGGTTATCACGCTGGGATATGGTGGGGAAGGCATATGCGTGGATACACATGTCCACAGAATCTCAAACCGTCTTGGTTACGTCAGAACAAAAACACCGGAAGAGACAGAATATGCCCTGAGGGAGAAACTCCCCCGAAAATACTGGACCGAATATAATACCATCATGGTGGCATTCGGAAGAAATATCTGCCGTCCCACCTCGCCAATATGCAGTAAATGTCCTGTCTCGACCTACTGTCAGCGGCGGGGGGTTACAAGAAGCCG
>CAYLXS010000183.1:0-1717 GCA_964387765.1 uncultured Syntrophaceae bacterium
GCGGCCATCATGATATTTTCGGTGCCTGTTACCGTTGATATGTCAAAATATATAGTGGCTCCCTTTAATCTGGAGGCCCGGGCTTCCACATATCCATCTTTAAGGTCTATCTCCGCTCCCATAGACTGCAGAGCCTTCAGATGCAGATTCACAGGTCTGGCGCCTATGGCGCATCCACCTGGAAGAGAAACACGCGCCCTGCCCATCCTTGCCACGAGTGGTCCGAGAACAAGAATAGAGGCCCTCATCGTCCTGACAAGATCGTAGGGTGCCTCGCAACTTGTGATTCCACCAGCATTGACCTTGAGCGTCTTACCCCCTTTAACCTCGGCACCAAAGCCGGCCAGAAGTTTCTTTATCGTTCTGATGTCGGCAAGATCGGGAACGTTATGGAAGATATTCCACCCATCTGTGAGAAGCGAAGACACTATGACAGGAAGGGCGGCATTTTTTGCTCCACTCACGCGGACATCACCTTCAAGCCTCTTTCCACCATGTATGATAATTTTATCCAACTGGTCATCTCCTCTTTCTCGCAAGAGCGACTCGCTCTATCCCGGCATAATCGCGGTGAAAGACAATATCACAGTAATTCTTATCTTTCAGCATTTTCTCGAGGGCGAGCCTCTGCTCTGCCCCCATTTCCATGACAAGCCAGCCGCCCTTCTCCAGGAATCGCTTCCCATTACGCGCGAGTTTCCGGTGAAACTCCGTGCCATCCGGGCCGGCGACAAGCGCCCGGCGAGGTTCGTACTCCCTGACCTCAGGAGCGAGCAATCCGAATTCACACTCAGAAATATATGGCGGATTTGAGACGATTATATCAAATTTCCCCTCAACAGGCTCGAACATATCCCCGCATAAAAATGAAATCTTCTCCCCCACTTTATTGTTCACAGCGTTTTTCTCCGCAACCGCGAGGGCATTCGGGGAGAAATCCGTGGCTGTAATGGAGGCATTTTTCAATTCGGAGGCAAGCGCGACGCTGATTGCCCCGCTTCCGGTACCGATCTCCAATATCCTGATTTTCACCTCTCTTTCCTGTACGAAGAGCTTCAGGATCTCCTCGATCAGAACCTCTGTGTCCGGTCTCGGTATCAATACATCCGGAGTCACCTTAAAATTCAGCGACCAGAACTCCTTTTTCCCGGTGATATAAGCAACCGGTTCCCCTCTCATCCTCCTCGCGATCAGTGATCGGAATCTTTTCATCTCCACTGCGGGAATCTCTTTCGCGGGATGCGCATAGAGGAAATGACGCTCTCTGCCAATAGAAAATGCAAGCAGGACTTCCGCATCCAGCCCGGGTATGGGTAATACCTCAGCTTTAAATCTGGATGCTGCCTCTTTCAAGAGTTGTGAAATATTCATATAACGCATCCCCGGGAATCGAACGAACACCTGGCATTTTTAATCGTCAGACTTTTAACAGTGTGAGTATAAAGCTTTATCATTAGAAACTTCCTGTGAGTCTATCGTGGTTTATAACTTATTGTATCACAGGATTCATTTTATATTGACCTATATTTATCAAGTGTTTTCAAATTTGACGGCGTCGTAAAAAGTCTCACTATGCTACGCGGTATTATCATTGGAAGTAACCTATAAAGTGATTAGTGTTTCTATGATGAATAGTTTGATTTTTGCCTCGGAGTTGACAAGGTGCCTTTTTACCCGCCGTCTTCAGTTGCTCGCAGATATACAATTTAACCAACCA
>CAYLXS010000184.1:0-1693 GCA_964387765.1 uncultured Syntrophaceae bacterium
GCCATCGCCTGGCCCATTGCCCCCTTGTCGGCCTCAACTTCTTCATACAGGTTGACATCCAATTTGGCAGCACGAATGATACGGTCCTGAAAACTGTTCATGATATCTCCTGGGTAACTTTCACTATTTTGCCTGTTTGTATAATTGAAGCTCCCCGCAATAAATTGCGGAAAACATCCGATTGTTAAGGAATCATACACCCTGAAAATATTTTGTCAAGGGATTTTATATAGAGATTTTCTATAGTTGAAGATTTGTGTCGATAATTGGTCTGCAGTTCTCGTAAAAACGGAAAGACCGAAATACCGGTTATCGAAGCTTTTTTTGACAAACGGAAGGAGAGATATTAGTTTATGAAAAAGAAAAAAGAAGGTGAAAAAATAAGAGGTCTCCATGTATGACAGAAAATAATGACTATAAAACCCATATTGAGAAGCTCAAACGGTATTCTTTTGACATCGGAATGTATCGACCTCCGAGTGAGGGAGGAAGTTTTTCTCTGCTTCTTCGGTTTACCCGGAACTGTCCCTGGAACAAGTGCACATTTTGTGGAATGTACAAGCGTCACAAGTTTGTCTATCGGTCGGTAGAGGAAATAAAGGCCGATATTGATTCGGTGAAGGCAATCATTGACGAGATATCGGCAGTTTCACGGAAACTCGGGTATGGAGGGCAGGCAGACAGAGATGTGGCGATGGCCATTCTGAGAGCCGACCCGTCATTCCATGTCAATCAATGTTTGATCTCCGTCTTTAACTGGATCGCTTCAGGAGCCGGAACGGTTTTCGTTCAGGATGCCAACAGTATGATCATGCGACCGCCGGAATTTGTAGAGGCCCTGAAATATCTCAGGGAGAAGCTTCCCACGCTGATACGCGTGACTACCTACGCACGATCAAAAACACTTGCACAGAGAAGACCCGAGGAGTTGAAAGAGATCTGTGAGGCCGGTCTGACTCGCATCCACGTTGGGCTCGAAACGGGAGACGATGAACTGTTACAAATAGTTCGAAAGGGCGTGACTGCCGATGAGCAGATCGAGGGCGGGAAAAAGGCCATAGACGCGGGTTTTCAGTTGTCGGAGTACTGGATGCCTGATTTGGGAGGACGGGAACGGTGGCGGCAGCATGCGGAAAATACAGCCCGTGTCCTCACAGCAATCAATCCGCACTATATCCGTTCAAGACCATTCGTGCCGTGGAAGGGTACACCCATTTGTGAGAATTATGAACGTGGTGACCTGCACCTGTCATCTCCTCATGAACGACTCGAAGAGATACAGCTTATGATTCAAAACCTTGATGTAACATCCAGAGTCTGTTTCGATCACGCAATGAATTCCTGGGTCGACAGACGAGGCGATTTCCTTTTCAGGCAGGATTACGAAGGATACAAATTTCCCGAAGAAAAACCAATGCTTCTGGATAGAATTCAAGAGGGCCTCGATGTCGATGAATCCACACATACGCATGTGAAAGACATCATGGGCGTACGGTCTCTATAAGGTAGCGTACTGCGCACCTGCCGGCTTTTTCCACGATTTTGGAAGATCGCTGGCAGGCGGGTTGTGAAGACTGTACTGAAGATCTCGTAATCCGGTGCTGTAGTCCTACTTACATCCGGAAGAAGCTCAGTCTTCCTGCAGATAACCGGGCAGGGCATCTTCTTTCATCCCCTGGAAACTGCACAGAAT
>CAYLXS010000185.1:0-1672 GCA_964387765.1 uncultured Syntrophaceae bacterium
CCGCGGTATCAATGCCCGATGGCTGGATGCGCGAGATTTCATTATTACGGATGAAAGATTTACCAGGGCCAGACCTGTAGATGAGCTTACATTGCGTGGCATTCAGGAGAAAGTGCGGCCGCTGGTGTTATCCGGCCATGTTCCCGTTATACAGGGATTTATCGGTTCCACGCGTGGTGGGGCTACCACCACTCTGGGATTTGAGGGCTCAGACTTTACCGCCGCGCTTGCAGGTGCCGCGCTTGATGTCTCGAACATAGAGATATGGAAGGATGTCAACGGCATTATGACAGCTGATCCACGCATCTTCGCAGGAGCACGCACCGTCAGAAATATCTCTTTTGAGGAGGCGTCGGAGCTTACCCTCTTCGGAGCAAAGGTTCTGCACCCGGGCACTATTGAACCTGCACGCCGAAAGGATATACCGGTTAACATCTACAACTCGAGACAGCCGGATGCCGGGGGCACAACAATAACAGCGAACGCGAATAATGGAACAAATATCGTCAAGTCTATCGCGTACAACATGCCGGTGTGTATCATTAATATTGTTTCGGACTCTCATGTCGACCCAGCCGGTTTTCTGAGATCGGTTTTCGATATCCTTGACAGGGAGGGGATTGTGCCCTGTGTTGTGACAACTGCCGGGGCAGGCATTGCCATGGCGGTCAGCGCTTCAGAGGACATGGAACACGCTATGGATGAACTGACGCGCCTTGGAACAGTGAATATTGCCGGAGAAAAAGCCAGCATTTCTCTTGTTGGTGAAAATATCCGCACCACACACTATTTTGCACCGGTCGTGTTTCAGAATCTGGAAGATGTAAATATCTACATGGTCGCGCAGGGCGCGTCACCGATCAGCCTAACATTTGTGGTTAACGAATCCGATGTTTCCTCAGTCATCGCCAGACTGCACGAGGCATTCTTCAGGGACCCCGATCCGGATATGTTTGATTGAACGGCATTCATACCCCGGTAGCCACCTTCTCCAAGAGATAGATGTGCGCGATTTCTAAGAACAGGGGTGATGATTGTAGAACTTCGAAGCCACTCTCTTTCATCAGGCGCTCAAGTTCACCGGGAGGAGGAAACCCCATCACTGAATCCCGCAGATACCGATAGGCCTTGAAATCCCCCGATACAAGTCCCCCGATAAGAGGAAGTATGGTCTTGAAATAGGCAAGATACACCCATTTCCAGGGGAGATGAGAGGGGACAGAGAGTTCAAGCACCGCCATTTTCCCTCCATCTTTAAGCGCCCTGAAAACCTCGCCCAGGAACGTGGGAAGATCTGACATGTTTCTTATTCCGAAGGCTGTCATCGCATGATCAAAGGTTTCGTTCGAAAAGGGCATGGCAAGGGCATCTCCTTCAGTTATAAGGAAACGCCTGAGGAAGTTTTTGTTTTTTTGAGCGGCAATATCCAGCATCCTGCGGGATATGTCCAGGCCTGTGACTGTGCACCCGGCTGTCTTGCAGGCGCGGGTCGCCATATCTCCGGTACCGGTTGCTATGTCAAGTACCTTGTCACCATCCTTAATATTCAGAGACGATATGACAGTTTTTCTCCAGCGCTCATCCATGGAGAATGAAAGTGTGAAATTGAGCAGATCATAGGTGGAAGCGATCCTGTCGAACATGGAGGCTATAATAGCCGGTGATTTGTCAA
>CAYLXS010000186.1:0-1648 GCA_964387765.1 uncultured Syntrophaceae bacterium
TGGAGGGCGATGTGGGATTCGGACCCACGACCTTTGGCTTCGGAGGCCAACGCTCTATCCAACTGAGCTAATCGCCCTTGTTTAGAATGCCGGTAAATTTGATTTTTACGGGTGCATTATTTTTTGAAAAGTTCCTGTGTAATGCGCATAACGTGCCGACTCCTGTTCATGCTGTAAAAATGCAGGCCCGAAACGTCATTTTTCAAAAGGTCTTCACTCTGGCGGAGGGCATGTTCTATGCCGTATTTTTCCACCTCCTCACTCCTGTCGCTTATCCGGGATAATTTATCATGCAGTTTTGAGGGTATCTTTGCGCCGCAGAGTGAGGCTACGCGCGATATCTGTTTATAGTTGAAGATCGGAAAGATTCCCGGGATTATGGGAACGTGTATCCCCTCTGATATTATGTTGTCGCGGAACCGGTAGAAGTCTTCATTATCGAAGAACATCTGGGTTATTATAAAATCCGCTCCCGCGTCGATCTTCTTTTTCAGGTTGATAATATCATGTTCCATATCGGGCGCTTCAGGATGTACCTCGGGATAGCCCGCGACACCTATGGAGAAATCACCGTTCAGTTTGATAAATTCCACCAGTTCGCTGGCATATTCAAAACCGCCTTCTGTCTTGACAAAGGTATCATTACCCTTTAGGGGGTCTCCCCTCAGGGCAAGGATGTTTTCTATCCCTGCATCTTTCAGTTTGCCAAGCTCCTGTAATATGTCAGATCCGGTTGCCTGAACGCATGTCAGATGTGCCAGTGCCTCTCTTTCAAAATCATCCCTGATTTTCGAGGCGATCTCCACTGTCTTTTCCCGTGTGCTGCCTCCTGCTCCATAGGTGACGGAGAAGAAATCGGGTTTCAGTTCTGCAAGTTCACCGATTACGCGGTACAGTTCTTCCATATTACCATCCCTTGATGGCGGGAAGACTTCGAATGAGAGGGTGGGTTTGTTTTTTCCGAATATATTTTTTATCTTCATAGATCATTCCAGCAATTTCTTGTGGTATAAATGTCATTTGAGTGTACTGTTGTCAACCCTTTTTCTGAATGAAAATCCGGACAGGGTTGTAAACCCAGGGTAAAACTGTTAGACTTCCGCTTTGAAAATAGGAGAGGTGTCCGGAACGTAATGAAAAAAATATTCCACGTTGTTTTTCTTTTGATTCTGCTTTTGGTGACTGTGGTCTGTCCTGAGGCATTCGGTTCGGTAGACATACTCAGTGTCAGGCACTGGACAGCTCCGGATCAGACGAGGGTTGTTTTAGATGTGAGTGGTAAGACGTCTTATACTGTTGCACGGGAGGATCACAGAATATATGTCAACATGAAAGACGCGGTTCTACCCGATAGGATTCCCCATACGTACGACATTGATAAACCTGCTGTCAAGGGGATCATTCTGACTTCTCTGCCCAAGGGAGGGGTCAGGATGGAATTGCAGGTAGCGGACAATGTCGAAATCAACGCATTTAAGCTTAAGAAAATACCCAGCAAACCATATCGTATCGTTATTGACGTAGTGCTTCCGGACGTGGAGAAAAAGCAAAGTGATGAGCGGAAGAAGGTCAAGGTACTGGAAAAGAAAATAGTGGTTATTGACCCCGGGCATGGCGGAGAAGATCCCGGCGCCGTGGGCCGCAGGGG
>CAYLXS010000187.1:0-1621 GCA_964387765.1 uncultured Syntrophaceae bacterium
TGATTTTCCACATCCTTTCGCCACCGGGCCTCGTCGAATGGAACAGGATTCTCCGCGTACAACACAATGCATGTGACGATAACCAGAAAAATAATGATTCCAAGTACCTTCATATCGTTTCTCTCAATTTTATGCCGAAATCTAAAAGTACCAGGCAAGCCACATATAGGCACTGTCGGGCGTTTTAATCAGGATCTCGGAAGGTGACATTTTGAAGCCGCCATATTCTGTGCCCCGTCCCCCGTAGAATATATTCCCGCCACAGGTAAGCTGGAGATCCTGAGTGATATCCCATGTAAGGCGTGGCTGAAGTATGCCTGACGGATCATTCATGTTATTGATAACGGTAAAGAAGATGTTGACCAGAGGATGCGCCTCCATCCTGATCTGCCCGCCAAGGTAATAGCGGCCCAGTGTGAACAGTTCCCCGCGGTCGAGACGTTCCATAATACCGTTGTTCATGATAGATTCAAAGTAGTTATCATCACCCAGGCCGTTGTAAAATACCTCCACGAATCCGTAGAAATTCTTATCCCACCAGACCCAGGAATAATCTGTATTGGCGACGAGAGACAGGAAGTTGTTCTCGTTGCTTTCTTCATCGGTGAAGGTCCATGTGGCATCGAAACGCCATGCCGCATCCCCGAAATACCCCGAACAGCCGGTGCCGATGACCTGTTCCTCAAAGTGCTTCGCGGCCATAATATCAAATTCGGTCGTACCCTTCGCGAAATGAATCTTTCCTGCCAGGGAGTCCTGACTTCCTTCCACTTTCCCTGTTGCCGGGTCGCGTCTCGGCACGTAGAGAAACTGCGCATCTCCTGATTCCCCGAAGGCAACCTGAACATGGGCCATATCATCTCCGATCTTGTATTCCCGCTCTATATCCGTGGGTGCAAAGGGGTTGAAAAGATCCATCGGATTAAAAAGAAAACCGTTTCCCCAGGTGACGGCCTGTCTCCCCATACGAGCAACAAACCGCCTTTGCTGAACCGTCAGAGAAAGGCGGTCGAGTCGATGATAGAGGATATAATCATCATGGTCCTTGAGCGTCTTCGTAAGATCCATAAGACGGCGATCATCTTCAACGTCGCCTGTCAGGTAATTTCCTATAACAGAACCCGGTAAGAGCATTTCCAGCTCTTTTTGTTTCCTCCTCGTATCTCCGCCCGAAAGGATAATCTCATAGTGTGTATCAAGATAGACCGATGAACCGAGATAGAAGCGGTTTTTAAGACGACCCTCAACGCTTCCGTCATAGTATGTTCCCGCTCCCACGAGGCCGTACAATGAGTCGTCGTCGGGCCATGAAACAACCCCACGGCATTTTATGTAACCACCCCACTTCGTCTCTATGGCGTTTAAAAGGGTTTTTGAAGTTTCAGGCTGGACGGGCGGGACCCCGGAGTCGGCCAGGGCCGGCGAAGTGTCTGCATTTCCGCATATGAACAACGCGATCAGCAGAAACCCGATGATTTTGAGGCTTATTATGTCCGGTTTATTCACGATTACATCAGTCCTTCACCTGATCATCCGCCACCAGGCCATCCCTGATATGAACGAGCCGCCTGGCATAATCCATCACCATCTGATCATGCGTGGAAAAGATGAAGGTAACATT
>CAYLXS010000188.1:0-1607 GCA_964387765.1 uncultured Syntrophaceae bacterium
AAATGGAACATACAGATTACTATCAGACACTCGAAATAGAAAACGATGCAGCAGCGGAGAAAATAAAAGAAGCCTACCGCAGCCAGGCCCTGAAATATCATCCCGATAGAAATAATGGAGATCCGGAAGCAGCCGAAAAGATGAAGTCCATCAACGAGGCCTATGCTGTCCTTTCAGATCCCGAGAAACGGCAAACCTATGACCTGATGAGAGACCGCTATGGTTCATCGGCTTACAGTCAATTCAGACAGAACTATACCGATGAGGACATATTCAGAGATTCCGATATAAACAGGATTTTCGAGGAACTTGCCCGCTCATTCGGCCTTCGCGGTTTTGACACCATATTCAGGGAAGCCTACGGAAACGAATACAGCGCCTTTGAGTTCAGAAACAATGGCATGAACGGAAGCGGGTATGTTTTTACAGGCGATCTGGGAAAAGGCGGAGAAAACACTATCCAGTTTCCCCATATGGAAGGAGGGCTGGGAAAAATAATCCGGTATGCCTTCAAAAAAATAAGTGGGGTCAATCTGCCGGAAATCGGAAGAGATATTGTCGATATTGTCCGTCTGAGCCCGCAAAAGGCGCACGAAGGTGGACAGTACGAATACACCAATTGGAAGAGAGACAAAAAAATCATGATCAAGATACCCGCGGGTATCAGTGACGGCCAGAAAATCAGACTTGCCGGTATGGGAGAAGAAGGGAGCGGAGGGGCAAAGCCCGGCGACCTCTACCTGAAAGTTCATATCAAAAAACCAATCTTAACGGAAATCAAAGGTTTTATAAGTAACTGGATAAACAGGTAGATCTATCCGCTGACAATCTTCCTTCTCCATGTTTCCATTGTCATCCTCTATAGATTCCCGCCTACGCGGGAATGACAGACTTTTTACCATTGCATCAATAGTTTCAATCAGCCATTATTTTTCATTATCATATATGTCGCGAGGGCTTTTGCGATGAGATCGCCATCGGAGTTTCTCACCTCCACATCCCCTAGGGCCGTCTTGCTTCCCTTGTAAACGATCTTTGCCTCCGCCGTAATTTCTCCCCCCTTAAACGGTATCAGGTAATTGATCTTCATCTCTATGGTTGTGAAAATTTCATCCCGTTCCACCAGGCCGATCAGCGCCATGGCCACGGCCGAATCGGCGGGGGAGAAGATCGCGCCACCGTGCGCAATACCGAGAGGCTGAAGCAGTTTTTTCTCAAACGGGAGCCTTACTTTTGCCCACCCCTTTTTCACATCGACAGTTTCCATTCCGAGAAGCGCCCAGTAGGGTGATCTTGTCTTCATCGTCTCAATCAGCAGCTCTTTTAATTTCGGTTCAAGTTCTTCGAATTCTTCCATTCCATTCCTTTCTTTATCAATTCAACCGCTTCAGACCACCCGGTAATCTTCTGAACCTCATCGAGAACAAAAAACGCCTTGGCTCAGAGATTCTTTCGAAAACAACATTATAAACAGGTCTCTTAAACATGTGTATTATCCAATAGTTAACAATTTACTCAATGTAGCGAGTAAACTTACTCAATATGATGAGTAGTTGTCAAGAGTTGTTATCTATGTAAATTTGCCAGTTTCAGCATAAGTAGGGACA
>CAYLXS010000189.1:0-1606 GCA_964387765.1 uncultured Syntrophaceae bacterium
CCCTCCACGCCCTTGCCCTCCGGCATTACGGTTTCTTTGGGCTTATAATCCTTTACCTGGAGCCCCTCCTGCAGATCTCCGAACAGGGCCATCAGTTTTTCCCCCAATTCCCTGGTATATGCCCGGTAACTGAATCCGAAGGACGCGTGGCTGATCTTCCTCTCGGAGATTATCGCCAGCGCGAACTCCTCTTTTCGCTGCTCCAAGGCTTTCTCCAGAAGTTTAAAAAATCCGGCTCCGACGATAAGGTGAACCCGGTTCCCCTTGACCCCGATAAGACGCATCACCTGGCCGAACATGCCTTCGTTTTCCACATGGTGATCCTCGCCGAAGATTGCTTCACCCTGGATACCCTTCCCCTCAAGAAATCCATACACAAATCCCCTGACGAGATCGAGTGATCCCTTTACCTCTACCACCACTTCACAATATTCCTTATTCATACCGAATACGCCTTTCTCTCTAGACCTTCCCTCTCCCCGCTAAAAGAATATAAGGGTAACGAGGATGAATACGGGGATCAGGATGGGAATCGAGTACTTTATCATGTATCCGAAAAAGCTGGGCATGTTGATACCAGCCTCTTCCGCTATCGACTTGACCATAAAGTTCGGGGCATTGCCTATGTATGTATTCGCCCCCATGAAGACCGCGCCCGCGGAGATGGCCTTCAGGTACATGATAAACTCCGGATTGGCCGTAACCGCCTTCACCGCAAGCGCGGCAGGCACGGCTGATTCGGCAATACCCAGTTTTCCGAGGGCCAGGTTAAAGAAGGTAAGATAGGTGGGTGCATTGTCAAGAAACGACGACAGCGCGCCGGTAACCCAGAAGTAGTGGCAGGGTTCTTTTACCATAGATACAAGTCCGGACAGGGCGCCTGCATTCCCCGCTTTCAGTATAGCCAGCGCTGGAATGATCGTCATAAAAATGCCGGCAAACAGCTTGGCCACCTCCATAATCGGGAACCAGCTGAAGTCATTTGCCTCTCTCAAGGCCTTGGAGGTAAATACCAGGGAAAGGGCTCCCATCGTTATGATACCGAGATCCCTCAGGATACTCTGATACGCCAGATGCACTCCCAATACGTTGAGGTGCCCCGGTTTCCAGTACCCGCTCATCAGCACAAGACCGATGACTCCCAAAAGGAACACAAAGTTGATAACACCCTCTATCTTGAAGGGAATCTTCTCTTCTTCGGGTCCGCTCTCCAGGTGTCTTTTCTCCTTCCGGTAGAAAAAGGTATCAACGATGAAAAACAGCACCAGCAGTATTCCGGAAGCGGTCAGCATGTGAGGCAGTAAGTTCGTTGTAACCCAGAAGAATGGGACGTTGTGGAGAAACCCGAGGAAAAGAGGGGGGTCGCCCAGCGGCGTGAGAGAACCACCAATATTCGCCACGAGGAATATAAAGAAACAGACGACATGCGTCTTCTTCAGACGGTCCTTGTTTGCCCTGAGGACCGGACGGATCATGACCATGGCCGCCCCCGTCGTACCAACGCATGACGCGAGTATCGTGCCGATCAACAGCATGATGGTGTTGAGGGCGGGGGTGCCTTTCAGTGAACCACTCACGACAATTCCTCCGGCTATCGTGAACAGAC
>CAYLXS010000190.1:0-1568 GCA_964387765.1 uncultured Syntrophaceae bacterium
CTCGCGAAGGCAACCACACCCAGCACCAGGATGAACAAGGTCTTCGGCTGGAGAAAGTTCTGTGCCGGCATCGATGCCCCGATGGCCAGTGTCAAAAAGATTGTTACGATATCAACAAGGGTTGTCTGGGCCGTACTGCTGAGTCTTTCAGTAACGCCGGATTCCCTGAACAGATTCCCAACCATGAAACACCCTATAAGTGGCGCTGAGGAGGGAACAAAGAGTATGACAATAACGGTTCCAACTAGGGGAAACAGTACCTTTTCCAGCTTTGACACCTTTCTGAGCTGAGGCTTCATATAGATGGCCCTCTCCTTTTTTGTTGTAAGGAGATATATTACAGGCGGCAGGATGATGGGCACGAGAGCCATATATGAATAACAGGCCACAGCGGTGGCACCAATGATATGCGGGGCGAGTATTGAAGTGACATAGATCGTAGTCGGGCCCTCCGCGCCCCCGATTATCCCTATGGAAGCCGCCTCCGGCAGTGTAAACCCGAAAAAGAGCGAAAAGAAAAACGCCAGATAGACCCCGAATTGAGCCGCAGCGCCGAGAAGCAGGGTCTTTGGGTTGGCAAGCATCGGCCCAAAGTCGGTCAATGCACCCAGACAGAGAAACATAAGAGGCGGAAGTATCTGCCACATGACACCGAATTTGAATATTATGGAAAGCAGACCGATGGGTTTGGTAGGCAGTACCGACTGATCTGTTTGTTCCATCGTGATAATGGAGGCTATTATATCTCCTTTCGCTACTCTCTGTCCGGGTGATACCCTGATAGAGTCGATTCTTCCGAAAACCGGTGTCTTTACCTCTCCCGAGTCTAATTTGCAGACAGGGACGCCCTTTTTAAAATGGGATTCCTCGTTCATCTGAACTTCCATGACGACACCCGCCTGGGGAGCCCTTAACTGCATCTCATAGTCCATCACACCGCCAAGGGGGAGATTGACCAGTATCATGCCAAATCCTATAGGAATAAGGAGAAGGGGCTCCATCTTCTTTCCAATCGCAAGATAAATGAACCCAAGCCCGATGACAATCATCAGGGCATTGCCCCAGTAAAACAGATGAAAACCGCTTTCTAATAATCCAAACACTTCTATCCCTCCAATACCAGATGCCGTCTGTTATTTTTTGTCTTTGATAATTCTCTTTGTAATTACCTTTGTCAGCTCAATCGATATAGCCAGTGTTACCAGTATAATAAAAACCAGGCTAAAACCACCGCAGGCAATCTTGATCGCTAATACCCAGTCTGTCATTACAATCTTAAACCTCCCGACGTTTTTTTATGGAGAGAACGCTCCTAACACATACAAATTTGGAAGTAAAGAGCATCTTATTGCTTGACACGTATTACCATAAATAGTAGAAAATCAGAAAGAAAAATTTCTTTTTTATAAGGCAGAGGAAGGAATTCTTTCATCATGCCGTTTAATTCACTACTCTCAGAGAAAACGGCCCGCCTCACCGGAGCCCAGCAGCGGGCGTTAAAATACATCACTGAAAATTACGAGGATGCTGTTTTCCTGACAGCATCAAGTTTATCACGGCGTATAGGC
>CAYLXS010000191.1:0-1545 GCA_964387765.1 uncultured Syntrophaceae bacterium
ATGCCCCTATCGCAAAGAAACCGGCATGTCCCAGCGATATCTGACCGGTGTATCCAACAAGGATGTTAAGTCCCACTGCGAGTATCACGTTGACTATTATGATATTCAGGAGATAAATGTAATAGGATGGTGTGTAGAGGGGAAGGGTGAAGAGTAAAATCAGAAATGCCGCGGACCAGAAAAGAACAACCCCGCTTCCGATGAGTTCAATGTCCTCGTAATACTCCCGCTTCATATCCATAGAAACACCTCTGTATCCAATCTTTTTTCTGAAAAGGATTTTACAAACCGGAAACCTGACTGTTGCATGAAGAGTCAAATCCAGAATTTTAAAATAGAAAGTCTTTTCTTGTAACACATTTTCTCAACATAAAGAAAACAAAGATGGGTGTCAAGAAAAAAATTTATTCAATCTCTACGCGTGGTTATTGAGGATAAAACCCTAAGGCGGCAAAACCGAAACTATAATTCAGAAATCAGTAGTCAGAATAAAAATCCCCGCTTACATTCCGGATTCTGACTTCTGACTTCAAATTTGCTCAAGCTAATACCAACATCTGCGCGAAAAACGTCCCGACTCGTCGGGATTGTGAATAAAGGCTCTAATCAAGGTCTAACAGTCCTTTGTAATTCCTGCATTTTCTTGCCCCCCTGAAAGCTTCATAGCCACAATTGGGACAGCGATATCTCTTCTCTTCTTCCTCTATCCATTTTTCGGTCCCGAGTGTTGTCAACAATTATCTTGACATATAGTTTCTATCTCTATATTTTCTTGAAAAATATATTATAAATCGATTTTGTTGAAAATATTTTTAGGGGATATACATAAAACAGACACGATGATGGTATACAGCATGAGTTTCAATCAGATTTATCCCGTACTGCGAAAGCTTAAAGCGACTAATCTGGTAAGAAAGGGCTGATTAAGCAATAAATAAACAAAAAGAGGGGACAATATGACAGCTGATTATTCGGAAATCTATGAACGCTCCATCAATCATCCTGAAGAATTCTGGGGAGAGGCTGCTGAGGCGGTGCGGTGGGAGAAAAAGTGGGACACGGTACTGGACGGCAGCAACAAGCCATTCTACAAATGGTTTGTCGGAGGCAAGCTTAATACCTGCTATAATGCACTGGATTATCATGTACAAAATGGGCGGGGGGACCAGACAGCCATAATCTACGACAGCCCTGTAACAGATACAGTCAGGAAATTTACCTATAGCGAACTCCTCGATACTGTTTCATTGTTTGCAGGCGTTCTTAGAGATCTTGGAGTATCAAAGGGAGATACTGTTATTATCTATATGCCTATGATACCGGAGGCCCCGGTTGCCATGCTTGCCTGCGCGAGGATAGGTGCAGTGCATTCCATGGTTTTCGGAGGATTTGCGCCCAACGAACTGGCAATCCGAATAGATGATGCGAAACCGAAGGTTATTGTCTCAGCTTCCTGCGGCATTGAAGGGAAGAAGATCATTTCCTACAAACCGCTTCTGGATGAGGCAATCGAGATATCCAGTCACAAACCGGAGAAGTGCGTTA
>CAYLXS010000192.1:0-1521 GCA_964387765.1 uncultured Syntrophaceae bacterium
CGAACAGGGCCATCAGTTTTTCCCCCAGTTCCCTGGTATATGCCCGGTAACGGAACCCAAAGGACGCCTGTCTGATCTTCTTCTCGGATATTATTTTCAGCGCAAGCTCTTCCTTCCGCTTCTCCAGAGCCCCCTCCAGGAGCTTGTGGAATCCGGTACCGACGATAAGGTGAACGCGGTTCCCCTTGACACCGATAAGACGCAGCATCTGGCCGAATTTGCCCTCATTTTCCACATGGTGATCCTCGCCGAAGATCGCTTCACCCTGGATCCCTCGTCCCTCAAGGAATCCAACCACAAACCCCCTGATGAGATTGAGTGATCCCTCTACTACTACCTCGCAATATTCTCTGTTCATGCCTGATACGCCTTTCTCTCCATATTTTCTTCCTCCCCGCTAAAAGAATATAAAGGTAACGAGGATAAAAACTGGAACGAGAATAGGAATTGAGTATTTTATCATATATCCGAAGAAGCTGGGCATATTTATACCAGCTTCCTCTGCTATGGACTTTACCATAAAGTTGGGGGCATTGCCTATATAAGTATTCGCTCCCATAAAAACGGCTCCCACGGAAATGGCTTTCAGATATGTTATAAACTCCGGATTTGTTGTAACCGCGTGCACTGCGAGCGCGCCTGGCACCATAACCTCTGTAATGCCAAGTTTACCGAGGGCAAGATTAAAAAAAGTAAGATATGTGGGGGCATTATCAAGAAAGGATGACAATATACCTGTGACCCAGAAGTAGTGGTAGGGTTCTTTTACCATAGCTACAAGTCCGGACAGGGCGCCTGCATTTCCCGCTTTCAATATTGCCAGCGCCGGGATAATTGTCATGAATATGCCGGCAAACAGCTTCGCCACCTCCACAATGGGAAACCAGCTGAAATCATTGGCCTCTCTTAATGCCTTGGAGGTAAATACCATGGAAAGAGCACCCAACATTATGATACCGAGATCCATCAGGATACTCTGATACTCGAGATGCACTCCTGAGATGGTGAAATGTCCCAGTTTCAAGTAACCGCTCATCAGCACGAGAGCGACCACACCTGCGAGAAACACAAAGTTGATAAGACCCTCTATCTTGAGAGGAATCTTTTCTTCTGCAAGTCTGCTCTCCACCTGTTTCTTCTCCTTCCGGTAGTAAAAGGTGTCAAAGATGAAAAACATTACCAGCAGTATCCCCGAAGCGGTCAGCATGTGAGGGAGTATGTTCGTTGTCACCCAGAAGAATGGAACATTATGGAGAAATCCGAGAAAGAGGGGGGGGTCACCCAGCGGAGTGAGAGAACCGCCTATATTTGCGACAAGAAATATAAAAAAACAGACAATATGAGACTTCTTCAGACGATCTTTATTCGCCCTGAGAACCGGCCTTATCATAACCATGGCTGCCCCTGTTGTGCCCACACAGGATGCCAGAATTGTGCCTATCAGCAGCATGACTGTATTGACTGCAGGGGTGCCTTTCAGTGAACCACTCACGACAATTCCTCCGGCTATCGTGAACAGAC